>NZ_MXAN01000014.1 GCF_002027545.1 Moraxella lacunata
TTGGTTTGGAAAGGGGTCTAATGGCTTTGGTAATGGTCTAGGAATAAATCTGGCAATCGGCGACGGCACTCATCACAATTATCCGCCAAAAGCTCAATGCCATAAATTGATGATATGGCATAAATGGCATTTCTTTCATAATCAGATTTTGAATATTTGGGAGATTTTTGGCTTTTGTTGATTTGGGAGCGTCTTAGGGCGGTCGCAAGTTTTCGCCTGAGAATTTCTGCCAAAAAATTATCTGTGCCACAGGCAGGTTCTAAAAAGGTGCTATTAGAGTCTGTTGAACATTCATATCTTAAGCCATTGATAAGCAAAGGCTAGAGCCACATTATTTTCAAAGTTTCTTTTTAGCTTATCAAAGCGTGTGGCAATCGCTCGATAATCTTTAATTCTGCAAAAAGCGTTTTCGACTAAATGCCGAAACTTATATAAATACCAGTCCATATGGGCAACATAGCAGTGGAGCAAACCCTAAAGACCAAGCGATTGCTAAAAGTCATGGGGGTAATACAACTAAAATACATTTAGCCGTTGATGTTCATGGTAATCCAATTACCTTTATCATCACTGATGGCACAACCCATGACATCAAAATGGCAAAAGACTTGGTAGATAAAGTTGATTTAACCAATGTTGTCATGCTAAGTGCTGATAAAGGCTATGATTCACAGGATTTTCGTGCGTATGTTGAAGAAAAAAACGCATGCAAACATTCCACGAAAATCAAATAGTAAGCAATCCAATGATGGGCTTTGATGTGGCTACCATCAATAAAGACCCATTCCATGCCTGGTTGGTCTATTACTTTGTTAAACAGTAAAATGAGCTTGTTATTGGCTGACCAACGGTTGAAAGCTTTGTAAACTGTATTGTGTTTCCCAAAATATTTGGGTAGGTCTCGCCATGGTAAGCCTACTTTCATTCGATACAATACACCTTCTACAGTCTTTCGTAAGTTGGGTTTGTCATATAATCCAATTTCAAGTAGAATGGGTTTAAGTCTTTTGTATTGCTTATCATTTAGCATGAGTCTGGGCTTAGTCATAGCGAGTAGTTCTCTTTTGTTCAACAGACCATGTTTGTCAATGATTTGCATGACGTTCGTGCCATCTGCCACAAAGGGGGCATAGCCTTGTTCGTTAAAGTCGCCATAATTGCCCTGATGAGTAAAGACCTGCCTGCCCTGCACATCAAACACCACACGGCAATCACACGCCCCCGCCAGTCGCCCATAGGCAAAGCCATGCTCATCAAAGCGGTAACTGTTCATGTCATAAAACACCGTCTCGCCAACAGGCAGAACATCATCCATCACCCACACCCCATCTTTGTTCATGAACCCATAATGGCTGTCTTGCTCGTCTTTTTTGACAGCGATAAGTTCTTGGGTGTCAAACAAAGGCAAATCAACGGCAGATTGGTGATTGTGACTGATGCTTATGTTGGGAAAATAGTACTCGGCAGGGATTATCCATTTGCCTAAGATGTGCATGATACCTTCTTTATCAGTTTTGCTGTTTTCAACCACAAAATAACCATCTTTATCAGGCAATGTTCGCACCTTTAAATCACCATGCAGTTTGACGAGCCACTGTCCATGCTGATTGATAATACCTTTATAATCAGACTCCCACTCATTCACCCCACGTTGGCATGACGTGGCAATGGCATAACCCTCGTGCGAGTAATACATATTCCTAAACACATCGCCACGCTTTTTACCATGAATGTCAATCAAACCCATACACCCAAAATCTTCTTTTTCTGGGTCTTCATTTCTATACACGCCCAATATCTCATCAAAATCATCAATTATTTGCCAGTCGCTAGACACGCCATTGATACTGTCATACATCGGCTCGATGACCCACTGGGCTTGGGGATTGACATAGCCCCATAGGTTATTTTTTGTACTGCGGGCGGGGATGATTTGGTGTTTTAATTCATTATCCAAAAGCATGAGCTGTAACTGGGCGATGTCCTTATCGGACAAATCCACTCTCTCGCCTGTGGCATGATTGACCAAATGGCTGTTTTTGGTCACCATCTCAAAAAATAGATTCCGAGCGATAGCCTTTTTCTCCGATTCGCTATCATCAGACAAATGGGCAGTTCGCTCTTCAAATATTGACTCCATCTCTTCAAAAAACTTCTTACTGTCGTCACTAGCCCCCTCATTCGGTTCAAGCGTAAAGGGCAGTATCATCACACCCCCGCCCATTGAATGATTATCAAGCGTCTCAATCTTATGACCTGCCTCATCAAATCGATGAATAACCTGCTCTGTGGCATAGGGATTAACCCCCAACAGATAGGTTCGGTCACCATCGTATGTTAGCTTGACGGACTCATAAATCGCAGGAACGATGACCTTGCCATCTTCGCCCATCACGCCATGAATGGTGTCGTAGGGCATATGGCTTTCGTATTGGGGATTTTTGACGACATAATCCATGTACAAGGGTGCCGAATGGGCGTACCCAGCAAACAGGGGCAGCATTGATAATGTCAGCACTGATAAAGTTATGGGCTTGATTGCAAATTTGGATACAAATTTATATGTCGGTGTCACAGTCATCATCGCAGCTCCTTTGATGATTAAAGTTAAAGTTAGGGGTTGGCGTATGGTTGTCCAAATTATCCTAAAATAGAATTTTTATAAAGTTGATAAGCACCACTCATTATCTCTATTTTTTACTGCATTGCAAATATGTCATCACTTGTATCATAGAAAATGCTATTAAATCTCTTTCCAAACTAAAAATAAACCCTTATAAGTATTGGGGTTGAAGTTTTTAAAAATCCATAAAAATCAGGGTTTGGAAAGAAGTCTATTTAATAAACCAAGCCATCTATTCTCAATCAATCCATCCTTAATCCATCCTAGTTTGTTTAGTCGTGTCATCCCATCCATCTTTTTTGTAATCAATCATCCAACCCATGCCCAAACCCCCAAAAATATGCTAATATTTAAACAATCCCTTCCCCACTCACAAACAAGGAGTTTGTATGTCTGTATCTACCCTAAACCTAAGCGTCAGCGACAAGCTTAGCCCCAAAAAAACCAAAACCCAGCCCCATCTGATCGTCTTTGCCGACAGCGATGCCAAGATTTTGGGCAACCTTGACAGCGGTCACTTAGACCGTGCCAATGCACTCATCAAAGCCAGCGGCTTTAAAGGCTCGGTCGGTGAGAGCGTGACGGATTATGGCATTGATGACGGGCATGTCATCAGCGTGATTGGTACAGGCTCGCTGGACAAACTTGCCAACCAAATGCCAAAACTGGGCAAAGCCACCTTTAACACCATCAAAAACAGCAAATCTGCGGTGGTGGCGTGGGGCGATGTCATTTGCCAAAAGCACTTTGGACAGTTTGTCAATGCCCTACTGCATGCCGAATACCGCTTTGAACCCTACAAATCCAAAAAAGGTGACAAAATCGCCCTATCTGCTGTTGAATTTATCAACACCAAAGATGTCAAAGCCGACTACGAAAACGCCCTAGCCATCGCCACTGCCACGCACATCGGGCAGAGTTTGGCTCGTGATGTCGCCAATGACGCCCCCAACATCATGACCCCTGCCGAGCTTGCCAAAGTTGCCGAAAAACTGGGCAAAGACTACAAAGACGTGGTCAGCGTGAGCGTGCTTGGCGAAAAAGAGATGAAAAAACTGGGCATGGGCTGTTTCTTGGCAGTCTCACAAGGCTCTGATAACGAAGGCAAGCTGGCAATCATCGAATACCACGGCAAATCAGGCAAGAAAAAAAGCAAGCTAAAAGACCCCATCGCCCTAGTCGGCAAAGGCATTACCTTTGACACAGGCGGTATCTCACTAAAACCATCAGCAGGCATGGATGAGATGAAATATGACATGGGCGGAGCAGCTGCCATGCTTGGCACCATCAAAGCGGTGTGTGAAGCTCGCCTGCCACTGGACATGGTCGTGGTGCTTGCCTGTGCTGAGAACATGCCATCAGGCAAAGCAACTCGCCCATCAGACATCGTGACCGCCATGAACGGCATGAGTGTTGAGATTCTAAACACCGATGCCGAAGGTCGCCTTGTCTTGTGTGATGCTCTGTGCTATGTCCAAGACAACTACAAGCCACGCACCATCATCGATGCGGCGACCTTGACAGGAGCGTGCGTGATTGCCTTGGGTTCGGTGCGTTCAGGATTATACACAAATGATGAAGATACTCTGCTTGCCCTAGAAGAAGCAGGTGAGTATACAGGTGATTTGGTATGGCAAATGCCCCTAGATGATGCCTATGATGAACAGCTAAAATCTGGCTTTGCAGATGTGCAAAATATCGGAGGTCGTGAAGGTGGCTCTATTACGGCAGCGTGTTTTTTAAAGCGTTTTATCAAAGAAGGTCAAGCATGGGCTCACTTAGACATTGCAGGTACAGCGTGGTCAGGCGGTGATAACAAAGGAGCAAGCGGTCGCCCCGTCCCCATGCTCATGCGTTACTTAGTGGGGCAAGCAGACTAACCCCCCACAGTCCATCACTCAAAACGACCATCTGTGCATGGTCGTTTTTTAACCTTTGAGAATTATTAGCGAAAGGAAAATTCATTAACACTTTGATTACAAAAAGTGGTATAGTTATCACATTTTGTAATCTTATCATCTTGTGATTTGACAAGTGTTTATTAATAAGGAATGATTCATGCGTCAACTTGTGAATGCATACATGCGTATGGGGCTTGTGCCACTTATTTTGATTGCCTTGGTATTGGGCGTATTGATTGGCAGTGTTGCCAAAGATGTTGGCATGTCGCTTGGGGTGCTGGGCGATGTGTTTGTTGGGGCATTAAAGGCGGTCGCTCCGATATTGGTGTTTGCCTTGGTGCTCTCTGCTGTGGCAGGGTTTAAAAGTAGCAGTGATGCTAAGGTGAGACCTGTCATGTTATTGTACGTGGTTGGCACATTTAGTGCCGCCTTGACAGCTGTATTGGCAAGTTTTGCTTTTCCTATTGAACTTGTGGGTTTAACTGACATACAAGCAGTAGAGCAATCCGCACCACAATCCTTGCGTGATGTTCTAAAAAATCTACTCATGAATCTGGTCGCCAATCCCATAACCGCCCTTAGCAATGCCAATTATTTAGGCATCTTAACATGGTCGGTGCTGATCGGTCTTGGGCTACGTTATGCCACAGAGACAACAAAAACCGTCGTGCATGACATCTCAAATGCTGTCTCAGCGGTGGTCAAATGGATTGTGGCGATAGCTCCTTTTGGCATCTTGGGGCTGGTCTCTAAGACCGTGGCAGAGACAGGTCTGGATGGTCTGGCAAGCTATGCCAAACTGCTTATGATATTGGTTGGGGCCATGTTGTTCATTGCTTTGGTGGTCAATCCCATCATCGTTTTTATCAAAACTCGTAAAAACCCCTACCCATTGGTCATCGCCTGTCTGCGTGAATCAGGGGTAACAGCATTTTTTACTCGCTCATCTGCTGCCAACATTCCAGTGAATATGAATCTTGCCAAAAAACTGGGACTTAACGAAGATACTTACTCGCTCACCATTCCACTGGGGGCAACCATCAACATGGCGGGAGCTGCCATCACCATCAACATTCTAACCTTAGCTGCCGTCCATACCCTTGGTGTGGAAGTCAGCTTTTTTCAAGCCTTGCTTCTTGCCATCGTTGGGGCGGTCAGTGCTTGCGGTGCATCAGGTGTGGCAGGTGGCTCACTGTTGCTCATCCCATTGGCGTGCGGACTGTTTAATATCTCCAACGACATCGCCATGCAGGTCGTTGCCATCGGCTTTATCATCGGTGTGGTACAAGACTCGGCAGAGACCGCTCTTAACTCATCAACGGACGTGCTATTTACCGCCGCCTGTGACCCAAAATATGCTTATAAAGGTTAAAAGATTCAAAGGACAAAAGGAGAAATGATGAAAAAATTATTATCAACTCTCATCATGGCAGGGGTACTGGTTGGTTGTGCCAGCACACCTGCCACGCCGTCTGCCATGCCATCGCTACTGGTCATGGCAAACACCAAAAAGACCAACGAGCCACTCAGCCCTGATACCTATGTGGACGGTGTGGGTATGCTCCATTTTAAGGATTATCATGATAAAGTGGTGTATCAGGACAAGATTTATCTGCTTGATAGCTATGTTATCCCCTTAGAACAGCCCTTTTATATCCATGTACGCACGGCAGACGGCACGCCCATCATGCCCGATACAGCAACCAAGGTGGCAACCGACTATATCGCTCCCAAAGGTTGTACCGAGCCGTTGGTTCGCCGTGCAGACCTAGATAAAAGCACCAATGATAAGAGTGAATGGATTATCGGTGTGGCGTGCTAATTTCTTTTTAATCAAAAAAACAAAATCGGACACTAAGTCCGATTTTTTATACTTAAATAAATTTAGTACAAAGTTAACTATCTTTGGGCTTAAACCCTGCTGGGCGTTCGTAATCGCCATTGTCTAAGAATAATTCACGTTGTTCGGCGATGAATTTTTTGGCATCTTTGTCCACCATGCTTAGGTGTTTTTCGTTGATAAGCATGGTTTGTAATTCTAGCCATTCGCTCCACGCCTTTTGTGAAACGGTGTTTTGCAATTCTTCGCCTTTGGCATTGGGGAAGGGTGGATTGGGCATTTTTGGCAGATTTTCTTGGTATTTGCGACAAAAAACCAAATTGGCTTTGGGGTTAAAGATTTCCATGATTTTTTCCAAAGTAAAAAGGATATTATAGCAAATGTGGGGGCGGATTTGGGGTTGTCAAGGGGTGTCGTGGATAAATTACACCCCCCTTGATAAGGACTAAACCCCTTCAAAAATCAGCCCAATTTGCCAATCACGCCTTAACAGGCCATTTAAGCCCAAAATCACGGCGTTTGATTTTGACCATGTCGCCATTGTCCCTATGCCATACCACGCCTTCGACCACATGGGTTTCAAACCATGCCTTTAAGCCGTCAAAATCTCTTGGCGGTTCGTCATCAAATCGCCAATCGCCATGTTTGACAAGCTCATGTTTGGGGCGGTTGTGCGGATTGCCTTGTACTTTTGGGCCGATAAGCTCATAAGTGCCGTCCGCTCCGTCAAAGTCGGCAAAGGCTTCATTATGCCAACGGTCAGCAGGGTTGTCGTCTTGTACGGCTACCCAGCCTGGCCAATGTCCTGTAATGCTGTCAGGCTCTTGGGCGGGAATAAAGCCGTCTGGCGGGGTTTTGCCTTTTTTGGCATCATAACGTTTGTAGAGTTTGCCGTCTTGGACGAGCGTGGACGTGCCGTCTATTTTGACCGTTGCCACGCCTTCGCCTTGCACAACCCATTCGGCTCCTGCCACCACGTCATCATAGACTTGGCGAGTGCCTTCATAATCTCTTTTAAATAAAGAAATGACTTTTTTCATAAAAAAAACTCCAATAAAAAAACCACCCAAAAATTTGAGTGGTTCTAAGTTAAACGTACACGCACGACCTAACTTGCCACTCCTAGTTTGGGGTAGCAAATGCAAATGGTTGCAGATAAAGTGTGTGCTTTATCTGTCAAAACAGTAGGTAAAAAGGGTAATTGTGTCATTGTGCGATAATTACAAAAATAAAAATCTATGGTAAATGAAAAGTTGGGGGTTGTCAAGGGGTATGCTTCACACCAATCAATTTTAACTACCAAACCACCATTAAATCATAACTGGCACAATGCCCGTCAGAGCTGATAAACGCAAGGTCATTGGCGATTGCGTGAGAGATTAGCATTCTATCAAAAGGGTCTTTATGATAAAAAGGTAGGTTTTGTAAAATTTTTATCGTATCCCATGTCATGTCTAATTTGACAATGTTTTTTTGTGCCAATAGTTTTTCAAAAATATCTTGCCAATTGTCATCAATGATAAGTTTACCAATGCTTGCTTTGATGGCAATCTCATTCATGCTAAGCAGGCTATAATATAGGGGATTGTTGGGATTTTGAATGATTTGTTTGGCTTTATTGGATAATTTATCAGGCTCGCTCAATAGCCATATAATCGCTTGGGTGTCTAATAAATAACCACGCATCACATATAATCCCCAAATTCATCTAACGGCTCATTAAAATCGTCCGCCATATAGCTTACCAAGCCTTCTGCTCCGCCAAGCGTGCGTTGTTTGGATTGTTTTTGGTCAAGGAATTGGCGAAAGGCTTGTAATATGGATTGTTCATTTAATAGCCCAATTTCACGAGCTTGTTTGGATAAATCATCAGGAATATGCAGGGTAAGTGTTGTCATGGCTTGTCCTTATTAAAATATCACCCCAATTTTAGCACATCTTTTTGATGATGAATATGCCAAATTGGGGTAATGGTTTAATCAGCTTAATCAACCTTTAATCTTCCCACGCCCCGCTCAATCGCCTTCACTACCTGCTCTGGGGCAGTACCCCCGATATGATTACGGGCATTTAGCGAGCCTTCTAGGGTTAGGCAGTCAAAGACATCATCGCCAATGAGCGGACTAAACGCCTTTAACTCATCAAGGCTAAGTTCACTCAAATCCACGCCTTTTGCCACGCCAAGTGCCACCGCACTCCCAACCACTTCATGAGCATCACGAAACGGCAAGCCTTTTTTGACCAAATAATCCGCCAAATCAGTCGCTGTGGCATAGCCTTTCATCGTGGCGGTACGCATATTTTCTGCGTTTGGCGTGATGTTTGGGAGCATATCGGCAAAGGCGATGAGCGAGCCTGTCAGCGTATCCACACAGTCAAAGAGTGGTTCTTTATCTTCTTGATTGTCCTTATTGTACGCTAGGGGCTGATTTTTCATGAGCGTAAGCAGGGTGGTGAGCTGTCCGAACACACGAGCGGTCTTGCCACGCACAAGCTCTGGCACGTCAGGATTTTTCTTTTGGGGCATGATAGACGACCCCGTGCAAAAGCGGTCAGGAATATGAATAAAGCCAAACTGTGCCGACATCCACAAAATCAGCTCTTCACTCATGCGAGATAGGTGCATCATCAAAATGCTGGCGTTGGCGGTAAATTCAATGGCAAAATCACGGTCAGACACCGCATCGAGCGAGTTTTCACAAATGCCGTCAAAGCCAAGCAGGCGAGCGGTGATGGTGCGGTCAATGGGGTAAGTCGTCCCTGCCAAGGCCGCCGAGCCTAGGGGCATTTGGTTAATGCGAGTGCGAGTTTGGGCAAAACGCTCGCTATCACGGCAAAGCATCTCAAACCACGCCATGACATGATGAGCAAAACTCACAGGTTGGGCGGTCTGCAAATGCGTAAAGCCGGGCATGATGGTCGTGGTGTGTTTGCTTGCCAAATCAAGCAGACCGTTTTGTAATTTGCCAATCAAGGCGATGATTTTGTCGGTTTCGTCTCTTAGATACAGGCGAATGTCGGTCGCCACTTGGTCGTTACGGCTACGCCCTGTGTGCAGTTTTTTGCCGACATCGCCAATCAAGGCGGTCAAGCGACTCTCCACATTCATATGAACGTCTTCTAGCTCCACACGCCATTCAAATTCGCCACGCTCAATCTCGCCTTTGATTTGGGTGAGTCCGTCCACGATTTGACGACTTTCATCGGCGGTGATGATACCGCACTGCCCAAGCATGGTGGCGTGGGCGATAGAGCCTTGTATGTCTTGGTTTGCCATGCGTTTGTCAAAATTGACCGAAGCGGTAAATTCGGCGACAAAACGGTCGGTGGCTTCGGTAAAGCGTCCGCCCCACATTTGGGCGGTTTGGGTGGATTGGGTCATGATGATACCTTATTTGTGATGAAAATGAAGTAGGGCGTATCTTAGCAACGATACGCACAGAGTACAAGCGGTTTTGCTGTTTTATGGCATTATTTGTGCTAAGTGTGGCTTATCACTGCTTGGAGATAGACTCAGGCGAATTATTTTTGCGATAGCGAATGGAAGCTATCACCGACGCCACGATAAAGGCAACCCCGATAAGCCCCGTGATAATCTCAGGCACATGAAATTTCATCGAGATAAGCATGATAATCGCCAACGCCCCAATGGCATAATGAGCCCCATGTTCTAGGTACACAAACTCATCAAGCGTGCCTTTTTCGACCAAGAAAATCGTCATCGAACGCACAAACATCGCCCCAATGGCAAGACCAATCATGATGATGACCACGTCATTGGTAATGGCAAACGCCCCAATCACCCCGTCAAAGCTAAATGATGCGTCCAGCACTTCTAGATATAAAAAGCCCGCAATACCGCCTTTGGCAATCGCCCCTGCCACTTCGTTGCCGTCCATTTTGTCATCGTCATCATCGCCTTCTAAGAAAGTGGATAGCACGTTTACGCCCATATAAATCAGAATACCCCACACGCCCGCCATAAGAACAGCAGGTTCATGTACTTCATCTACCCACGACAAAGATGTCATCAAAATCACAATCGCCACAAACACACTCATGGCATCGACTTTGCCAAATTTGGCAAGGCGTTTTTCAAGCCAGCCAAACCAATGAATGTCTTTGTCATCAAACACAAAGTTCAAAAAGACAAGGAGTAGGAACATACCACCAAACGCGGCAATCTCGGCGTGATGTGCCATGAGCTTGGCGGAGTATTCTGTGGGATTGTTAAGTGCCAAATCCACCACTTCTTTCATACCCATGTCTGCCGTTACCGCCACGATGACAATGGGAAACACCAGTCGCATACCAAAGACAGCGATGAGCATACCTACGGTTAAGAAAATCGTTTTCCAAAACTTATCCCAATGCTTTAAGACGGACGCATTGACCACCGCATTATCAAAGGACAATGAGATTTCCATCAGTGCCAGCACCATTGTAATAAACAGTGCTGAGAGCATGGCGGACGTACCACCGTGCGTAAATCCCCAGTACGCCGCCCCAATCAAGCAGACGATGGTAAAAAATATGTCAAAATAAAAATGTCTTAGGGTTTTCATCATGGATGAGATGTTCCTGTTTTATAACAAGAAAAGCGATAAATAATCATGCTTAATGAGCTTAATATTTACCACAGATTTGTAGGGGCTTGTTGAACACGCCCTTGGTTAGTACACTATCTTTATAGGTGCGTAGAGCCAGCTCTCTACATTCATACATCATAGATTTGTGGTAATTTTAAAGTTTTGTAGCCATATCGCCTTTATCTAGCTGTTGGTAATTTTGTGATATTTAGCAAGTAGCTCATCTTCGCTCTCGTCATAATCAGGGTCTTTGGGAATACAGTCCACAGGGCAGATGTCCACGCATTGGGGCGTGTCATAATGCCCCACACATTCGGTGCATAGGTCGGGATTGATGACATAGATGTCATCCCCTGCGGATATGGCTTCATTGGGACAGACAGGCTCACACACATCGCAGTTGATACAGTCGGTTGTGATTTTGAGTGCCATGGCTTAATAGTCCTTGCCCCATGCCACAAGCATGGTTTTGGCATCCAAATCCACATTAAGGACGATGTCGCTATGCCACGGGATAAGCCTGTCTTCGCCATCCACGCTCTGTACCGTCGGCTTGACCGAGATGATGGCATGAGCGGACGTCTCAAACATCTCTTTGATGATGCCCAAATTATCGCCTTCTTCATTGACGACTGTCAATCCCACCAAATCCGACCAATAATACTCATCGTCATCCAAAGCGGGCAAGTTTGATTTATCCACCCAAACGCTCATGCCATTCATGGTCTCTGCCACGTTACGGTCAGGCACTTCCTTAAAACTTGCCACCAACCCTGCCCCCTGTTCTCGCCAGTCACTGACTGTCAAAGGACGAAAACCGAGTGCTGTCCTCATGTACCAATGGGGCATGTCAAAGATGTCCGAGCGGTTGTCAGTCAAGCTAAATACCCACAGCCAGCCCTTAATGCCATAAGGTTTTTTTAGGGTAGCAATTTGGATGAGCGAGTCGGGATTGGGCGATGTTGTCATGGCGTTTTAAATAATAAAAATAAATGCTTGCAAGGTAGATGAGAGTTTTGACTTATTTAGGGTATGTTGAACATTGATAACATTTTATAAAATAAGGTAAAAGCTTAACACTTTAAATTAATTTTTGCATGAAAAATGGCTATCCAACCACTTAATTTTAAAAAGTTAAGTTAAAATTTTAGGTAGTAGTCTAAAAAGTATGCTGAACTAGGTTTTCCGCTCGCCCTGAGCTTGCCTGCGGGTCGGAAAACCGTTAGGTTTCCCAAGCTCACCACGAACGGTTTTCTTAATAGCATACTTTTTAAACCAGAACCAAATTTTAAAAATTTACCTGATTTAAGTGGTCAGATTGTTTTTCATCGTCAAAATCCTTGAAAAACGTGCAATTTTTCTCATTTTTCATGGCAAATATCAAAATTCGACACGCCTTAACAGAGATAAATAAAAATCGGTCTGCATGACACTCATCAATCAATGATAAGAGACACACAAACCGACACAAAATGTCAGCGATTACGCTTTGTTGCTGGCCTTAACCAGTTGAGCAACACGGTCAGAAGGCTGAGCCCCTTTACCAATCCACGCATTATAAGCGTCTTGGTCAATGCGAAACGCTTCTTCCTGACCACGAGCCAATGGGTTAAAGAAACCGATACGCTCAATGTGGCGACCGTCACGAGACGCGCGCTTGTCTGCAACAACGATTTGGTAGAATGGGCGTTTTTTTGAACCGCCACGAGCTAGACGAATAACAACCATGATAATTCTCTCTTGAATTCATTAAATGATAAAGTATTTGCAAGAAAAAACTGGTCGCCAAGAATGTGAGGATGAGCCGATGGCAAAACCAGATTTATAAAAAGACCCTAATTATACCAATTTTTACGCCATTTTCAAAGTAATTTTTTAAAAATTCTCACGTCATGATGTAACGCCTGACGACATGGGCGTAAATTGGTTTGGCAAAGTAATTTCCGACTTTATATACAAAACGTGTGTTAAAATAGAGCGTATCGCACTTTTGTCCCATTTTTATGAAAAAAAATTACAAATACTGGCAACTTAAAATCAGACACACTCTAAACTCTAACACATGGCAGACGGTCAGCATGGTGATTTTTATCGTCTTTGCCAGTATCGCCCTATCGATTTGGCTCATTTGGCGAAGTCTGTACCTACCTGAGATTAAAAATCACGCCAGTTATCTGGCGAGCGAGCTGACCTTTATTGACAACGCCAATCAGAGCTTTGCAGACGACCCTGCCATGCTCAAATGGGTGCAGGACAACAGCCATGTACAAATCATCAGTAACCCAAGCGAGTTCCCTGTGGTTAATGACAAGATAGTGGCTGACTTTTTTACTGATATTTTTGCAGGGCAAGTCAGCCGAGAACTTGGGCGTGAGGTCAAGGTCTATTTTAAATTTAAACCAACCCCGAAGCTGTGGATTTGGGACAGCAAATACCCCAACGTTTGGCTGCGTGAACCTGTCATTCACTACTCGCAGTACAGTGCAGGACTGCTGGCGGGCTTTGTGTTTGGCTTGCCGATTTTGACCATTTTGGTAAGTCTGATTTTGGTGCGTCGCCTAAATCGCCCACTCAAAAAACTAGAACGCACCGCCAATGACTACATTCATCTGGGGCATGCGACCGTATTGCCCGAGGTTGGCTCAAATGAGATTCGTAAAGTCAATATCGCCTTTAACCGCCTGTTTCACACCCTACACCAAGCCCAAAAAGAACGCACCATCATGCTCGCTGGTATCAGCCATGACTTGCGCACGCCCCTAACTCGCATGCGACTGACCGCCGAGATGTTGCCTGATGAGTTTTTTCGGGAAGGACTGGTGTATGACATCGAGGACATGGACGCCATCTTGGAGCAGTTCATGTCATTTATGAAAGACGGCTCGGATGAAGCGGTGCGAGCGACCAATTTGGAGCTGATTTTCCATGAAATCAGCGTGCAGTTTAATGACGTGCGTTTTGTCTATGACAATCGGGTCGCCGAAGATGTCATGGTGCGTCCTTTATCCATGAAGCGTCTGATTGTCAATTTGGTCAATAATGCCGTGCGTTATGGGCATGAACCCATTCATCTAGGGGCGGTGATTGACTATCAAGACGCTGATGATTTGACCGCTAACACCCTTAAAAAAAGAATACTCACCATCAGCGTGCGTGATGAGGGCGAGGGTGTGGCAGAGAGTGAACTACAACGTATCATGCAACCCTTTGAGCGTGGTGAGACAGCACGGACAACCCAAGGTAGTGGACTGGGTCTTGCCATCGTCAGTCGTATCGCTCACTTGCATCAAGGTGAGGTCATCGCTCGCAATCATGACAATGGCGGGCTAGAAGTCCTTGTACATATTCCTTTGGTGGATACTGCACCAAACACAACTGATGCATCAGAAAATCCGACAAGTCATGATGTCAATCAAAGTAATCATCAAGCCTAATCATCAAACCAAGCAAGCTATGTTGTGTTTATTATTTTTCACCAATCTCAGGGGGTAGCTGATTGGTCGTATCGGCAAAGCTGACAGGAGCGACAAGACTGGCTTTGGCTTGCTCAACATTCTTATCGGTGCTAGGCACCAACAAAGAATAACCCAACAGAGCCGCATTGGCAAGCACCAATAATCCAAAAAGATAAGGCATATTAACATCCCAAGATAAATTTGTGATTTATTTTAGCATAACTTTCCTAGGGCGTGTTGAACTTTTATATTTGCAATGAAAAATGAGAAAAATCACACGTTTTTCAAGAAATCTCTTTCCAAACTAAAAATAAACCCTTGTAAGTATTAGGGTTGAAGTTTTTAAAAATCTACAAAAATCAGGGTTTGGAAAGAAGTCTAAGGAAAAATCCGCAGTTGATATTAAAATATCAACAAGGATTTTGACGCAGAAAAACAAGATTTAGCCATTTTTCGTGCAAAAACAGTCGTTTATTTTTATCAATTTTTAAAATGTAAATAGTGTTATAAAGGTTCGGCACGCCCTAACCACGCCAGTTATCTGCATTTATCGCTATTCGTCTGTGCCGATGAGTTTTTTCTCACTTTTTGCCCCTGTCAGCTCATCTGCCACGATGACCACGCCCACCTGTTTGACTGGCCATTCCATGGTAAATCTCGCCCCGTGCAAACTTGGGCTTTCATCCACACTCATGTTGCCACTAAACCAAAACGCAATGCGTGAGACAATGGACAGCCCAAGCCCATAGCCGCCTGACGCACGGGTGCGACTGTCATCGAGACGGGCAAAAGGAATGAACACTTTCTCACGGTCAGCTTCGGGAATCCCATGTCCATCATCTTCGACGGTGACAAATGCCATGCCTTTTTTGACCCCTGCACTGATGATGATGGTGCTTTTGGCATAACGTAAGGCATTGCCCGCTAGGTTTTGTACCACACGGTGCAAATAACGCCTGTCTGCCATCGCCACCACTTTTTGGGCAGGCGGTTTGATTTGTATGGCAATGGGCTTGCCCAAAGCATTGGTCTCACGCTCGATTTGTTCAAGGAGCTCTTTTAAGCACACCATTTCCCAATCCATCTTGGGCGAGCCTTCTTCGAGCTTGGCATAAGTCAAAATTTCATCAATGAGTTCATTTAAAGAAGCGATGTCTTCATCAATATACTGCTTTTGCATCTGCCGAGAGTCATAATCATCGTCATCAGCAAGCATATCCACCGCAAAACGAATGCGCGCCACGGGTGTTCTTAGTTCATGCGAGACAGCTCTGGTCAGCTCACGTTGGGACTCGATGAGTCTTTTGATGTGGCGAGTCATGGTGTTAAAGGTTGATGACAGACGGGCAATGTCATCATACCCTGCCACCTGCACCATGGTGTCGAGCTTGCCTTCGGCAACTTTATTAACCCCCATTTGTAACAGTTGCAAACGTCGCTCCAATGGGAAAATCAGGGCATATACACCAAAACTAACCAACAAAAGACAAATTAGGATGATACTGATGATGACATCCAAAGAAAAGAAATTAAACAAAGGCACGGTCACCACCAACACTTCGTTAGGAATGGTTGATGCCATCATGACCGATAGGTGCGGTCTTTGATTTTCATTGTCAAAACTAAGCACCGCCTTGCCTGCGTTTAGATTATCAAACTGCTCTCTGTCCAACTCCAAACTTGCCAGTGGCATGAGTACGATGTTATAACCAAAATTTTTACTTAGATGAGCAAGGCGTTGTTGTTTTTCTTCCAGAGTCTCATAATGTCTTAAATCATCAAGCAAAAAACCCATGGCGGCATGAATTTGTCTTTCGTTAATGCGGTCAAGTTCGGCAGATAATATGTTCTGACCATCATCTATTTGATGATAAACCGTAGAATGACGGGTCATCTCATCATGACGCACCACAGATTTTCCTTCATGGAGACGTTTTAACTCACGCCCTTTAAAATCAAATTCATCAACGGGCGTTACATGAATCTCAGAGCCAAAAGCTCGACTGGTTGCCAGTAGCCACTGCTCTTTGTTATGCTCATGCTGTCTATCATAGGAAGCAGTACCTAGGTAAAAAGCAACCGTGGCAATCGACTCTCGGTAAGATTGCAGGCGTTGCTGGTTAATCGCCTGCATGAGAAAATAGCCAAAAAAGGCAACCAAAAAGCAGACAAGCAAAAGTCCTGCATAAATACGAAAAAAGATACTACGTTCAGTGATTGATGAGAGTGCCATACCATTGACTTATCATGAGTGAAAATAAAAAGCCAGCAATGTGGCTAGCTTTATTGTAGCATAGCTTGGATATTGACTGATGTTAAGATTACAATTAATTGCCTTCTTTAACAAAGAGATAACCTTTACTACGCACCGTTTTGATACGTTTGGGATTTTCTGGGTCATCGCCAATTTTTGGGCGAATACGAGAAATGCGTACGTCAATTGAACGATCTTGACCATCGTACTCAATACCACGAAGTCGCTCAAAAATATCTTCACGAGATAAGATACGACCTGCATTTGACGCAAGTAACCACAACAAATCATACTCAGCACTGGTAAAATCAACCAATTCGTCATTTAAGGTAACTGAGCGACCACCATTGTCAATGACCAAATCACCAAATTCCAAACGCTGTGGCGTATCATCTGTCGGTGCAGAGTCAGAACGACGAAGCAGGGCACGGATGCGGGCTAGCAACACTCGGGGCTGGGCGGGTTTTGCCACGTAATCATCTGCCCCCATCTCCAAACCCAACACTTGATCCATGTCTTCGGTACGTGCTGTCAGCATCAAAATCGGCTGAGCATAGTGTGGACGTACTTCACGGCACACCGTCAGACCATCACTACCTGGCAACATGACATCGAGCACCACCAAATCAGGCTGTTCACTGATAATGCGACGAATCGCACGAGTGCCATCAGTTTCAATCGCCACATCCAAACCATTGCGTCTGAGATAGTCTTGCGTTAGCATGGCAAGGCGTTCATCATCTTCAACAATCAGAATTCGGGGAATATCTTCTTTTTCTGGGGTTGTCGTTGTCATATATTATCCTTGAATACATCAAAAGATACATTAAAATCAGGCAATGCCATCAATCAATTAAATCTGCTTAATAGACGTGCTTATTTTATCAAATTTTTTGATGATAAGCACGATTTTTCATCAATAATCAAGCACGATTTTTGTACTTTTGAATGGTTTGTAGCTGTGCTAGTGATTCTGCCAATGCTGTTAGGGCAGCGGTCGTATCAATATTAGCACTTTGGTTTGCCAAGGCTTGCTCGGCATTACGACGAGCTTCGGCAATTTTTGCTTCATCCAGATTACTGGCACGTTCTGCCGAGTCAGCAAGCACGGTCACAACCTTGGGTTGAACTTCCAGCACGCCACCTTGGACATAAATTACTTCATCTGTGCCATCGGCTGATTTTAGGTGCAAAGGACCTGGTTTTAGCAAGGTGATGATTGGCGTGTGACCTGCCAAAATACCAAGCTCACCGTCGATACCCGAAGCCACAAGCACGCTAATGTCGCCTGAGTAAAGCTCTTCTCTGGCACTGACCACTCGGCATGTAAATGTTGCCATAATGACTCCTATCTTATTTTATATCATCTTTTGTCAGTGATGAACAGTTAAGATTGGACCGCTCCAATCTTAACTTTGGGACATTAAGCAGCTTTTAGCTTATCAGCTTTGGCAATCACTTCATCAATACCACCAACCATATAGAAGGCTTGTTCTGGCAAGTGGTCATACTCACCACTGATGATAGACTTAAAGCCAGCGATGGTATCACGCAGTGCTACATACTTACCAGGTGCCCCTGTAAATACCTCTGCTACGTGGAAAGGCTGTGATAGGAAACGCTGAATCTTACGAGCACGATAAACAACCAGCTTATCTTCTTCTGACAACTCATCCATACCTAAGATGGCGATGATGTCTTTTAGTTCTTTATAACGTTGTAGCACTTCTTGTACGCCACGAGCGACATTATAATGTTCATCACCGATAACTTGCGGGTCAAGCTGACGCGATGTTGAGTCTAGCGGGTCAACCGCAGGGTAGATACCTTGTGAAGCGATGTCACGGCTAAGTACGACCGTTGCGTCCAAGTGAGCAAAGGTAGTCGCAGGCGATGGGTCAGTCAAGTCGTCCGCAGGAACGTAAACGGCTTGTACAGAAGTAATCGAACCTGACTGAGTAGAAGTAATACGTTCTTGCAACGCACCCATCTCTTCGGCAAGTGTCGGCTGATAGCCTACCGCAGAAGGCATACGACCTAGAAGTGCTGATACTTCGGTACCTGCTAGGGTATAACGATAGATGTTGTCAACGAACAGTAGAACGTCACGACCTTTGCCAGTGGCTTCGTCTTTTTCATCACGGAAGTACTCTGCCATGGTCAAACCAGTCAAAGCAACACGTAAACGGTTCCCTGGTGGCTCGTTCATCTGACCGTACACCATCGCAACTTTTGATTTGGTAAAGTCTTCGGTATTAACAACGCCAGCTTCTTGCATTTCATGATAGAAGTCGTTACCTTCACGAGTACGCTCACCCACACCTGCAAACACTGATAGACCTGAATGTTTTAGGGCGATGTTGTTAATAAGCTCCATCATGTTAACGGTCTTACCAACACCAGCACCACCAAACAGACCAACTTTACCACCTTTTGCAAACGGGCAAAGCAAGTCAATAACCTTAATACCAGTTTCTAGTAGCTCTGTTGAGTTAGATTGCTCATCATAGCTTGGGGCTTCACGGTGAATGGACCATT
This sequence comes from Moraxella lacunata, assembly GCF_002027545.1. GTDB lineage: Bacteria > Pseudomonadota > Gammaproteobacteria > Pseudomonadales > Moraxellaceae > Moraxella > Moraxella lacunata. The sequence goes on from NZ_MXAN01000014.1 coordinate 19,201, forward strand.
TTTGCTCAGCATTCACAGGACCTGCTTCATCGATTGGGCGACCCAATACGTCCATGATACGTCCTAGTGTTGCTGTACCCACAGGCACAGAGATGGGTGCACCTGTATTAGAAACAGGCAAACCACGTTTTAGACCTTCGGTAGAACCCATGGCAATGGTACGTACCACGCCATCACCCAACTGTTGTTGGACTTCCAAGGTAGTTTCCGTGCCATCAACATGAAGTGCGTCAAAGATTTGGGGGACTTCACCACGGCTAAACTCAACGTCAATTACCGCACCGACAATCTGCACAATACGACCGCTCATTGCGTTCTCCTAATTTTTATATTCAGCTAAACTGACTTATGAAACAGCGGCAGCACCACCAACGATTTCCGAAATCTCTCGGGTAATCGCTGCTTGTCTGAGCTTGTTATAAACCAATTGTAAATCTTTAATTAAATTACCAGCATTATCTGTCGCCGCTTTCATCGCTACCATACGAGCAGATTGCTCTGATGCAATGTTTTCAAGGACGGCTTGATAAACCAATGATTCAATATAGCGTACCATCAAACTGTCAATCAACGTCTTTGTGTCAGGCTCATAGATATAGTCCCAACCGTGACTAATACCCTCATCATCGGACAAAGTCCCCTCAGGTAAGGGAACAAGTTGAGTAATTGATGGTTTTTGGGTCATGGCATTGATGAACTGATTGTACACCAAATAGATTCTATCTAATTTGCCATTTTGGTAATCATCAAGCATGGTCTGTACAGGACTGCTGATGTGTTCATAGCTTGGGCTATCGCCATAATCGGTAACTACCGATGTGACATTACCACCGAAGTTTTTGAAAAAGCCAACGCCTTTTGAGCCAATGGCTGCAAACTCAACTTCAACAGACTGCTCTTGGTAAGTTTTGACTGACTTTAATAAACTTTTAAACAGGTTGATGTTTAGACCACCTGCCAAACCACGGTCAGAAGTAACCACGATAAAGCCCACACGGTTCACAGGGCGACTGACCATATAAGGATGCTTATAATCGGACTGTGCTTGCACAAGGTGTGAAATCACACGGTGCATACTTTCAGCATAAGGGCGACCCATGCCCATGCGTTCTTGAGCCCGACGCATTTTACTGGCAGCAACCATCTGCATGGCACGTGTGATTTTCTGAGTGCTTTTAATACTGGTTACTTTTGCACGTATTTCTTTTAAGCTTGCCATAATTATTCCAAAACTGGACTCAGTTTAAATGGGTATATGGTGCATCAATGATACACCATATTGCTCTTAGTAGCTACGAGATGCTTTGAAAGCTTCAATCCCTGCTTTTAGACGACTCTCGATGTCATCATTATAATTGGCAGTCTCATCAATCTCACTCATGAGAACACCATGTTCGCCACGAAGGAAGCTTAACAAACCTTGCTCAAAAGCACCAATTTTTTCAACAGGTACGTCAGCAAGATAGCCTTCGTTTGATGCATAGATAACCGCCGCTTGGTCAGCGATAGACATCGGTGCGTATTGTTTTTGCTTCATCAGCTCAGTCACACGCTGACCGTGTTCTAGTTGCTGTTTGGTTGCGTCATCCAAATCCGATGCAAACTGAGCAAAGGCAGCCAACTCACGATACTGTGCCAAGGCTGTACGGATACCGCCTGAGAGCTTTTTGATGATTTTAGTTTGGGCTGCACCACCCACACGAGATACCGAGATACCAGCGTTTACCGCAGGGCGAATACCTGAGTTAAATAGGTTAGATTCTAAGAAAATCTGACCGTCAGTAATCGAAATCACGTTGGTAGGTACGAACGCTGATACGTCCCCTGCTTGGGTTTCAATGATCGGCAGGGCAGTCAATGAACCAGTTTTACCTTTGACTTCGCCATTGGTAAATGCTTCTACATAGTCCGCATTGACACGAGATGCACGCTCTAACAGACGTGAGTGCAAGTAGAATACATCCCCTGGGTAGGCTTCACGCCCTGGTGGACGGCGTAGTAGTAGCGAGATTTGGCGATAAGCAACCGCTTGCTTAGACAAATCATCATAGATGATAAGTGCGTCTTGACCACGGTCACGGAAGTATTCACCCATGGTACAGCCAGAATATGGAGCAATGTATTGCAGTGCCGCAGGCTCTGATGCTGATGCAACCACAACGGTGGTATAAGCCAATGCACCTGACTCTTCTAGTTTACGCACCACGTTAGCGATGGTTGAGCGTTTTTGACCAACAGCGACATACACGCATTTGATGCCAGAGTCTTTTTGAGCAATGATGGCGTCGATTGCCATGGCGGTCTTACCTGTTTGGCGGTCGCCAATGATAAGCTCACGCTGACCACGTCCAATTGGAATCATGGTATCAACTGCTTTATAACCTGTCATAACAGGCTCATCAACCGATTGACGAGCGATAACGCCAGGGGCGATTTTTTCAACCTTATCGGTTAGCTTGGCATTGATAGGACCTTTACCATCAATAGGATTACCCAAAGCGTCAACCACACGACCCAACAGTTCAGGACCTACGGGTACTTCTAGGATACGACCTGTACAGTATGCTTTTTGTCCTTCTTGTAGGGGCAAATAGTCGCCCAAAACGACCGCACCGACTGAGTCTTGTTCTAAGTTTAGTGCCATGCCATAGACATTGCCCTCAAACTCAATCATCTCGCCATACATGGCTTCTTCTAGACCATGAATTTTTACAATACCATCAGAGACACTGACGATAACGCCTTCAGTTTTAGCAGTTGCGCTTACGTCAAGGTCTTGAATACGTTGCTTAATCAGATTGCTGATTTCGGCTGGATTCAATTGTTGCATTGCCTTGTTTCCTATAATTTAGACAGCCACAGTTTATGCTGTTAGCTGAGTCTTTAATTGTTTTAACTTGCCACGCACCGAGCCATCAGTAAACTTATCGCCCACTTTGATTGTAGCACCACCTAATAAACTTGGGTCAACAGATTCATGTAAAATCACAATAGAACCTGTTGAGATCGCCAAAGATTCTTGTAGGGATTTGCGTTGGGGTTCAGTTAGTGGATAGGCTGATGTTATGTAAGCATCAATCTGTTTTAGCTCTTGTGATTTTAGCTTGCTGTAATGAGCATGGATCTCAGGAAGTAAAGACAGTCTGTCATTATCAGACAGCTGGCTGACAAAGTTTGTCAATACCTTATTGGCTGTCAGATGCTTACTTCCTGCTAACACTTCTGCCGCCGCACTCACGTCCACACCCTGCGACGCCGCTGTCTGCAACGTTTGGGCAAGTGTTGAATTATTCGATCTTTGGCTGGTATAGACATCCATCAGTACCGACGTTTTTTGACTGGCGACAATAGCTGGATTGTGTAGCAAACCAATAAATGCGTCATCACGCACAATATCTGATGCCATCAACAAGAAGTCTTCCCATTCGTTAATCGCATTTTGCTCTCTAGCATAGTCAAACGCAGCCTTTGCGTAAGGTCTTGCCAAGGTAGATAATTCAGCCATGAGTTCCTCTAATTACAGCTTGGTTGCCAGTTGTGCTAGCATGCTGGCATGTTTTTGTTCATCAACTTTTTCTTCTAGAATCTTTTCAGCACCAAGTACTGCAAGAGTCGCAACTTGTGAACGTAGCTGTTCACGAGTTTGGGCAATTTGTTGGTCAACCGTTTGTTGGGCTGCACCAATAATACGCTCGCTTTCAAGACGAGCTGTTACTTTGGCATCTTCAATCATTTGATTGGCAGTTTTGTTAGCACGTTCAATGATAGAAGCAGCCTGAGCTTTGGCACTTGCAAACTCTGCTTGGACTTGTGACTCAGCAGATGCAAGGTCAGCTTTTGCTTTTTCGGCGGCGTTTAAGCCTTCTTCGATTTTACGTTGACGCTCGTTAATCGCTCCGATGAGTGGCGGCCATACGAATTTCATGCAGAACCACACGAAAAACGCAAACGCAATCATCTGACCGATAATGGTGGAATTAATATTCATCCAATCACCTCATTTGTTAGTGAAAGTCAGGTGATAGCCAATTGCTGTCGGCAAGTAAACTGCCGACAAGAATGGACCTAGACTGACCGCTTCAACTTATGCGAATGGGTTGGCGAATAGTAGAAGCATGGCAATACCAACACCAATCATCGGTACAGCGTCAAGAAGACCTGCCACGATGAACATTTTGGTTTGAAGTTGTGAGCCAAGCTCAGGCTGACGAGCAGTGCTTTCTAGGAATTTACCGCCTAGGATAGCAAAACCAATACCAGTTGCCAAAGCACCTGCACCGATTAGAAGAGCCACAGCAAGAAGCGTGTACTGAGCGATTACTGGTTCCATGATGTCTCCTATAAGACCTATTTGAAGGGTTAGAATAAAAGTGTCAATTAATGTTCTGATGTTTGTGAGATGAGCGACAGATAAACAATCGTCAACATCATAAACACGAACGCCTGTAAAGTGATAACTAGAATATGGAAGATTGCCCAAGCCAAATGTAGCGGTACACCCAAGCCTTTAACAAACAAGCTCTCGGACATGTACATAAGTGCAATCAGAATAAAGATAAGCTCACCGGCATACATGTTACCAAACAGTCGCAGACCTAGCGAAATGGGTTTGGCAAGCAGGGTTACTGTCTCTAAAACTAGGTTGACAGGGATTAAAATCGCCTGCAAGATTGGGTTTTTGGCACTAAATGGGTGCAAGGTAAACTCGCCAATAAATCCGCCCACGCCTTTGTATTTAAGACCAAAACCAATGATGAGCAGTAGCACACAAAATGCCATACCGAGCGTGATGTTCGGGTCAGTACTTGGTACAATCTTAAAGTAAACATGGTGCGGGTCATGACCCATCAGACTGCCAATCCACTGTGCGGTACCAGGGATGAAATCAACAGGAATCAAATCCATCAAGTTCATCAAGAAAATCCACACAAAAATCGTCAATGACAAAGGTGCAATCAGCTTTGATGGACCTTTGTAAGATTCACGGACACTGTTGTCCACAAAATCGACAATCATCTCAATGAAGGCTTGTAGCTTGGTAGGTACGCCTGATGTTGCCTTACGCCCAACCATCCAAAACAGCCAGCAAAAGAAAGCACCCAAACCAACCGACCAAAGCATGGAATCCAAATGAATGGCTTTAAAGCCCATCTCTGCGGCTTCTTGGGCGGTGTGTGCCACTTTCCAACCATGTTCTGGATGATAACCATACGTCCAGTTGGTTAAATGGTGAGCAATATATTCTGAAGAATCCGCTGCCATAATAAGCTCTTATTTTTAACTTGGTTAATCAGAACGTGTGAAAAATTCATCACGCAATCCATCAATTTGCAAGGTGTTGAGTTCTCAACACGCTCTAAAATGACACAATAAAAAATTGCTGGTTCAACTTATCCCATAAATATCAATCAGCAATTTTAAATCATTCATTTAAAGTACATTATTGTCAATCATTTCATACAAATCATTGAAAATAGCATACTTGTAAATTTATGAAATTTTTATCGAAATGTTTGTAAGCAATCCGAAGTATAATACCCTACTTTGGTAGTTCTTGTAAAGGGTAAATATGAGTTTTCTTACAGAATTTTTTCAATTTTTGGCAAAAAAATGAGCATTAAATTTAAAAAATCTAACTATTTTTAAAAATTAATTGATGATTTAAATACGCCACATTACCAGAATATGCACAACTTGTAGGGCAAAATAAGCCAAAATCACCAAAAACGCCCCAATCGGCTTAGCCAACATAAAAATCAGGGCAAAACCCATCAGTGTGATAAACCATTTTATCATCTGCCCCAAATACATGTTGAGCATGATAACACGCCCTGCTCTCGCCCCTGTCGCGCGGTAGGCAATGAGTGTAAACGCACACTGGGCAATGTAGCCAAGCAGTCCGCCAAGTGCCATACTTTTGGTAGCGTGAGCAATGCCTAATATTTCAAGGATAAAGCCCAAACCAATGAGTATCAATACAGCCCATGCTTGGCGAAATTGCAAGCGATACACACGGGCTTGCTGATGACGCTGGGCAGGCTTGCTCATGATGCTCTCAAAAACAAAGTGAAAAATCGTAAGGTTCTGTATTATAAAAAGTTTTAAAAAAACTTACAAGATTTTATCAGTATTTTTTCATCAGTAAAAAGTGATAATATCATTTATTTTTATGATAAATGTAGCATGGGGCTTTTGTTGGTTTTATCAGTTTTAGGAAAATAAAATACAGCTTTGGTTGTATACCTAACGAACTGAATACTTGCCACGGGTTTGTAGGGACTGACTCCGCACATCCTTTAATATATTGTCATTTTTATAGGCGTGCTCAGCACACCCCTACATCCAAACATCATTATACTTGTAGTAATTTTAAAGTTTCTTAGGCATAGCAGGTTTTGATAAACGTCATTTGATAGACAAAAAGGCAATGCTCATCACATCGCCTTTATGTACGCCCTATTCGACAATTTATTTTTGGTCGATACACGCATAAATCTCATTGACGGTCGCCTGCCACACGTCCACAAAATCCGTGCCGTCTGACATGTCTTCTTGTTTGACGAGCGTGCCGACATTGCCGAGTTTGTTTTTAATACCGTCCGAAATCGCCCCTTGCGATAATAGGCACATATAAGGCGATGGACGGTCATTATTTAAAATGCGAAACTGGCTCGCTTTGGGCGACAGGTGATGGTCGGGGGTCAATGCCCCTGCAAAATGTAGATTTGCCGAGCGTTCAAGATAGGCAAACGAATCATGATACGCCCAATACGCCCGCTTGCGGTCTTTTGATACCTGTGCCACCGCCTTGTCCATGGCTTGATGAAACGCATTGACGTTATTGGCGTACAACCCCTTATGCTCGGGGTTGGCGTGCGAATGCACCACCGCCAACGCTCGCACGATGGCTTTGGCGTTCTCGGGGTCTAGCCAAATATGTGGGTCAAAGGTATCGGCTCGGGGCGTGCCGTCAAGCTGTCGCATAGGCAAGCGATAAAACGCCTTCATCTTAAATAGCGAAATGGCGTTGGGGGCGTTATCCAAGGTCTTAACGAGATTTTGTTCCAGTTCATGCCCAAACCACACCACATAATCACTATCACCCACCAGTTTGACCTTGCTCGGCGAGAGACTCCCATGATGACCAACATCGCCTGTGGATAGTAGCATTTGGGCGGTCTCTACCCCTTGTGTTACTGCATTGGACAATAATAACAACGGATAATTACTCACCGTAACCGTGCCTGCATGGGCGGTCGCAGACAGTAGGGCAGGCAAGGCAAATAGGCTTAGTTTGGCAAGGGAGGATTTAGAAACTATCATGGCAACCTTTTAAATAAATTTATTTGGAAAAATCTAAAAAATGGTACAAAACTTGCATAAATTTGCGGTAATGTCTTGCAAGATTATATCATACATCATGGGTTTTTGTTATAATGTATCTAAATTAAGGTGAGCATAAGTATTTTTCTTAAAAATTACCAACACAGACAACGCCCGTTTGATGATATGTTATATCAATGGCATTCATTAGTCATTTTAAAATCGCCCAACTATTTTTATGGTAAAATAACGTATATTTTAAATGTAATTTTATAATTTTAAACAACCAAAAGAGCCTATCATGACCGACCACGCCTGTCACTGCGTCCACGAACACCACGACCCAAAACAGCGTATGCTTGATGCCAAAGCCCACTGCGAAGCTCGTGGCGTGCGTTTTACGCCCTTGCGTGAAGAAGTGTACGGGCTGATTTTGGAAGCGGACAAACCACTTGGGGCGTATGACCTTATCAGTGCCTTACAGTCTGCTCGCCACTCATCGGGGGCAAAAAACAAAAACATCGCTCCACCGACCATTTATCGTTCGTTAGAATTTTTGCTTGCCGAAGGGCTGATTCATCAGTTAAGCTCCATGAACGCTTATGTGCCATGTTGCCACCCACGCTCTCAGCACGCCGCCGCCTTTTTGATTTGCCAAAAATGCCAAAGCGTTGAAGAATGCTCTAACGTGCCTGTGGACGCCATTGTCAATTTTGCCAAAGATGACGCAGGATTTGACATAGAACGCACGGTCATTGAGCTAAAAGGCGTGTGCCGTGCCTGTCGCTAACACCGTCGCTAATACGGACGAGCTGTTTCGCCTAGATAAAGTCAGCTTTCATGTCGGTCAAAACAAGATTTTAACCGACATATCGCTCACCCTATCCAAAGGCGAAATGGTCAGTCTCATCGGTCCAAACGGGGCGGGCAAGTCCACGCTGGTCAAGCTCATTTTGGGCTTAAACAAACCCACATCAGGCGACATCATCAAGCACAACAGCGTGATAAGCTACGTCCCCCAAAAGTTTAGCATACCGAGCATTTTACCGCTCCGTGTCAAGGATTTGCTCGCCCAAGCAAACACCCAACGCCTAACGCCTGATGAGCGTGATTTTGTCCTACAAAAGCTATCACTCGCCCCCTTACTTGACCGCCAAATGCACCACCTATCAGGGGGCGAAACTCAGCGCGTCCTTATGGCAAGGGCGTTGCTTGACAAACCCGACCTGCTTATCTTAGACGAACCCATGCAAGGGCTAGACCCCGATAGCGAAGAGCTACTGTATGATTTTATAGACAGTATGCCCCCATTTTTGGCGTGTGCCATGCTCGTTGTGTCGCACGATTTGCACTGGGTCATGAAAGGTACTCGGCGTGTGGTCTGCCTAAACAAACACATCTGCTGTCAAGGCGTGCCGTCCGACATCGCTCATCTGCCTGAATTTGTTGCGTTATTTGGGCAATACCACAGCATCCACCAAGCCCCCTACATTCATCATCACGACCACTGTCAGCATACCCACTAATTATGAACGATTGGCTACCGATTATCGCCCCTGCTTGGCTTGCAGGTTCACTGCTTGCCCTACTGTCCGCCCCGCTTGGCTGTTTGGTGCTGTGGCGACGTATGGCGTTTTTTGCCGATACACTCGCTCATGGGGCATTGCTTGGCGTGGCGATTGGGGCGTGGCTATCTATCCCTGCCGACATGGGCGTGGGCGTGGTTAGCATAGGCGTGGTTATCACGCTGATGTTTTTGCAAGACAAGCGACTGCCGAGCGATGCCACGCTGTCGGTGCTTGCCGTGTCCCTGTTGTGTTTGGGGCTTTTAACACTTACCCAGCTTACCCAGCAACAAGCCAACGTGCTAGGCTTTTTGTTTGGTAGCCTACTTGACATGGATTGGGATGATTTGCCCCGCTTGGCGGTCATGGTTGGGGCAGGGCTTGCCTTTTTGGCGTGGATTTGGCAAAAACAGATCAAACTTGCCACATCAGAAGCCCTAGCGTCTATCGCAGGTATCAATCCTAAGACCGAACAGCTCTTTTTTATGGGACTTCTGGCGGGGTTTTGTGCGGTTGCCATTCAAGCGGTTGGCAGTCTGCTCATCACAGGGCTACTTATCCTGCCTGCCCTTATCGCTCGCCTGCTTGCCCACTCGCCCACACAAATGGTCATCTTTGCCATGATAATCGCCCAAATCGCCGTAACCACAGGCGTGTGGGGAAGCGTGTGGCTTGACGTGCAAACGGGGCTTGCCATTGTCATGACGTTGGCGATTGGGTTTTTTGGGATGTTTGGTGTGGGGAAGGTGTTGGGTAAGTCGTAAATTGGTTAATTACCCTTTTAAAATTAAAATTGAAATTTGTTTAGCATTATTTATCATACCTTTAAAAGGCGTTGTAGAGGAAAATCACATTTGCCCTATGAATTTGAACAAATAATAGACTTCTTTCCAAACCCCGATTTTTGTGGATTTTTAAAAACCTCAANNGGTTTATTTTTAGTTTGGAAAGAGATTTAATATAGCAAAAAATCTTATTGGTGCGTGATACGCACCTTACTGCCAATGAGTGTATTTTGAAGTTAAATGATTATATTTACACAAATCACAATCTACCCCCACCCTTTTACATTTAACCATATTTTTAAATCCATTGCCCCATGACCTACCCCACCCACCTATCCGCCCCGTCCGATTTTATCATCGCTCAAATCAGCGATTTGCATTTATCCATGCACGCCCCTACTAATACCGATAAATTTTTAAAGGTGTTGGATTTTGCCTTAATCTTTGAACCCAATTTATTGTTACTTACAGGCGATTTGGTTAATGACGGCAATACCGATTTATATGATTGGCTGTTTGATAAGCTAGATAAAACAAATATCCCCTATCTGTGCTTGGCGGGCAATCATGACGTAACGCATGAGATAGGGCATGATTTGCCTTTTGATAAACGCACATTTCTCCCCATTACCAAAGATAACAGACTCATTGACACCCACCGCCTTGTCATAGAGCTACCCCATACCACTTGGCAACTTTTGGCGGTCAATTCTGCCGTAGGCGGTCATATCTATGGGCGACTTGATGATGACAAACTTGCCTTTTTAAAAACCCACCTTAGTCATGCCATGCCCACCCTTATTGCCCTGCACCACCACCCCACCCCTGTCGGCTCGGCATGGATAGATGAGCATATGTTGCAAAATGGCGATGAGTTTTGGGCAACACTGAACGCTCATGCCACCGATACCGCCAACCGCCCCCATGTTCTCTGTGGACACGTTCATCAGGCACATATCTTGCAACAGAACGGCGGAACGCTCTATACCTGCCCTGCCACGTCTCACCAATTTGCCCCGCACCGAGATGAATTTGGCATTGATAATGTGGCGAGTGGTTTTCGTTTGCTACAATTACATAACAATCGTACGCTAGACACATGGGTCAAAAGGCTGGATAATAGCGGGTTTTAAAAAACATTAAATCTCTTTCCAAACTAAAAATAAACCCTTATAAGTATTGGGGTTGAAGTTTTTAAAAATCCATAAAAATCAGGGTTTGGAAAGAAGTCTATTGTTAAATTTACCCTAAGTTTGGGCTTGATTTGGGCGAATGTGATTCGCCCCTACATCCTAATACTTAAATTTTTTATGGATTTGGGGCGTGTTGAACGATTTGGGGCGTGTTGAACATTGATAACATTTTATTGAATTTGATAAAAATTTGATGATTTAATCAATTTTTGCATGAAAAATGGCTAAATCTTGTTTTTCATTGCAAATACCAACATTCAACACGCCCCACTTGAAAAATCCAAACATATCCCCATTTAGGACGCAATTTTTTGAGTGTTAATTTTTTCATGCTTGGTCAAATTGACCGTTTTTAAAGGATAAACGCATGGCAAACGCCACTTTCACCCCCTACACCCCTGCCAAAGACGAAGAATATATGTCGGACGCTCAATTGGAGCATTTTCGCACGATTTTGGTAAATTGGAAAACCGAACTGCTCGCCGAAGCCGAACGCACCAAGGACTACATCAACGAAGAGACAGGGGCAATGGCGGACATCAATGACCGTGCCACCCAAGAAGAAGAGTTTGCCCTAGCTCTACGCACCCGAGACCGTGAGCGTAAACTGGTGCGTAAGATTGATAAATCACTGGTAGAGATTGAGACAGGCGATTATGGGTTTTGTGAGACGTGTGGCACGGAGATTGGGCTAAAACGCCTAGAAGCCCGTCCCACCGCCACACAGTGCATTGACTGCAAAACCATGTCCGAGATGAAAGAAAAGCAAAATCACGGACACTAAGCCTGCCATGAACTCACGCCCCATTATCGGTCGCTTTGCCCCGTCCCCGACTGGGGCGTTGCATTTGGGGTCGCTGTGTACTGCTTTGGCAAGTTATTGTCATATCAAATCATTGGGCGGTCGTTGGCTTGTGCGGATTGAAGACGTGGATTTTGAGCGGTGTAAGCCTGATTATACTGTATCTATCTTGACCGATTTGGATAATTTGGGACTACACTCGGACGGTGAGATAATTTTTCAGTCCAAACGCACGGATATTTATGATGAATATCTTAATTATCTGTCAAATATCACTTATCACTGCACCTGCTCTCGCAAAGAGTTATCCGCCCTATCCATACCTGCGGTGAGTTTTTATGACGTTAATATCAAAGACTTACACCTTGCTCCGATTTACCCCCGATTATGCCTGCACAAAAACCTAAGCGACAAAAAAATCCGTCTGTGCCTGCCTGACGTGCTGACCGCCTTTTTTGACGGCATACAAGGGGTAATATGGGACAACCCTGCCAAAAGCCTTGGCGACGTGGTCGTCAAACGCCAAAACGGCATGATAAACTACATACTCGCCTGCACCATTGATGACGGCTTGCAAGGGATAACGCACGTCATGCGGGGGCTTGACATTATGCCGATGACAGTCGCCCAGCTTTTTATCGCCAAAGCGTGCCGACTGCCCACCCCTCACTATTTTTATCATCTGCCCCTGCTTGTCAATGCTGACGGACAAAAACTCTCCAAACAAAACCTTGCCACCCCGATAGATACCACCACGCCTGATAAAGTGAGTGATTTACTCTTTACTGCTTTAACCTTGCTTGGGCAAAATCCGCCAACAGAGCTACAAAAAGAGACGCCCGACACGATACTCATGTGGGCGGTTAGGCATTGGGATAATGGCGTTTTACAAGGGGCAACATTGGGGGCGGTTTAAACACCCCAACCCTTTTAATACTCTCTGTTTTTATTTTCCAGATAAATTCGCTCGCTTTCTTTGTCCGCCTTTAAAATCATGGCAATCATGATAAGTGCCATCAGCATGGACGAACCGCCAAAGCTATAAAATGGCAAGGTCAAGCCCTTGGTTGGCATAAGCCCCATGTTCATGCCTGCATTAATCAGCACTTGCCCAAAAATCACCACGCCAAAGCCAAATACCATGTAGCTAAGACGCAGTTGGCGACGTTTTAGGGCGGTATGGCTGATTCTCATAATCGTCGCCACAATCAGCACTTCAAGCAGTAACACAAACGCCACCCCCAAAAAACCCAACTCTTCGCCCGTGATGGCTAGGATAAAGTCGGTATGAGCTTCGGGCAGGTGCGATAATTTTTGCACGCTGTTGCCATAGCCCACCCCATCAAACTCCCCCCGCCCAAAGGCTATCAGACTGCGAGACAGCTGATAATCGGTGTCCTGCACGTCATCAAACGGCTCCCAAAACGACATGAGTCGCTCTTTACGATAATCCGACGACAGCAGTCCATAAACCAGTGCAGGCACGAACACCGCCGACACCAACGCCACATAATGCGGTAATGGCACCCCACTGACAAACAAAATAATACTCGCTGTGGCGATAATCACCGCCACCGAACCGTAGTCAGGTTGCCACAAAATCAGGGCAATCATCGGCAAATACCACACCGTCAGTCGCCACCCTGCAATCAGACTGCCCCGCACTTCTGCCGACCGTCTGACCACATAGTCAGCAATGATAAGCACCATCAGCAGTTTGACAAATTCAGACGTCTGAAAATTAAACACCCCAAAGTCAAGCCATCGCTGTGAACCATTAATGACCGTCCCTGTGATGAGCGTTACTATCAACAGTAACAGTGCCACAAGCCATGCCAACACCAACAGTCCAATTTCAAAATACCACTTCAAGGGAAAGCGATACACCACCATGCCCGCCAACAAACCGATAACAATATAAGTCGCCTGTGAATAAAAAAAGGTCATGGGCGACAAGCCTTTGGTCATCGCAAACGGCACTGACGCTGACGCCATCATCAAAAGACTCATGGACAGCAATAAAAACAGGCTCGTCATCAACACCGTCCGAGCAGACGGTACATAGGGCGATGTGGCTATCGTCGTGGGGATGTTAAAAAAACTCATGACAGGGCAATGCTTGGGAAAATTTGGGACTATATTATAAACCAAATCTCTGCTAAATGCTTGATTATTTGGCAAAAATTTGGGGAGATTAGAAAGGCTTGGGCAAAAATTGCGTAGGGTTTGGGTAGGGTTTTGAATAAGGTTTGATATTGCCTAGGGCGTATTGAACTTTTGTATTTGCAATGAAAAATAGGGGAAATCACCCGTTTTTCAAGGAAAAAACGCAGGCTGATAGTCATTCTATCAGACAAGTTTTTGACGATGAAAAACCAGATTTAGCCATTTTTCATGCAAAAACATTACTTTATTTCTAAAATATTTCTATATTGTAAATAGTGTTATAAAGGTTCAACACGCCCTAAATTATAAGGTAAAAAATATACCACAAATTCAAATAATGTCTGGCGTAGGGGCGTGCTGAGCACGCCTTATACACTCTACAAAATGAAAAAGTGTGACGGTTCCCGTTCGTGGTGAGCCTGTCGAACCATGACGGGAACCGCACGCACTATAAAGCCTGCAACAAACATTAAATTGGCAGGTGTATTCTCACTTGATATAAGCCAAGATTAAAGTCAATTTATAAAAACCCAATCACGCCAACGCTTTGACAAGTACAATAAACCGCTCACCACGCTCATTATAGCTTTTAAATTGGTCAAGGCTTGCACACGCAGGCGACAGTAGCACGACTTTGGCAGAGCTTTGACTGGCAAGCTTTACCGCCTTTTCAAGTGTGCCTGCTTGTGTCATTTTGGTTGCCAAATTAGGACTGTTTGCCAATGTTTTTTGTATCAAGCCCGCATCTTGTCCGATAAGATAAATGCTGTCGGCAAACTGTTCGGCAAAAGGGATAAGCTCAGCAAAATCCTGCCCCTTACCCTGACCGCCCAAAATCAAGGCAAGCGACTGCTCCCCATACACCGCCCCAAGCCCGTCAATGGCGGAGAGTGTCGCCCCAATATTCGTGCCTTTTGAGTCGTTAAAATACACCTTACCACCCACGTCCGCCACATATTCACAGCGGTGTGGCAAGCCCATAAACGTCCGTAGCACATCAAGCATGGCATTCATGTCAAGCCCCACGGCACTGCCCAAGGCTAAGGCGGATAAGGCGTTAAGCAGGTTGTGTTTACCTTTAATCAAAATTTCATCGGATGACAACAGCTTGTCGCCATTATGACACAGCCAAATGGTTTCGCCATTCTCACTATTATCATCACACTCGCCTTTTAGACAAAAGTCCGCCGAAAAGCCCTCGCCAATCTCCCCTGACGTGCTTATCATCTGAGCGTGTTTGGGCAGATGAGCGATACAGGTACGGGCAAGCTCTTTGTCGTCCAGCCACACCACGGCATTTTTGGCGTTATCAAAAATGCGTAATTTTTGGGCAAGATACCCTGCCATATCGCCATGACGGTCTAAGTGGTCGGCAGATAAATTCAAAATGGTCGCCACGTCCGCCCCAAGCCCACTCATCATTTCAAGCTGAAAGCTAGACAGTTCAAGCACCGCCATGTCCATGCCGTCAATGTTTAATAGGTCAAGGGCAGGTGTGCCGATGTTACCGCCCACACCCACTGTTTTGCCTGACTTTTCTGCCATGAGTCCGACCAGCGTGGTTACGGTGGATTTGGCGTTGGAGCCTGTAATGGCGACAATCGGCGTGTGCGTGCCGTTGTCCGTATCTCGCTCTTTTAGATTTTCAATAAACACTTGCACATCACTCACCACACTTACGCCCTGCTCTATGGCTTGGGCTATGGCGGGCGTGGTGGGGTCGATACCAGGGCTGATGACGACTCTGTCCGAAGCGAGCAAAACATCGGCATGGATACCGCCAAAATAAGTCACCACACCGCTTGGCAATTTGTCTGCCAACGGGGGGAAATTACCGTCCGTAACGGCAACCGTATGCCCTTGATTTACCAAAAATTGAACCGCAGACAGTCCAGAACCGCCTAAGCCAATAACCGTATAATTTGCCATGAATGTGCCTTTTTTAAATGATGGTCATGGTCTAAAAATATACTGAACTAGGCTTTCCGTTCGCCCTGAGCTTGTCGAAGGGTAGGAAAACCGTCATGGTTCAACTTAGCTCACCACGAACGGTTTTCTTGACAGCATATTTTTAAACCAGAAACTAAATTGCCAAATAATCATTATTCTATCAGAATTGGCGTGGGTGTTGTTGGATTTTTGCCAAAATTATCATATAATGACAAAAGCTACTTGCCAATAAGGATTTTTATGAAACTTGTTACCGCCATTATCAAACCCTTTAAACTGGACGATGTCCGTGAAGCCTTGTCGGACATTGGTGTGAACGGCATTACCATCACCGAAGTCAAGGGCTTTGGTCGCCAAAAAGGGCATACCGAGATGTATCGTGGGGCGGAATATGTGGTGGATTTTTTGCCAAAAGTCAAACTAGAAATCGCCTGTGCTGATGACATGGTTGATGGCGTCATCGGTGCTATTATTGACACCGCCAACACAGGCAAAATTGGCGATGGCAAGATTTTTGTCACGCCATTAGAACAAGTCATCCGCATTCGCACGGGCGAGACGGACGAGAATGCCCTATAAAAGAAACCCCACCGAAGTGGGGTTTTGTGTGTTTGACCGTTTAAACCAGTCTTGGACTTACTGTCTGACACCTGTTTGAGTGCCTGCTTTACTTTTGATGGTGATGTTATTGCCATTTAACGTGATGTTGGCAGTGCCTGAGATGGGTAGGGTTGGGTGCTTGCCTTTACCTGCATATTTGCCACCGCCTTGGGCTTTGATGTCTCTGATGACGGTCGTGCCTTCACGCTTTTTGGCTTTTTCGGTCAAGCCTTTGGTCATCACAGCTTGGTAGCCACTGCCTGACTTGCTGATTTTGATGATGGCTTTGGCTTCGCCTTTTTCACTCATTTTCCAGTTACCCACGATGGCGTCATCATTGGCAAATGCACTGGCAGATACTGCAACACCAAGACTGATGGCAAGTAGTTTGTTCAATTTCATGACTTACTCCTGTTTACAAAAATCTAATTAATTTAAGCCAGTCAGTACTCGTACTGACAACTGTTTACCCATTATAAACAAGGATTTTTTAAATTGCAAACATTAACTTTGTAAGCCATTTGCCTTTTTGTAATTGCTTGGTAAAAATATTTCTGCCTAGGGCATGTCTACTCAAAAGGGTTATCTACCATGACTACTTTGGATGAGTCTTTGTCAGCAGTAGCAGGCAAATCTTGACCGCCTAACTCATCAAACGCCCCACAAAGTGCCTGTGCAAAGTCAAGCAATGCCCGTGCTTGTGCCTTGCCCGCCTGCGTTTTGGCAATTTCCACATCACCACTGATGATGACACTGTCCGTGCCATTTTCTATGGTCAAAGCCCCGATTTGTAGGACTTCGCTGTCATTGTCAAAGACATTCATCGCTCCACCTTATTTTAACAAACTCATCACAAATTCCACCAACAACACCAAAATCGCAAGCCAACCTTCTGTATCACCCCCTTTATCCACGCTGTCCACACTCTCAGACAAAGGGGGCAAATTAAAAGCCGATGACTGCACCTGTGGCGACAGCGACGGCATGGCGTTAATACCCGTACGTTCGGACAGCTCGGCAAGACTGATATGCTCGACCACGCCTGCTTCATTATTGGGCGTATAGTACACGCCTGCACGGTTGATACTGGGGACATAGACTGCCTTAAAAAAGTGGCTCGGCACCAGTACGCCATCGCCGATTTTGGCGATTTGACGACCTTGGAACACCACGCCCGTCACGACATACAGCTCGCCATATTTGACCGTCAAGTTGCGTGTGTTTTTTTCGATGTCTTGCCATACGCCACGATTATGAGCGTTGTTTTGAGGGGCGATGTTGGCAAGGCTAAAACTGTCAAACTGCTGTGAGCCGTCCGCCATGTCGCCATTGGGCGATAAATGCCCCCTGTCATAGCCCGAACGGCGATAGTCACTGAGCGTTGCTCGCACGTTTGCAGGCAGGCGACTCTCTTCATGAAAGCTGTCTTTGCGAGCCAATGAACGTGCCTGATTAATGCGCTCACGGGTCAGGTACTCGGCAGAGTAGATGGGCGTGCGTGAGATACCCGAATACAGCACGGCAAAGCCGTCAAAGCACAGCTCATAATTTTTACGAGCCAATTTTTGCCCTTTGGTACCAACCAACTGCGGGGTGGTATTGGCATAAAAATGCTCAGGACAACTGGCAAGACTCTGGGCGGTGTTCGCTGTCGTCCGCTGTCCCACAAAAACTCCGACAGGCTCATCTGATGTCGCCAAACCCGTGGACTGACCCACCACATAACCCCCGTCATGAGCCGTAGCATAAGCGGTGGCAGTGTTTGAACTATTGGCGTTATGAGCGTTGTGGTTTTGGGTATGATTGTGGTCGTCAGCATAAGCCGTCGCCACGTTATCGCCATAGGCAACGGCGGTGTTATTGGCGTAAGCACTGTGGCAGGACAACAGTACCAAGGCAAGCCCCCACAGATGGAATGGGCGAGTGCCTGATGAGTAGAGATAGGACATGGTATTAGCTACTTAAAATGCGTGCCATTATACCCGATTTTTGGTGTGAGCGGTAGGATTATCAGGATTTCTAAGCTTTCAATCTCTGGCACTATGGCAAAGATTGGGTTTATCATATTTACCCCAAACTCATCTCTGCTCATGGAAAATTGGCAAATCATCCCCATAATCACGTTTTCTGTTATCTTGGACTTATTTATCCCCACCCATGAACCACACCACTTTTGCCCCACGCCTGCTCACTTGGTTTGCCACGCACGGTCGTCATGACTTGCCTTGGCAATATCATCATGCCGACACGTCCGACATTTATGCCGTTTGGCTGTCTGAGATTATGCTTCAACAAACGCAAGTCGCCACCGTTTTGGGTTATTTTGGGCGGTTTATGGATACATTTCCCACCGTGCAAGACCTAGCAAATGCCGACTGGGATAACGTAGCAAGCCTATGGGCGGGGCTTGGCTACTATGCACGTGCTAGAAATCTACACGCAGGGGCAAAGCAAGTGGCGGATTATATCGCCACCCATGGGCATTTCCCACAGACGATAGGCGAATGGCAAAACGTGCGTGGCGTAGGACGTTCCACCGCAGGGGCGATTGTGGCGATGGGCGTGCGTGGGCGTGGTGTGATATGCGATGGCAACGTCAAGCGAGTGCTGACACGCTGGGCAGGCATAGACGGCGACATCACAAAATCCGCCACCGACAAGGTGCTGTGGGAGCTTGCCGACACACTCACGCCCACACATGATAGCGGTAAATTCGCCCAAGCAATGATGGATCTAGGGGCAACTGTCTGCACTCGCCCTCGCCCTGCTTGCACGTCTTGCCCGCTATCAGACGACTGCACCGCCCATAAGAACGGCAATCCCACCGCTTATCCCGTCAAAGCCAAAAAGGCAGACAAACCCCACCGTCATTCGCTCGTGTTTGCTCTGATGTATGATGATAAACTGTTATGGATAAAACGCCAAAGCGGTACAGGGACAGGCATTTGGGACGGACTGTACGCCTTACCCATGCTGATGATAAATGACAAACAGAGCGATGTACCGCATGACTTGCACTACGCCAAAACCATGCATGATAAATACACCCACGCTCAAAACCCTAGCCTTGCCGAAAGTCAAGTTTTGGATAATTTGCCAAATATCGCCATCAATCACCCCAAAACCATCAAACACACACTCACGCATTTTCATTGGCATTTGTCATTGGTTGAGATAAATATTGATAAAACGCTTTATGACAACATCAACCACGCCCTAACCGCCATTCATGCTGATTTTGTTTGGCAAAAAGGGTGTGATGGGCTGGGCGTACCAAAGGCGATGGGGAAATTGGTGGGATAGGTCTGAATGGGTCGTTAATTTTAAATCACAAAAACTAGAATTCGGGATTTTTCCAAATGCCAAACCTGCTTTAATACCCCCGTTTTTGTAGCCAATCCACCATTTGTAGCAAAAGATTGTCATCACCCAAATCTGCCACCTGCTCCCTTGCCTTATTAAAGAGCTTATCGGCATAGGCACGGGCATTGTCCACACCAAGCATTTTGACATAAGTGGATTTGTCCAATTTTTCATCACTGCCTGCCATTTTGCCAAGCGTTTGAGTATCCGCCACGACATCCAGCACATCGTCCTGCACCTGATAGGCAAGCCCGATAAGCCGTGCATACTCACCAAGGCTTGCCATACGCTCATCAGATGCACCGCCACACACCGCTCCCATCAACACACTAGCTTCTATCAATGCCCCTGTTTTGTCCTTATGAATGGCTTCTAGTTCGGTTTGGCTCAGCTGTTTTTGCTCACCGTTTAAATCCGCCTGTTGCCCTGCCACCATACGCCGAGCGTTGGGAGCGAGTATGCCAAGTAATCGAGCCACGACATCGCTCCGAGTCGCTCCGAGCTCATAATCCCCACCCAGTACATCAAAGGCAAGCGATTGTAGCACATCGCCTGTCAGCACCGCCACCCCTTCGCCATAGACCACATGACAGGTTGGCTTGCCACGGCGTAGCTCGTCATCATCCATAGACGGCAGGTCATCATGCACAAGCGAATAGCCATGCACGCACTCTATCGCAAGCATGGCACGGCGTACCACCCCAAAGGCAGGCGTATCCACACGCCCCCCGACCGCCAAAAAAGTCGCCAATACAAGCAAAGGTCGCACCCGCTTGCCACCGTTAGAAATGGCGTATCGAGACGCTTCATTTAGTGGGTTTGGTAGATTGATAGTATCAAATAATAGGTCAAAATCCGCCATCAGCTGATTTTTGGTAAACTCTTGTACGCTGTTTAAATCATTGGTGTGTAATTCGCTCATGTCCGCCCCACATCAAAAAACGTTATCATACCCCAAAACGCAAGGATTTTGGGTAAAAATCATGAGTTTTTAAAAATTTTTCAAAAAATATGTAAAAAGTGCTTGCAAAGTTTTTAAAATCATATATAATACGCACCACTTAGCCAATAAAGCTAAACATGGCGCGGTAGCTCAGTCGGGAGAGCAACGGATTGAAAATCCGTGTGTCGGCAGTTCGATCCTGCCCCACGCCACCATATTTTAAAACACTCAACTTCGTTTGGGTGTTTTTTGTTGTGCGTGATAAAAATAACGCCATTAAGGAATATACTCAGCACGTCCCTACGTCCACATATCATAAATTTATGGTAATGTTTAAATTCTTTGGTTGGATGATTAATTATAGTTAATCAACCCCAATTTGCACCAATGCTACACCTAACACTGATATTTGCCACAAGTATGTAGCAACTGTATTCCACT
>NZ_MXAN01000015.1 GCF_002027545.1 Moraxella lacunata
AAAAACTTCAACCCCAATACTTATAAGGGTTTACTTTTAGTTTGGAAAGAGATTTAATAAAAGTCATCATATTGTTACACAAGGAATCTGTCATGGCGACCATCAGTGCCAAATTTCCCAAACTTATCGGCATGAGCACGCTTTGCTCGCTACTGTTTGCCTGTGGTGGCGATAAACCTGCCAGCCAAAGCGAGACCGCCCAAGCCCCGACGACTGCCGAGAGCAAATCGATTGCCATTACCGCCATCGTCGAACACCCTGCACTTGACGCTGTTCGTCAAGGCACGCTTGAAGCCCTAGCCAGCGAAGGCTTTAAAGAAGGCGAGAACCTAACGGTCAATTTCCAATCCGCCCAAGGCAACCCTGCCACCGCAGGACAAATCGCCAAGCAGTTCGTGGCGGACAACCCTGACGCCATCATCGCCATCGCCACCCATCTGCCCAAGCGATCGTCAATGCCACCACAAGCATTCCCGTGGTATTCTCTGCCGTGACCGAACCTGTGGAAGCCAAACTGGTACCCAAACTAGACGGCCCTGGCACGAACGTAACAGGGGCATCGGACGTACTACCACTTGAACCGCAGATTGACCTTATCAAAGAGCTGATTCCTAGCGTCAAAAACATCGGGTTTGTGTATAGCCCAGGGAGAAGTGAACTCCACCGTGACTTTGCGTAACCTAAAAGCCATCGCCGAACCCCAAGGCATTACCATCGTTGAAGCCCCTGCCCAAAAATCATCAGACATCGCCATGAGCGCCCAAAGTTTGGTTGGCAAAGTGGACGTGATTTATACATCAACCGACAATAACGTCATCAATGCCTATGAAGCCCTTGCCAAAGTCGCCAAAGAAGGTAAAATCCCCCTTGTCTCATCTGACCCTAGCGTGGTCGAGCGTGGGGCGAGTGTTGCTCTTGGCGTGAACTAGCATGGTCTGGGACTAGAAACAGGCAAAATCACCGCTCGTATCCTAAAAGGCGAAAAAGCAGGCGACATCGCTGTGTACAGTGCCAGCGAGCTTGACTTGATGGTCAGCAAGAAAAATGCCAGCGAGCAGGGTTTAACCGTACCACAATCCATTTTGGATAAAGCCAAAACAGTGGTAGAATAAGCACCTTTTAGATAATTATTTTATAAATACAAAATGCACGCCAAATCGTGGGCGTGTGTTTTGTTTTGATTGGAGCAGATATGTCATTGATTGCCTTTTTAGGGGCGTTAGAGAGCGGACTGATATATGCCATCATGGCACTTGGGGTGCTCATATCGTTTCGCATTTTGGACTTTCCTGATTTGACCGCCGACGGTAGTTTTCCCTTGGGCGGTGCGGTGGCGGCAGTATCCATCATCGCAGGCTTTAACCCTTGGGTGGCTTGTCTTTTTGGTATGATGGCAGGCATGATGGCAGGGGTTGTGACTGCATGGCTAAATGTCAAGATTGGCATATTACACCTACTGGCAGGTATTTTGATCATGACCGCTCTGTATTCGGTAAACTTACGTATCATGAACGCCCCTAACCTATCACTACTTGGTGAGCCGACTGTTTTTACCCCCTTTATCAGTGGCGATAATGGCATGTGGGTGCGTGTGCTGGTCGCAGGGGCAGTTGTGGTTGTGGTCAAACTCCTGCTTGACTGGTTTTTTAGCACCGAGACAGGGCTTGCCATGCGTGCCACAGGCTCCAACCTAAAAATGGCACAAGCCCAAGGCATTAACACCTCCTTTACCATCATGCTTGGCATGGCGATTAGTAACGGCTTGATTGCTCTATCAGGGGCGTTATTCGTACAGACCCAAGGCGGAGCGGATATTTCGGTGGGCATCGGCACCATCGTGGTCGGTCTGGCGGCAGTCATCATCGGCGAGACCGTGCTAAGTGCCAAAAAAATCTTTCTTATCACGCTCTCGGTGGTCATCGGTGCCGTGCTGTACAAGCTATTTATCCAAATCGCCCTATCTAGCCAAACCTTACGCAGTATCGGCTTTGGGCCACAGGACTTGAACCTAGTGACCGCCCTGCTCGTGGCGATTGCTCTGATTTTACCCAAATTTCGCTCAAAAGCCCTAAGTGCATTTGGCATGGGCAAAAAATCTGCCAAAACAGGGGGTGTCTCATGATGATAGCAAACGACTTACGTCTGACCTTTAATGCTGGCACACCCATCGAAAACCCTGCCTTGCGTGGGCTGTCTTTGCACATCAACGATGGCGAATTTGTGACCGTCATCGGCACCAACGGAGCAGGCAAATCCACTTTTCTAAACACGGTAAGCGGTGCCTTACGCCCCGATACTGGCTCGATTGTGATAAATGGCACGGACGTTACCAAAAAACCCACGCACAAACGCAGTCACTGGGTCGCCCGTGTGTTTCAAGACCCGATGGCAGGCACTTGTGAAGCCTTGACCATCGAAGAGAACATGGCTCTCGCCTTTAAGCGTGGGGGCGTGCGTGGCTTACTTCCTGCCCTAAACAGCAAAAATCGTGAACTGTTTCGTGACAAACTTGCCATCTTAAATCTAGGGTTAGAGAACCGCCTAACCGACCGCATGGGGCTACTCTCAGGTGGACAACGCCAAGCAGTCAGCCTACTGATGGCAAGCCTACAACCATCTAAAATCCTACTACTGGACGAACACACCGCCGCCCTTGACCCTAAGACTGCCAGTTTTGTCCTAGAACTCACCGACAAAATCGTGAATGAAGGTCGGCTAACCACACTCATGGTCACGCACTCGATGGCTCAGGCGTTAGCCCACGGCACACGCACCGTCATGCTCCATCAAGGGCAGGTAGTTCTTGATGTCTCAGGCGATGAACGTCTTGGTATGAATGTTCAAGACCTGCTCGACATGTTTGAAAAAACCCGTGGCGAGAAAGTGGCGGATGACAGTTTGATATTGGGCTAGGGTTTTGGTTACACCAAGGATTTAAAGGTTAAACGACTTTTAAATCCTTTTTTATTTTAGACTTCCTGCAAAACCCCGAATTAAAAAACCGTCATGGCGAGCCATGCCTGCCCATGACGGTTTTCCGCCACCCGCAGGCATGGCTCAGGGCGAACGGAAAACTGGTTTTGCAGGAAGTTTTTTAGAAAAATCAACACAGCCCATTTTAAAATCCAAAATAACATCTTTTACCAAAAAATTCCCCCATCGGGCTCATATGGTGGTAAAATTAGCACTTTTTTAATGAAAACAGAGTAAGACCATGAATCAAAACATTGCACGACTTTTGGTAACTTGTGCCGACCAAGCAGGCATTGTCCAAGCGGTATCAGGCTTTTTATATCATCACGGGGCCAACATCATCTCGCTTGACCAACACACGACCGAAGCCTATGGCGGTAAATACTTCATGCGAGTAGAATTTCATGTGGAAGATTTGGCAGACAAAAAGCAAACCCTGCTTGACACCTTTGCCAAAAATGTCGCTGACAAATACCAAATGAGCTGGCGGTTGTCTTGTAGTTTTGATGTCAAAAAAATGGGGATTTTGGTATCCAAAGAAGACCATGCCTTGTTAGAACTTTTGTGGCGTTATAGCCGTGGGACATTGCCCTGTCAGATTACCAAAGTCGTCTCCAACCACGAAGATTTGCGTGCCGATGTTGAAAGCTTTGGCATTCCTTTTGTGCATATTCCTGTTGGTAAAGACAACAAAGACGAAGCCTACGACAAAATCGATGAAGTCATGCAGGGCAATGATTTGCTGGTGCTGGCTCGTTATATGCAAATTCTTACGCCAAGTTTTGTCGATAAGTGGGAGAGTAAAGTCATCAACATTCATCACTCATTTTTGCCTGCCTTTGTGGGAGCAAACCCCTATAAACAAGCCTTTGATAAAGGGGTCAAACTCATCGGGGCGACCGCTCACTATGTCACAAGCGAGCTTGATGAAGGCCCCATCATCGAGCAAGGCGTGGAGCGTGTTAGCCATGCCTTTGATGTGGCAGAGCTACGAGAACTTGGGCGAGACATTGAGCGTGAAGTGTTGGCTCGTGCGGTCAAATGGCACCTAGAAGACCGTATCATCCTAGATGGTAATAAAACGGTGGTTTTTGACTAATTTTTGGCGGATTTTTTATATAAAAAACCGAACCATCTATCATGGCTCGGTTTTTTTGCTTAGCAGTTTTGCTTAACAGTTTTTGCTTGGCAAAATTAACGAGTGCGTGGGCAAACTTCGTTATCGGCAAAGAAATACGCAATCTCACGCTCAGCCGATGTGGTGCTGTCAGAACCGTGAGCAGCGTTCTCATCAATGCTGGTAGCAAAGTCAGCACGGATGGTGCCAGCAGCTGCTTCTTTTGGGTTGGTCGCACCTAGGATGTCACGGTGAGCAAGTACCGCATTTTCACCTTCTAGGACAGACACCACCACAGGGCCTGAGGTCATGAATGCCACTAGGTCATTAAAAAAACCACGCTCTTTATGCTCAGCATAAAAACCTTCGGCTTCTTCTTTTGATAGATGTTTCATCTTGGTAGCGATGATTTTTAGACCATTTTTTTCAAAGCGAGAGAAAATCTCGCCGATGTGGTTGGCACCCACTGCGTCTGGTTTTACGATAGAAAGTGTGCGTTCAATAGCCATGATATTTCCTTAAAATAAATGGATGAATAAGTTCGTAATTTTGCCGTTTTGTCGGTCAAAATCTTTTTTATTATAACCAAGTTTTGATAAAAATCCTAGGGGATAACGATAAAATTTGGTAAAAAAGCATGACAAACCGCCATGCTTTATTTTATCTTTGCTTGCTTTTATCCTTGCTTTTATCCTTGCATTACTCCACCAATGTCTTTTTGTCTTTGGCTTCAAACATCAAGGTCGCCGCTTCGATGACAAATGCTTCACTCTCGGGCAGTTGCGGGCGTTCGTTTTCTTTCATCAAGCTACGCTCTTCGGCCAGGGCGTCCATACTCGCCTGATACATCGACCAGTCGGTAAATGGGGTCTCGCCCATGGCTTGACGACGGGCATTTTCGGCAGCCAAGGTTTTTTGCTCGATAAGGTCACGCTTGGCACGGCGTTTGTCAATGTCCACATTGGCAGGTTTTTTGTCATCATCCATGGCACGAATGTCGTTCAATGCCGTTAGGTATTTGAACTGCGGATTGCTCTCTTGGCGTGCCTTTGATGATGCGATGAGCGATGCCATCAAATCCTTAGAATATTTACCATGTGCCATGAATGGCGTGGTTTTGATGGTGTCCCACTCCAAGGGGTTTTTGTACTCACGCTCACCAAACTCAATGCCTTCATAGATGTTCACCAGTGGCACATCAGGCACCACGCCCTTGTTTTGGGTGCTACCGCCTGTGATACGATAAAATTTACGCTGTGTGAGCGTCATCGACCCGAGTGCCAAATCATCACGCTGTACCTGTGCCGAGCCTTTGCCCGTGGTCGTACTGCCCACCACCAGTCCACGTCCATAGTCTTGAATCGCCGCCGAGAAAATCTCTGACGCTGATGCCGAGCCTAGATTGATAAGCACTGCCATCTCGCCTGCATAGAGCTGTTTACCACCGTCTTTGTCCGCAAATACCTGCACGTTGCCTTTGTTATCACGGATTTGCACCAAAGGCCCTTCTTTGATAAATAGCCCCAGCATTTTGGCGACTTCATCTAACGAGCCACCAGGGTTATTACGC
This sequence comes from Moraxella lacunata, assembly GCF_002027545.1. Lineage (GTDB taxonomy): Bacteria > Pseudomonadota > Gammaproteobacteria > Pseudomonadales > Moraxellaceae > Moraxella > Moraxella lacunata. The sequence goes on from NZ_MXAN01000015.1 coordinate 5,661, forward strand.
AAATCCACCACCATACCATCAATGTTTTGCTCATTTAACGCCTTGATGGCTTTTTCGGTGTCTAAGCTCACCGAACGATACTCGTCCGCCCCTGCCCCACTACGACGTGCGGCAAAGTTAAGATAAAAACTGGGAATCTCTAACACACCCACACGCTTGATGCCACCATCATAAGGCACTTCAATCACGCGGTGATGTACCCCTGACTCTTCTTGTTTGATGACGTCACGCACGATGGTAACTGTACGAGCCGAACTGTCAGGCGTGTTGGGCTGTTTGACACGAATGGTAACAGATGTACCTTTTGCCCCCCGAATGAGTGCCACTATCTCACGGGTGCTAAATCCGACCGTATCCACCATGCTCTCGCCATCTTGGGCAACCCCCAAAATCAAGTCATTGGCTTGGACTTGTCCTGTTTTTTGAGCAGGACCCCCGTCCACTAGGCTCACGATACGGATATAATCAGGGTTTTTGCGGTCGGGACGAATGGATACGCCAATGCCTTCTAATTGCAAATTTGACTGGATTTGCATTTCATTGGCTTGCACAGGAGCAAAATAGTTGCTGTGTGGGTCGTAAGTCAAGGTCGCCGCATTTAAAATCGTTTCCATGATTTCATCATTTTTTAGGCGGGCAAGCTGTTCTTGCTGACGGTTTAGGCGGTTAAGCAAAATCTCAGTGGGCGTACGCTCATCGCCACGCACCAAATCCTGACCCCGAGCCAACTCAGGATTGTCCAAAAATGCCTTGTCCTTTGCTTTATCATCTTCTTGACCAAGTGTTAGCCCAATGAGTGCATAGGTGGTCTGCGTTTGCCAAAACTCTCGCTGCTCATCAACACTCTTAAAACGTGGGGCTTCTTCACGGTCTAGCACGATGGTTTTGTCGGTGTTTAGATTGACATCGGTTTTTAAAAATTCTTTGGCAAAATCATAATACTCATTGGAACGTGTGCGATAACGCTCAAACACTTCAATCCCTGCCGACAAGTCGCCACGTTTTAGGCGTTCGGCAAAATTATCGGCATATTTGGCATTTAGCTCATCGATGTCCGACTGCAAAAACAGCGTGCGTGATGGGTCAAGCTGGTCATAGTACATGGTCAAGATTTTTGCCCCCATTTCCTGATTTAGGGGCTGTTCTAGATAATGGGCTTTGTCCAATAATAACGACACTTGACGGGCGGTGACTTTTTGTTCGGCAGTCGGCTCAAACCCGACTTTGTCCTGTGCCATCGCCACGCCTACATAACTTTGGGCAAACAAACCGCCTGCGATGACTGTTGCTACCCCTGATAAAAAAAGTTGTTTTTTTGACATCATAGTACTTCCAAACACGGTTGTCACAACTGACAAATTAAAAATGACTTATCATAACATATCTTTATTACTTGTGTGTCTTTATTTTGTGATGATTTTTGGGAAAAGTTACACAGATTTTGTGGCGTTTTTGCGGTTTCATGGCATAATAAGCCTTTTCAATTCTTATGGGGCGATTTATGGCAACTGGTATCATCATGGCGGACGTGGACGGCTTGACGCTCACCGACGACGACAAGGCATTTTTGGCAAATGATGCCTTAGGCGGGGTGATTTTATTTAAACGCAACGTGGCAAACCCTACCCAAGTGCGAGCCTTGACCGACAGCATGCGAGCGATAAACCCAAACCTTATCATCAGTGCCGACCAAGAAGGCGGACGGGTGGCACGATTTAGGGACGGTTTTACGCCCTTGCCCGCGATGGGACGACTGGGCGAGATTTATGATGACAACCAACAGCTTGCCCTATCGCTTGCCTATGACACAGGCTATCTGATGGCGTGCGAAGTGTTGGCGGTGGGCGTGGATATTAGCTTTGCCCCTGTGATGGACATCAATGGGTGTAGCCTTGTCATTGGCGACCGTGCCTTTCATGCCGACCCGCAAGCCGTTACCACCCTATCATCACGCTTTATAGACGGCATGAATGATGCGGGTATGAAAGCCACCGGCAAGCACTTCCCCGGTCATGGCTCTATCGCCCCCGATTCGCACGTATCCGATGCGGTGGATAATCGCTCACTAGATGAGATTTGGGGGTGTGATTTGGTAAGTTTTAAAAATAACCTTGCCAAACTATCCGCTCTCATGCCTGCCCACGTCATTTTTAGTCAAGTTGATGACAAACCTGCTGGTTTTTCAAAAGTATGGCTACAAGAGATTTTACGGGATAAAATGGGTTATGACGGTGTGCTGTTCTCGGACGATTTATCCATGAAAGCAGCCCATGTGGCAGGGGACGTAACCGCTCGGGTCAAATCCGCCATAGAAGCAGGGTGCGACATAGCACTGGTGTGCAACAGCCGTGATGATGCCCTGCGTGCGGTAGAATTTGCCAAAACCATGCCTGATGTGCCAAACCGCTTTGGCAAGATGAAAAGCGTGATACCTGCTTGGCAAGGCGACCTGTCCACCACCTGCCAAAAATTCACCCATTATCACACCGCTCGGGACAATGTATTAAAGGCGTTTTTTGATGATGTTGGCCAGCAAGATGAAAAAGACCCGACGAATTATAAGGTTTAGGATTTGCAGATGGGTAAGTTTAAATTTAAAATTGGTGGATTATACCAAATCTACGGATGACTGACTTTTTCAAACGGTTGGGCATAAACCACCCATCTTGGAGAGATTTAATCATGAAAAAACCATTGATTTTATTGGCTTTATTGTTCACTGCCACCCGCATTCAGGCAGCCCCGAAAAACGAAATCCCTACTGTGTTTCAGGGCAAATGGGTGGAAGCAGGCGAAAGCTGCGAAGAATACCAAAACGGCGAAACCACACGCTGGTGGAGCATCAAGCAACACAAAATCTCGCAATACCGTGCTAGCTGTACGCTAGACAAAGTATTTACCGCCACACCGCAACAACTGCGTGCCAAATGGCATCACGAAGAAATAGATGACAATGACGATGACCAAATCATTTAGTCCATGCCCACCGATACATTCACCTTAGACGACAAGCAATTAACCGCATTCAAACAAAAATACCGTTTTTGTGGCAAACACCAAAGCAAAGACAAGTTTATCTGTCGCAGCGACAAAATCAACATCGTCGTAAGCAACCATGACAACGACTACCACTACACCGCATGGTCAAAATCGCGTGCAACGCCCGATTTGTTTTTGCAAAACGGCGATGTCCGCATAGACGGCACAGGGCGGTATTTGCATTCGGTTTACACGTTTACGCGTCCAAACGGCTGGCAATATGAAGTGCGTGATGCCGCCGAATCAGAGTACATCAAAGGTCGGGTAACGGTAACACGGCATGGCAAAACTGTTTCAGAGATGGTTTGCAAATAATTTTTAGACAATCCAATAAGGATAAAATCATGCGAAAAACCTTTTTCATCGCTTTGTTTTTTACCACAGCCACCGCCCAAGCCGATTTTGCTGAAGTGAGCGATGCCGATGGCTATGTCAATCTACGTGCCGAAGCCAATACGCAAAGCCGTGTTATCACGCGCATTGGCAACGGTGCTTTTGTTTATTTGGTGCCGCCAGAAGCAGAACCGCCTGTGGGCGACTGGGTGTTTGTGCAATACCGCAACAGCAAAAACCAAGTCCAAGACGGCTGGCTGCATCAATCGCGCTTGCGAAATATCGCCCAGTTCCCCACCATGAGCCACCAAGCCAGCTCGCGTGGTTTTTCCTGCATCAATCAGCACGCGCAACTGTATGTGGAAATGGATAAATTTGATTATGCAGCCAATAAAAAACACTTTGGCGGCAAAAAATTGAATGATTCATATCCAATCTTGCTCACCTACAAAGGCAAAACCATGTTCGGCACAGATGGCGCCATACCGCACACCGCCTACACAGCGATGACACTGGTGCAAAACGACAACCGCCACCGCATTGCGCCCAGCGCGTTTGAACATTTGTTTAACCCTTATTTTGAAGGCAGCGGCAAGGGAATAGACCACATTTGCACTTATGATGCCAAGCGCAAACGCATACATTATATCGCTTGGAATTCAGACGGCGCGGGGACTTATGCGGTGTTGTTTGTGTTTGAAAACGGCAAATTGCGCGAAGTATTGCCGATGAACAGCACGTTTTATTAAGTTTTCAGGCTGCCTGAAAGGGGCGTATTATCAAACACAGTCGAAGTAAATCGAATTTTTGAATCCGACAAATGAATTGATTTCATTTTAAAGGTTGGATACTGCATTTGCTAAAAAAGGAAAGCAATGATGAATTTCATAAACAAAATCATTTTAATCAGCATCTTATCTTTATGCGCTTTTAAGGCTGCCGCCAAAGATATACCGTCTGCTTTTCACGGACAATGGGTGGCGCAACACGGTTCTCCTATTGACAACCAAACCGCGCAGGTAGCTTGCCATGCTTTGAAACACAATGATATCGCTACGTCGTTATCAGATGAAACATCGCCTTATCTGATTATGCTGACAGTTGATAAACAGCGTTTACATTATGTACATAATGGCAATGCAGAGCAGCGCGAAATTTTTACTCAACTGCGTTTCAGCAAAAAATACACGCCAAACCATATTGCAGGTACGGCAAAATATTCAGGATTAAGCCGTCATCCCGACCCAGCACGCGATTTTGAACTTCGCTTGCAAGATGGCATTCTGCATTCTCATTACTGGGAACACAATCACGACACGGGCAAAATGGATTTTTGGGATAATGATAAATTCGTCCGTTGTTTCTGATTTTTTCAGGCAGCCTGAAAGGATAACATTGTGAAAAAATATATTTTCTTATCATTTTTTTCGCTGATGCTGACCGCCCAAGCCGCACCTGCTGGCAAAGACATTTTCTATTGCCGCAGCAGCAATAACAAAATATAGTGAATTCAATTTAAACCAGTACAGCGTTGCCTGCTCCCTTATGTACTAGGTGTACACGGCGGTCGCTGTCACCTTGTCCTGATTTAAATTGAATCCACTATACAAGTCGCCATTACCCAACACGGCGAACAATACCATTACACCGCACGGTCAAAATCACGCGCAAAACTTGATTTGTTTTTGACCAACGGCGAATTAAGGGTAGATGGCAGCATTCAAAATGTTTATCTGTTTTACTAACCAAACGGCTGGTTTTACGAAGTGCGAGAATCGGGAATGGAAGGCATCAAAGGTTGGGTCAATGTTGAACTCAATGGGCAAGAAGTAGCCAAGATTATTTGCAGAAAATGATGTTTCAGGCAGCCTGAAAAATAGGGCAAATTATTAAATCCAAAAAAAATTGTTTGATTTTATTGAAAATATTAGAAATTCATCTCCGCTCAACGGAGCATCATCATGAAAAAACTTTTATTCAGTATGGCTTTATGCTTAACCGCCCCGCTTGCTGTTGCCGCCCCTGCGGATTGGTCGGGCTTGTTCAAATCTTGGGAAGATGGTTGCAATGACAGCAAAGCATTGGCGGCATTTACCAACAGCTTGAGCTTAATTGACGTAAAAGCAAACGGACAATTTTATTTAACTCAAGATATTGATTTACCTAAAAAATACCGCAACCAAGCCGCCAAAAACGTGTCATTCCACAAAATATGGGATGCGTGCGAACAACACCATTTTGACCAAACACGGCTGGCACTCACGGGGCATTATTACGGCTTGCCTGTGGTGCATTACAGCCAAACATTTATGCTGGAAACCGCAGGTGTTGAGTACAGGCGATTGCTGTTGAATGCCCCGATTGAACAAGCACGGCGTGTTCTGGCAGGAAAATACCGCCCACGCAAACATTTCAATCCCGTTTTGGAAGGACACGAAACCCTGCGAGCGGAGCTGTTGCCCGTTACTATCAACGGCAAGGCACAAACCGTGTTGGAGTGTGCTTATGTGTTTGGCTGATCGTTCATTAAGCGTAGGTCGGATACTCGTATCCGACATTTTTCAATTTTAATCAACAGTATATACAATCAAAACATTTGTCGGATTCAAGAATCCGACCTACAATCATTTGGCTGATGTTTTAAAAACCCATGAAATTTTCAGACGGCATAAACACAAAACAGGAAAACATCATGAAAAAATATGCACTTATCGGCTTATTAACCCTACTAAGCCACCATGCCTACGCCACAGAACAGTCCATTAACAAAGACTTGGACGGAGATGGCAAGCCTGACCACATTTGGTTACAAGATGATGATTTTCATATTAAATTATCCAGCCAAAAACAAGTGATTATCCAATACAATCCCTGCGATGAACCGCCAAATTTACGCACCGCCCGTGTGGGTTTCATCGTCTCGTGCAATGCGATGCGACATGGCAGAAGTTACCATTACGCCTACAATCGCAGCAGCAATCAAATGCAAGTGATTGGTTACGATTTTTGGGCTGCGGGCACCGCCGCCAATGAAGGTGCAGGTGAAGACAGTGTGAATTTAAAAACGGGCGATTACATCGGCAAGTGGCGTTTGCGTAATAACCCCACAGAAAAATTGCGTGATTACACCATTCAAACACGTTTACCGAACATCCAGCCCATTAACGTGAACCACCCCGACGCACAACAGCAATGGCAAGCGCTTTGGGATGCAATCAAACAAGAAAAGCGACGCCGTCATTTACCGATTGATTAGGGCGTGCTTATCTTTGGCGTTTACAATGAAAACATCTGTTAAAAAACGGGGGAATCGTCCGTTTTTCATACAAAATAAAGCAAATCATTAGTTTTTCATTGGTTTTTAATAAAATATTATCGACGGCAAGCACACCCCCAATCCCAATATAATCAAATCTCATCACCCCTATTTTTTGAGTAAAATTTCATGTTCGGCATCACAGACCTAGCCACTTACCTTGCTGGCGTAATTATCATCATCATCTTACCCGGCCCAAACAGCCTATACTGCCTATCGGTGTCGGCAAGCCAAGGCAGGCGAGCGGGCATGGGGGCGATGTCGGGGATTTTGGTGGGTGATACGATACTCATACTGGCAACCGTCTTTGGGGCAGGGACGCTACTCAAACTCTACCCTGCGGTGTTTGATGTCATCAAGCTCATCGGTGGGTGCTATTTGGCGTATCTGGGGACACGGCTTATCATTGGGGCGTATCACACCTTCAAAAACCGCCACGCCATTGCGGGTAAAAGTTTTAATCCACCCAAAGTCCAATCACAAAACTATTTTTACCGCTCGCTATCACTTAGCCTTACCAACCCCAAGGCGATTTTGTTTTTCTTATCGTTTTTTGTGCAATTTGTCAGCCCGACTTATGATAAGCCGTTTTTGACGTTTTTTGTGCTGGCGGTGATTTTGCAACTTGTCAGCTTTTTGTATTTGCTACTTTTGGTATTTAGTGGCAAAAAACTGGTGGATACTTTTGGTTCTCGCCCGATGATAATGACACTAGCAATGGTGGGCGTGGGCTGTTTGTTTATTGGCTTTGGGGTGAATTTGTGGTTGGCAAGGTTGTGATTTGGGTTTTTGACAAACCTAATAAAACCATGATTTGACAAGAAATTTATTGACTTAATTTTACACTTGCTGTAATATTAGTTTGAAAGTCAATATTTGAAGTAAAATCCCGACGCAATTGAAGCTACATGGTATTCAAATATTGACTTTTTTATCTATACCTAGCGAACTTGATATTTACCACAGCAATATTTGTAGGGGCGTGTTGCACACGCCCTTGATGATACGAAGATTTTATAGGGCGTGCTCAGCACGCCCCTACACCGATGCGTCATTGAATTTGTGGTAATTTTAGAGTTCTGCGATTATAAATACAAACCCTCTAAATTTACCTAAACCATTTTTAAATAATTCAATCTCTTTATCACACCCAATCAAAAACCCCAAACTAATTTGGGGTTTTTGATTGGCCATAGGGCGGTTTATCAGTCGCCTTGATAGCCTTTTAGCTTTAATCTTGCCTTGTGTAGCAGTGGCTCGGTATAGCCAGACGGCTCGGTCGCTCCCTTAAAGATAAGGTCGGCGGCGACAAAGGCAATATTATTATCAAAATCAGCCGACATCGGACGATAGGCAGGGTCGTCTTTGTTTTGCTCGTCCACGACTTTTGCCATGCGTTTTAGGGTGTCCCACACTTCGTCAGCAGTTACGATACCGTGAGCGAGCCAGTTAGCGACGTGCTGAGATGAGATACGCAAGGTGGCACGGTCTTCCATAAGCCCCACGTTGTTGATATCAGGCACTTTGGAACAGCCTATGCCCAAATCAACCCAACGCACCACATAGCCCAAAATGCCTTGGCAGTTGTTTTCAAGTTCACGGCGTTTTTCGTCCGCCGTCCAGTTGGTATTGGTGGCAAGTGGAATGGTCAAAAGGTCATCAAGGCTAGGCGTGGCAAGGCGTGCAAGCTCTTCTTGACGGTTCATGACATTGCATTTGTGATAATGAATGGCGTGAATCACCGCACCGCTTGGAGACGGTACCCATGCACAGTTTGCCCCTGCTTGGGGGTGCTCAATCTTGGTGCGATACATATCGGCAAGCTCATCAGGCTTAGGCCACATGCCTTTGCCGATTTGGGCTTTGCCACGCAGTCCTGCTTTTAGACCGATTGAGACGTTACGCTCTTCATACGCCCCAAACCACGCCTGCCCCTTAATCTCGCCCTTACGCACAAACGCCCCTGCGTGCATGGCGGTGTGAATCTCATCGCCCGTTCTGTCCATAAAGCCGGTGTTAATAAAAATCGTCCGCTCACGGGCTTGGGCGATGCAGTTTTTAAGGTTGGCAGAAGTTCTACGCTCTTCGTCCATGATGCCCATTTTTAGGCTATTTTTGGGCAAGCCAATGGCTTCTTCGGCACGGGAGAACAGCTCAACGGCAAACGCCACTTCGTCCGAGCCGTGCATTTTTGGCTTGACGATATACATCGAGCCTGTGCGAGAGTTACGCAAGGTATTCTCGCCACGAATGTCAACGGCAGAGAGCATGGGCGTGATAAGTGCATCCATAATCCCTTCAAAAATCTCTTCGCCACCCACTAGGATAGCAGGGTTTGTCATCAAATGCCCCACGTTACGAAGTAGCATGACCGAACGCCCGTGCAGGGTCTTAGCATTGCCATTTAAGTCAGTATAAGTGCGGTCAGCGTTTAGGGTACGGGTAATGGTTTTGCCATTTTTTTCTAAGGTTTCGGACAAATCGCCTTTCATTAGCCCAAGCCAGTTGCGATAGCCTTCTACTTTTTCTTCGGCATCTACCGCCGCCACAGAGTCTTCTAGGTCTTGAATGGTGGTAACGGCAGATTCTAGCACCACGTCTTTGACCCCTGCTTTGTCGTCTTTGCCGATTGGGCTTTCTGGGTCAATTTGGATAATGACGTGTAAGCCGTTGTTTTTTAGGATAATTTCTCTAGGATTGTCAGGCGTACCATTGTAGCCGACTACTTTATTTTCGGTTAAAGTGGTTACTTTATCGTCAATTTTGGCAGATAATTTACCGTCTTTTATGGTGTAAGACGTTACATCAGCGTGCGAGCCGTCCGCTAGGGGGAATGTTTCATCAAGAAAATTCTTGGCAAATGCCACAACCTTCGCCCCACGCACAGGGTTATAACCTTTGCCTTTTTCAGCTCCGTCTGTCTCAGGAATCACGTCAAAGCCATACAATGCGTCATACAGCGAACCCCAACGGGCGTTACCTGCATTTAGGGCATAACGGGCGTTACGCACAGGCACGACAAGCTGAGCTCCTGCAATGGTGGCAATCTCATCGTCCACGTTTTGGGTGCTAATCTCAAAATCGGCAACGATGGGTTCAAGATAACCGATTTCGGTCAAGAAATTTTTGTAAGATGACAATTCATAGGCGTTGTTTTTGTGCCAGTCGTCAATCTTGGCTTGCAATTCATCACGGCGAGCAAGCAAGGCTTTGTTTTTTGGGGTCAAATCAAGAACGACCTGCTCAAAATTTTTCCAATAAGTGTCGCTGTCAAGTTTGGCGACAGGCAGGGCTTCATTTTCAATAAAATCAAATAAAATTTTGTCAATGGCAAGCGAGCCTTTGGTAATGCGTTGGGTAGCCATAATTTTGTCCTTAAAAATATAGGTTTCATTTAGATAATGTGATATTGTAGGGGCGTGTTGCACACGCCCGTTATTGATAAAATACCATTTTGCATTATCGTTTATTAAATTTTAAACAAAAACGGTGTTCTACCTTAACAGCAAAACACCGTTTCTTTTATTTAGCAGGTCTATTAACCGCCAAATTGGTTCATGGTGTTCTTGCTCGCATCACCTGCTTTTAGGGCATTTTCACCAGAGAAAATCTCTTTGTGGTCATCGCCAATGTCAGAACCTGCCATGGCTTGGTGTTTCACGCAAGCGATACCATCACGGATTTCTTTACGCTGAACGCCAGCGACATAGGCAAGCATACCCTCATCACCGAAGTAACCTTTTGCCAACTCGTGCGTAGATAGAGCGGCGGTGTGGTAAGTCGGTAGCGTGATTAGGTGGTGGAACACACCTGCTTCACGGGCAGCGTCTGCTTGGAAGGTACGGATTTTTTCGTCCGCATCACGAGCAAGCTCGCTGTCATCATATTGAGCGTCCATAAGTTTGGCACGGTCATAGCCTGATACGTCTTTGCCCTCGCTAACCCAGCGGTCATAGGCTTGTTGGCGGAAGTTGATTGTCCAGTTAAATGACGGTGAGTTGTTGTACACCAACTTGGCGTCTGGGACTTGTTTTTTGATGTCATTAACAAAACTTGCAATGCCTGCCACGTCTGGGGTTGGGGTCTCAATCCAAATCATGTCCGCACCGTTTTGGAGCGAAGTTACGCAGTCTAGCACCACACGGTCATGCTGAGTGCCTTCACGGAACTGATACAAGCCAGAAGCTAGGCGAGTTGGGCGGTGTAGCTTGCCGTTACGCTTGATAAGAATTTCGTCTTCCTTAGCTTCTGAGATGTCAATTTCGGTGGTTTCTAGGTAGCTGATGTATTTGCTTGCCAAATCACCGGGTTCACGGCTTACAGGAATTTTTTGGGTAAGGTCAGCACCTTCTGAGTCGGTACGGGCAACAATCACGCCCTCGTCCACGCCAAGCTCCAAGAACGCATAACGCACGGCATTGATTTTCGCCAAAAAGTCTTCGTGTGGTACAGTAACTTTACCTGCTTGGTGTCCGCACTGCTTGGCATCTGATACTTGGTTTTCAATTTGAATGGCACACGCACCTGCTTCAATCATTTGCTTGGTAAGTAGGTAAGTCGCTTCTTCGTTACCAAAACCTGCATCAATGTCAGCGATGATTGGCACAACGTGGGTTTCAAAATTGTCAATTTGGCTTTCTAGCTCTTTTACCTTAGCGGTATCGCCTGCTTGCTCAGCCTTTTGCAAGGCACGGAACAAGTCGTTTAGTTCTTTGGCATCTGCTTGGCGTAAGAAAGTGTAAATCTCTTCAATCAGTTTTGGCACGGCAGTTTTTTCGTGCATGGATTGGTCAGGCAAAGGACCAAACTCAGAGCGAAGGGCGGCAACCATCCAGCCTGATAGGTAGATGTAGCGTTTATTGGTGGTGCCGAAGTATTTTTTGTTGGCAATCATTTTTTGTTGGGCGATAAATCCATGCCAACAGCCGAGTGATTGGGTGTATTTGGAGTTGTCAGCGTCATATTCCGCCATATCTTTACGCATAATGCTTGCGGTGTATTTGGCGATGTCAAGACCTGTTTTGAAGCGGTTTTGGACAATCATGCGAGCGGCATCTTCTGGGCGGATAGCGTCCCAAGTGCCACCTAATTTGGCTTTAACGTTGCGAACGTGTTCTAGGGCGGATTGGTAAGTCATGATAATTTTCCTTATAGGTTCATGGGTCTAGGACCGTGAATGACAAAACTGCCAACTTATGAAAAAAGCAATGCAAAACCATCTGTATTGCTCGTTTGTTTTTCATGTGCCTAGCATACCCAAAAGTTTGGCATTTATCCAATAGTCTGCTTAAATTATGACTATTTTTTAAAAAAATGATGTTGGGTTTTTCATTATAAAAATTGATGATAATTAAGGCAGGCGATGTGATAACCCTTTGAAAAGTGGGGCTATTTTATCAAAATGGGGTGTATAAATTGTCTTGATGATGATGTTTGATTTTTTATAAAAATTTTTTGAAAAATCTGCCAAATTGTAACAAAACATCTCAAAAATCATCCGTTTTTATCCTATTGCGTATTGTTTTGTGCTAAAATTTGCCAAATTTCACAAAAATTTATCATGACCACACCGCCCACCACCCTAGCCCCTTATCTGTATTCTCACGGCTCGCTCACCGCCTTATTAGAACAGCGAGCAGGGCAAGCCTTGCGTGTCAATGTGGTGCATGAAGGTCATCAAACCATTGACTTTGCCACCAAAAAACTCTTAGGACTGCCCATCCACCGCCCTACTCTTGCGTGGGTGCGTGAAGTGGAGCTGTTTGGCGATGATGACAAAGCATGGGTGCGTGCCAAAAGCGTATTTCCCTTGACAAGCCTAGTCGGCAATGCCAAACGCCTACGCCACTTAAAACGCACGCCGATTGGCTATGTCATGTTTAAGCACAATAAAAATCTACCCCACAAACGCACTTACTTTTTTGATAATAATGAACATTGGGGGCGAAATACGGTTTATGATTGGCAAGGGCGAGCGGTGTTGGTGCAGGAAGTGTTTTTGACGGATTTTTCATAAAAATTCTCGGCAGGAAAGACAAATTTGTAATAAAAACCGCCCAAATCACATTGAGCGGTTGTTGTTGGCTGATATTAGCCTTATGCCAAAGGAATGACCCCAATGACAATCGCACTTGCCAAAATCGCCACCGACAAGCCCCAAATCCACATAAACGAATAGCGAATATGTTTACCCATAGACAAATTGGCAAGACCTAAGCCCATCCATAACGCAGGCGATAGTGGCGTAACAAACGTCCCCACGATACTGCCAATAAGCATGGCATAGCCTGCCGATGTTGGGGCGACCCCTGCTTGGCTTGTGATTTGCTCCACCACAGGGAACAGCCCAAAATAATAAGCGTCCGTGCTAAGTACCAGCTCCAAGGGTACGCCCAGCATACCGATGATGATGTGTAGGTATGGCAACATGGCATTTGGCAGGATTTTGACCAAATCATTGGCAATGGCATCAAGCATACCCGTTCCCTTTAAAATCCCCAAAAACGTCCCTGCCGCCAAGATGATGCTTGCCATCATAATCGCCCCGCCTGCATGAGCGTTAATGCGTTCAAGCTGTTCTTTGGGATTGCGGTAGTTGATGAGTAGCACCACCGACGTGGCAATCATAAACACATAACCAGGGGGCAATTTGCCCGAAAATAGCACCGCCATCGCTAGGATAAATATCACCACATTGACCCAAAACAGCTTTGGTTTGGCAAGGCGTGTCTCTTCGTCCGTCATTTGGGCAGGGGCGATAAGCTCGCCCACATCAGGCAACGTGCCAAATTCTTTGGTAATACGTCTTTTTTCACGCAAACCCAAAAACACCGCCAACGCCACAATATACGTCAAAGCAATGACCTGCACACTAAACAAAGGCTGATACAGCTCGTTTACGTCCATTTCTAGCACGGTCGCCACCCGTCCTGTCGGGCCACCCCAAGGGAGCATATTGACCACGCCGGCACTGGCCGCCAGCAATAAAAACAGCATATAAGGGTTCATGTGCAATTTTTTATACAAAGGCAACAAGGCAGGTACAACAAGCAAAAACGTGGTCGCCCCCGCTCCATCTAGCTGTGCCACCACCGACACCAACACCGTGCCGACACTCACGGCAATGATGTTACCCCGAGTGAGCTTAACCAAACCATTGATGAGCGGACGAAACAGCCCCACATCACTCATGATGCCAAAAAACAAAATGGCAAAAATGAACATGATGACAATCTGGATCACCGAACGTGTGCCATCAGTATAAAAATCCTTGACCTGACCTAAATCAAAGCCTGCCACCAATACCCCAATGAGTGGCACAATGACCATCGCAATCACAGGCGAGACCTTTTCGGTCAAAAGAAGTGCCACGATTATCACGATAATCGCAAGCCCAATAAAGGTTAGCATACGCATTCCCCATGAATTATTGAAATGATATAAAATAATGTTTATTTTAGAGTAATTATTCAAAAAAATAATTATCAAAAACAGGTTAATCTATCATATTATGGGGTATTTGTCTTGATTTTTTTGTTTTTTCTTTTAAAGGTTAAAACAATCGTTCTTACCCCAAAAAATACCCCTACCATTTTAGACAAAATATGATACACTTAGCATGTTTATTTATGCCACTTCATTTCTAATCTTTCCAACCTAAGGATTTTTTATGTTCAAAGACATCTCCCTACACGCCATTGACCCTGAGATTGCTGTCGCCATTGATGCCGAAGGACAGCGTCAAGAAGACCACATTGAGCTTATCGCCAGTGAGAACTACTGCTCCCCTGCTGTCATGGCAGCCCAAGGCTCAAACCTTACCAACAAATATGCCGAAGGCTACCCCAACAAACGCTATTATGGCGGTTGTGAACACGTAGACGTGATTGAGCAGATTGCGATTGACCGTGCCAAAGAGTTGTTTGGGGCGGACTATGCCAACGTACAGCCACACTCAGGGTCTAACGCCAACGCCGCCGTGTACCTTGCCCTACTAGAAGCAGGCGATACTGTGCTTGGCATGAGCCTTGCCCACGGCGGACACTTGACACATGGGGCAAGCGTGTCGTTCTCTGGCAAGACTTACAATGCCGTGCATTATGGTATTACCGATGACGGCTTGATTGATTATGATGAAGTGGCTCGCCTAGCCCGTGAGCATAAGCCTAAGATGATTATCGCTGGCTTTTCGGCATATAGCCAAGTTATGGACTGGCAAAAGTTTCGTGAGATTGCTGATGAAGTCGGTGCGTATCTCATGGTAGATATGGCACACGTGGCAGGACTTGTGGCGGCAGGCGTGTACCCAAACCCCGTGCAAATTGCGGACGTAACAACCACCACCACCCACAAAACCTTGCGAGGCCCTCGCTCGGGTCTTATCCTCGCCCGTGCCAACGAAGAGATTGAGAAAAAACTCAACTCAGCCGTCTTCCCAGGCACACAAGGCGGTCCCTTAATGCACGCCATTGCCGCCAAAGCGGTATGCTTTAAAGAAGCGATGAGCGATGAATACAAAGAATACCAACAACAAGTCGTCAAAAACGCCAAAGCCATGGCGGACACGATTATCGCTCGTGGCTATGACGTGGTGTCTGGCGGTACCGAAAACCACCTTATGCTAATCAGCCTTATCAAGCAAGGCATTACAGGCAAAGAAGCGGACAAATGGCTTGGGGACGCTCACATTACCGTGAACAAAAACTCCGTGCCAAACGACCCCAAATCACCCTTTGTAACAAGCGGTATCCGCCTTGGTACACCTGCCGTTACTACTCGTGGTTTTAAAGAAGCTGAGTGCGTGGAGCTAGCGGGCTGGGTGTGCGATATTTTGGACGCCAAAGGCGATGAAAAGGTTATCAGCGAAGTGCGTGCCAAAGTTAGCGAAGTTTGCCAAAGACTGCCCGTTTATCAAAAATCCAAAACCAAAGAGCTGTTCTCCAAAATTAGTGATATGATTGATGAGCAGGCCGACAGTGAATTTGTCCACACCGCCAAAGACAAATTCAATGAGTTCTACGAAAAAGCGATGGCAAAAATCAATCAAAAATAAGTGCTAAACAAAATCCACCCCTTGCTGATGTCATGGGGTGTATTTTTTAGTTGTCTAGTAGAGTTAATCAAAAACCCTATCATTGCGATAGAGTTTTGGTTTTTGGCAAGACTTGTTTAACCTTGCAACACCCCAATATCCGCCACGCTCAAAAATAGTGTGCGCACCTGCCCAAGCAAGGCTAGGCGGTTGTTTTTAAGATTCTCATCATCGGCGTTTACCATGACATTATCAAAAAAGTCGGTCAATGGGCTTGCCAAGGCGGTCAAGGCGGTCAATACCCCTTGATAATCCGCCTTATCCTGCAAGGGTTTTACCGTCTCTTTGGCACTCAAAATCGCCTGATACAATCTCTTTTCTGCCATCTGGGTCAACAGATTCTCATCTATATTCTCGCCCACATCATCAGCTTTGGCAAGAATGTTGGCAACACGTTTGTTATTCTCTGCCAGCACTTGTGCCTGTGGTAATGCACGAAACGCCTGCACTGCATGGATACGCTCATCAAAATCCAAGGGCATGTGTGGATTTATCGCTTGCACCGCTGCAATGGTATCTGCCGCCACCCCTTGTTCGGTATACATGGCACGATAACGTGAACTCACAAATGCCATCACAGCGTTAAAGGTTTCGCTCATGTTATTAATTTTATTGCCATAATTTTTGATGGCTTCACCCACAAGGCTTGCCAGATTTAACGGTAATTTATTTTCAATCAAAATACGCAAAACACCAATACTTGCCCGTCTTAGGCTAAATGGGTCTTTTGAACCTGTTGGAGCTTCATTAATTCCAAAAATCCCCACCAATGTATCTATGCGATCGGACAAGGCAAGAGCGATGCCAATTGGTGTTTTGGGCAATTCATCACCACTAAATTTGGGCAGATATTGTTCACCAATGGCTTCTGCCACCTCTGCTTTTTCACCTGATTTATAAGCATAATACGTCCCTGCAATGCCTTGCAACTCGGGAAACTCGCCCACCAATGTGGTCGCCAAATCTGCCTTTGCCAAAATCCCTGCTCGTACCACATCATCGGTTGATACCTGCCAGCCATGTGAGTGCA
Source organism: Moraxella lacunata (assembly GCF_002027545.1). Taxonomy (GTDB): domain Bacteria; phylum Pseudomonadota; class Gammaproteobacteria; order Pseudomonadales; family Moraxellaceae; genus Moraxella; species Moraxella lacunata. The sequence goes on from NZ_MXAN01000015.1 coordinate 22,470, forward strand.
AATTTTCACTGATAAAGGCGGATAATTTGGCAATACGTTCGCCCTTTTCCCAAATTGTGCCAAGTTTGTCTTGAAACACTCGGGTTTTTAGGGTTTCGGCAAAGTCAGTAAGCGGACGTTTTTGGTCTTGTAAAAAGAAAAATTCGGCATCTGACAGACGTGGACGCACCACTTTTTCATTGCCCAAAATCACCGCTTCTTTGTCTTTGCTGTCAATGTTGCTAATAAAGATAAAGTTGGGTTTTAGTTTGCCTTTATCATCTGTTAGACAAAAATATTTTTGATCAGCTTGCATGGTGCTAATAAGGGCTTCTTGGGGAACGGCTAAGAAACGCTCGGGGAAACTTGCTCGCAGGGCAACAGGATAATCCACAAGGGCGGTAACTTCATCCAGCAACTCATCAGGGACAATGGCGGTCGCACCAATCTCATCGGAGAGTTTGTGGACTTGGGCGACAATATCCGCTTGGCGTTTGGCAAAATCCGCCACCACAAACCGCTCGGCAAGCAGGCTTTCATAATGCTCGGCATGGTCAATCACAAAAAAATCAGGGGCGTGATAGCGATGACCACGAGACTGCCTGCCTGTGTCATGCCCTTGAATGTGTGCAGGAATTACGGTATCGTCTGCCATGAGTACCACCCATTGCACAGGGCGGACAAACTCATCCTTGCTCACCCCAGAACGCATACGTTTGGCAATCGGCAAATCGTCCAACGCCTTTTGGATAAGGCTTGGTATCAGGTCGGTAACTTTCTCGCCTTTGATAGTAAGCGTATAAGCGATGTATTCGCCTTTTTTGTCGCTGATTGTGATTAAATCGTCTTTGGTGAGATTTAAGCCGTTGGCGTTAAGCCCCTGCAAAAAGCCCTGCCCTGCACGAGACAGATTACCATCGGCATCAAAACCTGCCTTGATATTTGGGCCTTTTTTGGTTTCGGTGCGGTCGGGCTGATAGTCGCTTATGCCTTTGATAAGTAGTGCCAACCGACGTGGAGCAGAGTATGCCTTGATGTCATCAAAAGCGATGTTTTGCTCGCCCAATGCCGTTTTGACATGGTCGTATAGGGCATTTTGTAGGGTTTTTAGGGATTTTGGGGGCAACTCTTCGGTGCCAAGTTCAAATAGGATTGTACTCATAGGATGCCTTCTTTATTGAATTAAAATTAATATACCACCCATCAAAAAGGTGATTCTTCATCATAAGAAAAATTCGTTGGTAATGTGTTGTTTTGAAAAATATTATCCACACCAACATTTAAATGGCTAGATCTTTTCATCGCAAAACATTTGGGACAATATGTACCTTCATTTGTTTTATGATGAATGGGTATATAGCCAGTTTCATCATTGATACCAAGTTTAATAATACGGTTTTCTTTATTTGGTTCATAATAGTGTATTGTATTTCTAACACCATTATTTCTATCATCTTTGCCATTACAAAAAGACACTCGCCAATTAGTATGACAGTCCTTACAAACAGCTCTAAATGCAGTATTTGGATTAAATCTATTCCATGCGATTTTTGTCGGCAAACGATTTTGTAATCGTTGTTGATACTCTTGACATTTTGTTGTGTATTTTATTTCATCATCAAACTCATTGACAAAAAACTCATCTTCTTCGTGCAATTCTCTGCCACATCCCAAACATAAGCTCGTTAATCCCATATGATAATAAAAAATCATGGCAAATAATCGGCGTATGTCTCTGCCCAACTGGCTCGGTCTTAATGTTAAAGTGCCAAATTTATGGGAAACTTGACTTTCAATGTATTCAGAGATATTACCCCAATCCATTTCTTGTTGAATTTCTTCTTTTAATAAATTGAAATTGTCATTTTTTAAAATATTAGAATCCAACAAAAATTTCTTAAAATTCAACTCTCCACGCCATAAAAATTTATCACTTTCATTATTTGGATGTAAAATCATACTCATATTTGGTTTCTTTTCTAAATCATAATGATATTTGTACATTGAAACACCAATCATGTCACTTAAAAACAGCATTTTATCACGAATATTGAGAAAATTATTTGTTCTGTTCTCCAAATTTTCCACCAATCTATTATAATCTCTTTCATATTTTTTAAATTTTGCATCTAAAATGACTGAAAAATTCGTTATCCCATAAACTCGTTCTTCTGGGGCAACAATATCTATCTTAATATCAGGCGTATAATATCCCTTATTATTTCTTTTGTTAATTTTTGGTTCATAATGTAGTTCAATAACAATCTTATCAAGAGACTTACCTTTTTCATCTTGTGTAAATGGTTTTTCCAATACAAACACGCTTTCACTTGGAATTACCAAATTATCATCTTGCAATTTAATGACATTTTCCAACCGACAATCATCATCAGGTTTAAAACCAAGTTTTAATAAATTATCATATAAAACCACCAAACACCAATGCTCATAAATATTGGATAAATTATCCAAATATCCACTAGAATAAGCGGTGGTGACATCGTTATAAAATTCAAAGGCTTTCAAGAAATTTTCATTAAAAATTTCTTGATAAGCTCTTACGATTTCTCCATAACCTTTTGATTTTATCAATCTTGTGGTAATTTGTGGTGGTCTATTTAATTTTAAGTCAAATTTTTTGATAAAATCATTGGACTTTATTTTATCCAATCTATGTTTAATTTCGTTAATTTTCTTGACTGTTTCATTATGATGGGTGTTGTTTTGATATTCAAAGGTATTATTTTTTTGATATTCTTGAAGTCCAACAAGTAAATTTTCTACCAAATTGGTTAATACTTTAAAGATAATATAACCCAGCCATTTATTTTCTGGACTATAATCATCATAAGACTTACCATAACTTAGGGTAATTTTTTTATTTGGCTGTAATTTTCTTGCCAATAAATCTTTTGGGTTATTTGATTTATGAATTTGAATTTCTTTTTTGACCGCTCGCATACTAAGACTGGGAGATTTTTCAATGATTGGAATATGATGCTCCAACACTTTAAATAAACTTGGCAATTGCTCTAAAATATAGTCAGAATATCCACCTTGTTTTTGCGAACTAGCCCCATTGTTATTTCCACCCTGATTAATGCCTTGATTGGTTTGTTGTGCAACATCGGCACGAGTAAAAGAATGGCAATTGAATACAACATCACCAATCATTTTTGCCATTTCTTGAAATTCTTTCTTGTCCAAAATAGACGGCAAAATAACAATTCTTTCTTTAACCACGCCATTTGTTGTTTCATATCCAATATCAACATTGCCAGCCGTTGGTTTAATGTGTTTATCATAAGGCAATAACCAATGTTTTAACAACCTGCCGTTTCTATCCGTATTAATCAAATCTATTTTTTCTTGATTATCTTTTAGACAAAATGGCTTACCAATCATATTAGAGTCATCAATATGAATATTTAAAACCTGATAAGCAGTAAATTGCCATTCGTCAGGCATGTAGCACCTTCTATTTTTTCCAATGGTGATATACATTTAATTATCCTAATTAACCACAAATATGTTGATAGTCAATAAAGTTGCCATTATTACCACTATTGATTTCCCTATCAAATGAAGCGAACAATTCATTATTTTTAAATGAATTTAATACGCCTTTGTTCTTATCATCAAGTCGTTCAATACGCAATCTTGGTAAAATGCGTGCATAAAAAAATAACGCATTGATTTTGTGTTCATCATCAATACCAAAAAACTCTGCAAATTGACAAAATACCAAATAATCTTTGGCGACACGATTGCTGATTGGAATTAAGCTGTCTTTAATGCTTTTGATATTTTTGTCATAAAAATCATTCCATTGCTGAACTGAGATTGTATCTATTTTTCTTACTGAATCAATCATTTGAGAAATCAATAAAGGCACTTGTTCTGTGATTTCTTTTATTTCCCCAAGTTGCCCATCAAAATCAGGAAATTTTAACATAAATGAGCGGTCTATCATTTTTGGTGATAGATTTTCGGTTGAACCATCGATATTAAGCGTACCACAAATTAAGACATTATCGGGAATAGCAATGCTTGATGATTGTTTAATTCTGTCTAGGATATGCTGATATTTTTGTTTTTGTATATCATTTAACTCTTCAAATAATTGATAAGTATGAATCAGTTCTTGCAAATCTTGATTAAATAGATGAATTTTGTTTTGTTCTTGGTTTCTTTCGCCAATTTCTGCAAAACAAGCCAAAATATCTGCTCCATAATTCTCAATACGAGCGATATTTAATTCATCAAGCAATATCATATTGATATGGTCATTATTTTCTTGCTTGATAAATCTAACAAAATCAGTACTGTGATAACGATTATTAATAGGGTCAAAATAACCCAATAAATCGGACGCATCAAGCCAAGCAGGGCGAACGGCAACCATATTGGTTTGCCCACCAAGCAGTTTTCCTGTTTCTTTGATGATGCTGGATTTACCTGTGCCAATATGCCCTGTTAATAATAAAAATCGTCCTTGTGTTAGGCTGGTAAATAAAGATAATAAATAACAATAGATAAAATCATCGGATAGGTTGAATCTATCTTTTAGGAGTTTGGTAATTTTATTAAATAATGGCTTTGATTGAGTTTTGGTAATAATTTTATCAACATTATTACCATTATCACTAATATTATTTTTATTACTGACAACATAAGGTTTAATTTTTTCCAACCATTGATTTTCTTGTTTAAAAGATAATAACTTATCTTTTTCTTGTTTTAATGATTCGTTGGCTTGCTCTAAATCTTTAATTTCTTTTAGTATATTAATATTTTCCAATATTGCATTAAAATCTTCAGCCAATCTTTTTAAACCATCTCTTCTTGCATTAATATCTCGATCAATTTCTTGTATAATGCTAAATTTTAATAATTTTTGATATTCTTTTTTGCTATCGACTTTTCTTATAAAATTAGCAGAATTACTACCATCCAATCTACCATTTAATAGGATGTAATTAATGACAGACTTTCTCATCTTAATGATTACACAATCACCCTTGTTTAAATTCTGAACTTTTCCAATAAATAAATTAATGTCTTTTTCATCTGCCATACTGTCATTAATGGCAACAATGCTATCTAAAAATAGTCTAACCAAAGCACTACCAGCACGAGAAAAACCAACCACTCTTGCTGGCAATTCATACTCCCAATCATCATTTAAAAATTGATTGATTTCACTCATATTGCACTTCATATTGCTTTTAATTGCTGAATTTCTTAACTATTTAAAAAAAATTTTGAGAGTCTTGGCGGTAGTTCTTCACAGCCAAGTTCAAATAGGATTGTGTTCATTGTTTGACCTTTTTATTTAAAAATTTACATTACAAAACCCGATATAGGGTTAGCATTTCATCATCATTGACAACGGCTAATTGTTTAAAGTCGTAACATTCATACAAATCAAGCAGTTTATCAATGGGCCCGCATTCTAAAATAACGGCACGGCCGCCAATGATTTGACGGGCGGACAATAATATTTCAAAAATTCTATCAAAAATATCCTGCAAGATAATTGGGTTATTTTCTACATTGGCATTTTTGCCGATTTGTCCAATTAAGAATGCTCGTATGGTTTTGGCATTTTTATTAAAGCCATCTAATTTTTTGACAACACTTTTACTTAATTTGTCATTATCAATATTCACATCTTTAAAAGACAATGAAAAATACGCCAAAAGTTCGCCATTTTCGGAAGCAATTAAATAAGTTCTGGCATTGTGTGTGCGTTCAAAGTCAATGGCTTTATTTTTTAAAAACCGCTCAACATCAAGATTTTTTGGACAATCAAACTCATTTATCAATCGCTGAATGGATTGCTCTTTTTTATCATTATCCAAAAAATCCAATAATGGATAAATTCTCATTTTTTATCCCAGCGTTTTTGTAAAATTTCCAAAAATTCATCAACGCTTGGTTGTTCTTTTTTGGGCGATTTGATTTGCACAGGTTTGGCATTTTCCAAATCATATAAAAATTGCTCAATCGCCTTTTCATCACGCACAATAAATTGTTTATCAAAGGATGCGGTACTCATTTTTTAACCTCATTAAAATTGCTTGGTGTTTAATTGTTCAAAATCAATTTTTGATGCTGGAATGGCACTTTCCAAAACCAATTTTTCAAAATCATCTGCTGGCAAATAAGGCTTGTTATAAATTACATTTTTATGATTTACCAAATAAGCACACATCATCAAGGCTTGCGATATATTTTTATTATCACCTTTTATTAATGATTGACAATAATCCAAATTTTCTTTTGCTACCTTTGATGGATGTGGCTGACCATTTGAATGACGCATTAAAGTTGGTATGCCAAAAAATTCCGTACCAATAGAATTTTTAATTTTACGATTGATTTCCAACAGAGCAAAGACTGTTTCCAGCTTATCTCTTGATGAATGGTCTCTAATTGGTATAAGGTTTCCTGAAAGATACGATGGAAATAGCTCTACTGGATTATCATAATCATACAATCTATCCCCATTAGGTGCTGTAATGGTCGAAAAAGAGCCTTTGTTAATCTCAAAATACTGATAACAACTTCCTGATAATGCCGATATTCCTGCAATTAAAGCAATATCATCAATATTTGGATACTTTTTTCTTAAATGCGTGGGTAAATATTCATAAAATTGCAAAAACATATTCAAAGAATTTTTGGTCATATAATTTGAAAAATATTTTACAATCTTATGTTTATTACGCTCAAACAATCCTATATGAAAGTTGTCAGATAGTAATTTTACCCATTTATCAAAAATGTTTGAAAATCTACTTTGCAACATCAAGACAACAATAGTAACTGTCATTAGTGCAATTTTATTATTTGGCATAAATGCCCAACAAGCCGAAAATGCGATTGCAATTAAGGTTAATAAAATTGAACATTTTATCAAGAAATCGGGCAATGCAATATTTGTTGGTGTGTGTTTTGCAATCCAATACATATCTTTTAAGGTGCATTCTATACTACTACCCCAAGATTTTAAAAAAATGCCAAATGTGAAAAATGGATAGCCCACAATTAGAATTGTTGCCACAATGGAATATATCACGAATTGACTAATATCGCCATAGTCTTTAAATACCTTAATGACAGTAGCAAGTATCAATCCACAAATGATTGCATACAAGTCCTGCATTATATATAATTTTGTTTTAGTCATTTTTCGGCAACCACTTCTCCAATGCTTCTTTTTTATGTGCTTCATCAGCAAGTGGAAAGCCCAATTTGGATCGTGCTACCGTATAACTTTCTGCCACTTTTCTTGCCAAAGTCCGCACACGTAGGATAAAGCGTTGGCGTTCGGTAACGCTAATTGCCCCACGAGCGTCCAATAGATTAAAAGTATGGCTGGCTTTTAGTACCATCTCATAGGCAGGCAATGGCAGATTTACACCCACCAAGCGGTCGGCTTCATGCTCATAAAAGTCAAATAATTCAAAAAGTTTGCTAATATCTGCATGTTCAAAATTATAGGTAGATTGCTCCACCTCATTTTGATGAAACACATCGCCATAAGTTACACGCCCAAACTCGCCGTCCGTCCACACAAGGTCATAGACGCTGTCCACACCCTGAATGTACATGGCAAGGCGTTCCAAGCCATAAGTAATCTCGCCCGTTACAGGGAAACACTCAATCCCACCCACCTGCTGAAAATAGGTAAACTGGGTAACTTCCATGCCGTTTAGCCACACCTCCCAGCCAAGCCCCCACGCCCCAAGCGTTGGACTCTCCCAATTGTCTTCCACAAAACGCACGTCATGGGTTAGTGTATCAATACCCAAGGCCTGCAAAGAACCCAAATACAGCTCTTGAATGTTGGCAGGATTTGGCTTTAAGACCACTTGAAATTGGTAATAGTGTTGCAAGCGGTTAGGATTATCACCATAACGCCCATCGGTTGGGCGACGAGACGGCTGAACATAGGCAGCATTCCATTTTTCAGGCGTTAAAGCACGCAAAAAAGTGGCGGTGTGAAACGTCCCCGCCCCCATTTCCATGTCATAAGGTTGCAAGACCACACAGCCACGAGATGCCCAGTAGTTTTGTAGGGTTAGGATGATTTGTTGAAAGGTGAGTGCTTGTTTTGGTGTTTGTGTTGTCTGTGTCATCGGTCATCACTTTTAGGTATGGTAAATGACTTATTTTAACACAATTAGACAGGATAAAAAACGGTTATGGTTTTAAGTTGTTAAGATTTTTGTTGATAAATGATAAATGACGGGCAGATAAGGGATTGGGGGTGTTATTTTAAAAAAATAAAAACCCTTGATTTTTCAAGGGTTTGTAGTTGGTACCAGTGGTCGGACTCGAACCGACACGCTTATTAGGCAACGGATTTTGAATCCGTCGTGTCTACCAATTTCACCACACTGGCATGAGTGGTTAGCTTGTTTGCTATGGGTGCGTATTATAGCTTATTTTAAAATTTCGTCAAGGGGTTTTTATAAAAATTTTAAAAATATTTTAAAGACTGAGCTTTTTACAGCCCAGTCTTATAGCCATTATTTATCCGCCAAAAACAACCAAGTATCCAGCACCGTATCAGGGTTTAGCGATACCGAGCTGATACCCTGCTCCATGAGCCATTTGGCAAGGTCTGGGTGGTCGGACGGCCCTTGACCGCAAATGCCGACATATTTACCCTGTTTACGGCACGCCTCAATCGCCATGCCAAGCAGTTTTTTGACCGCGGGGTCTCGCTCATCAAACAGGTGCGACACAATGCCACTATCACGGTCAAGCCCTAGCGTAAGCTGAGTTAGGTCATTTGAGCCGATTGAAAAACCGTCAAAGTAAGCCAAGAACTCATCAGCAAGCAAGGCATTGGTTGGCAATTCACACATCATGATGATTTCAAGAGAATTCTCGCCACGTTTTAGCCCATTTTTTTCAAGTAATTCAATCACTTGCTTAGCTTCGCCTGTGGTACGCACAAACGGAATCATGATTTTTACGTTGGTCAGCCCCATATCATCACGGACGTATTTTAAGGCACGGCATTCAAGCTCAAAGCAATCACGGAAATTGTCCGAGATATAACGGCTCGTCCCACGGAAACCAAGCATTGGGTTTTCTTCGTGCGGTTCGTACAGCTTACCACCGATAAGGTTGGCGTATTCGTTGGATTTAAAATCGCTCATACGCACGATGACAGGCTTGTCTTTAAACGCCACGGCAAGCGTTGAGATGCCTTCGATGAGTTTGTTGATATAAAACTCCACAGGCGAGTTGTACCCTGCGATACGCTCAAACACTTGGGCTTGGGTCTCTTGGGACAAGGTATCCACGTTCAAAAGAGCCTTGGGGTGTACGCCAATCATGCGGTTGATGATAAATTCCAAGCGAGCCAAGCCCACGCCTTCGTTCGGGATTTGGGCAAAGTCAAAGGCACGGTCGGGGTTACCCACGTTCATCATAACCTTCAAGCCAAGCTCAGGCATACTGGCGAGAGAATTTTTTTGGACTTCAAAGTCCAAAATGCCGTCATAAATAAAGCCTGTATCGCCCTCGGCACATGATACCGTTACCGCTTGTCCGTCTGTTAAAAGCTCGGTGGCATTGCCACAGCCGACAATGGCAGGGACGCCAAGCTCACGAGCGATAATCGCCGCATGGCAGGTACGTCCGCCACGGTTGGTAATAATCGCACTGGCACGCTTCATCACAGGTTCCCAATCGGGGTCGGTCATATCAGACACCAGCACATCGCCGTCTTGAACTTTGCTCATCTCGTTCAAATTGGTTACGATACGCACCTTGCCTGCACCGACACGCTGACCAATAGAACGCCCTTCGCACAGCACTTTCGCTCCTTTTGAGTTGATGACATAACGCTCCATGTTGGTTTTGTCTTGGCGAGATTTTACGGTCTCGGGGCGAGCTTGCACGATAAACAATTCACCCGTATCGCCGTCTTTTGCCCACTCGATGTCCATAGGACAACCGTAGTGTTTTTCAATGATAAGAGCCTGTTTGGCAAGGCGGGTTAGCTCATCGGTATTTAGGGCGAACTGCTGACGGTCGGCTTTTTCTACGTCCACGATTTTGGTTGAGCGTTTGGTTGTACCTTCATCGCCATAGACCATTTTGATGTGTTTTGAGCCAAGATTACGGCGAACCACCGCAGGGCGATTTTCGGCAAGAAGTTTTTTGGAGAGATAAAACTCATCAGGGTTTACCGCCCCTTGCACCACCATTTCGCCCAAGCCATAGCTTGCCGTGATAAATACCACGTCATTAAATCCGCTTTCGGTATCAATCGTGAACATCACCCCAGATGTACCCGTCTCCGAGCGTACCATACGCTGAACGCCTGCCGACAACGCCACGCCTGCGTGTTCAAAGCCTTTGTGGACACGGTAGGCAATCGCACGGTCGTTGTAAAGACTGGCAAACACTTCTTTGATGGCAATCAGTACGTTGCCAATGCCACGAATGTTAAGGAATGTCTCTTGCTGACCTGCAAAAGACGCATCAGGCAAATCTTCGGCAGTCGCTGATGAACGCACCGCCACCGCCACATCTTGACCGCCTGTTAGTGTATCAAATGCCGTGCGAATCTCGTCTTCTAGGTCTTTTGGCAATTCTTGGGCGATGACCCAACCACGCACTCTTGCCCCCACTTCGGCAAGTTTTTCAACATCATCAACGTCCAAGCCTTTTAGCTCGGCATTGATTTTGTCAAGTAAGCCCGTTTCGTTCAAAAAGCGGTTAAACGCATCTGCGGTCGTAGCAAAGCCGTTTGGCACAGATACGCCAACATTGGCAAGATTGCTAATCATCTCGCCCAAAGACGCATTTTTACCACCGACAATCTCAACATCGTCTTTACCAAGTTTGTTAAAGGGGATAACTTGTGCCATAAGAACACCTTTTAATCTATAAAAATTTGTCAAATTATAACGATAAATTTGCCAATACTCAATGTTATTTTTTATAAAAATAGGTGTATTTATTATCTAAATACACCTATTTTAACCTTTTAATAAAGACTAATTAGCCCGTTCAATGCGGATAAACCCACGCCCTTGACCACCCTGCCCTGAGTTGATACTCGGCACATCATTGGGGCTGTATGTCGGAGCAGTGTTGGGATAAGTGGCATTCGGATACTGCGTGGGGGCTTGTGTTTGTAATGCCAACAGCTCATTTGCCAACTCATTACCCAGACGAGTGTAGCCTGACTGACTAAAATGCACGCCATCTTTACTGGCAAGCCCACGATTTATCCATGATTTCATCGAGCAAGAGCCACCCATCGCCCCTTGCCAATCCCAATATAGCGTGCGTTCGGCTTGGGCGACTTGCCGTTGGGCGGTCTGCACGTCCGTGAGCGTGGCAGGGCGTGTACCACAACTACCGTCTGTGCTTTTTAGAGCTTCGGGCGAGCCGAGTACCATGACTGCCGAACGTGGACTGACGGCACGGATTTGGCGGATTTTTTCGGTCAAGGTTGCACGCACGCTCTCGCCTGACACACCATTATACGCTTCATTGGTGCCATAGGCGAGCACGATGAGTGTGGGGCGAATGGTCGCAAGCTCATTTTGCCACGCCTGTGCACTCCATCTACCCCAATGCGACAGCTCCGCCCCATTGATACCCAGTGCCGACACCACCGCCCCACGCCCACTGGGGTTGAACGCCCACCAACCACCAATCGCCGAGCCTGTGGCGTTGTCATTATAAATGGTAAACGGCAAATTCACGTTCACACTCACCATCTGCCATGTGCCGTCCTTGCGTGCCGTTTCTAGCACAAACCGCTTGCCATAAGCGTCCACCCCTGTAAATCTGCCGTCTGTCGGTTGCTGACGAATACTCACCCAAATACGCTGAGCAGGTTCTGCCCCTTTTTTGGGTTTTAGGGTCAGGCTTGCCCCATTAACCTTGGGTCTGGCAATCAGTCCGCCCAGCGTATAATACTCACTTTGATTGGTACGGCTAGAAATCGGTGAAAAATCGACATTATCATAGCTAAACCGTGCCATACGCTGACCGCTAAAATACATTGGCATCGCCCAGCCCATGCCACCATCGCCCATCACGCCCTGCAAGCTATTTCTTAGAGCGTCCGTCATGGTGTCGCCGGCGGTATGGCTATCGCCCAGTTGGACGATATGCACCGAGTGGTTTGTCATGGCTTGGGCTAGGGCATTGGTATTGGGTTCGCCAAAGTTGGTTAAATTGGCATGAGCCGATACCGACACGCACGCCATCACTAATAAGGCAGGCTTAAAGCTAAGTTTTGTTAAATTCATGAATACTCTTTTTAGTTATCAAATAAAATTCATCACTCAATGATTAAATAAGATTGCACTTCTTTGGCAAGAATCCGCTGACCATCGCCAGAAAAATGAATACCATCACCGCTACGCATTTTAATGTTTTTGCCATCTTTTTCAAGATAATCATTGTAAACATTGTTACGCCCACCCATGATAGGACGTGCATCAATCACTTTGACATTATGACGAGCCAATTCATTCATCATCACATCATTAAGCTGAACCATTTGTTCATTTAATTTATTTTTTTTCATGTTTGGCGGTGTTACCCAAATCACGCCCACCTGTCTTTCTTTGGCAAAATCCAATATGTCTTTCATGCGTGCCTGATATTCTGCTATCCATTCTTCGCTATTAAATTTTAGGTATTTTCCCTGTTTATCTGGCATATCCCAAGGGTCATTTGCCCCCAGCATGACGATGAGTACTTTAATACTATTATCTGATTGCAAAGTATTTTTAATGGTGCTATTCCAATCAAAGAATTTAGGATATGCCAAGCCAGTACTTTGTTTGCTAAGATTAACCGAATCCACGCCTAAGCCTTGTAAATACTTTTGCATATGTGGGGCAATGCCCTGCATCATCGAATCGCCAGCAAAAAATACTTTTTGGCTTTTATTTAATGTTAAGGATTGTTCTAATTCATTTTGGGCTTGATTTTTTTTTAGGGCTTGGGCTTTTAATTGTCTTTCTTGCTCTTGGCGTAATTGCTCTTGGCGTAATTGCTCTTGGCGTAATTGCTCTTGGCGTAATTGCTCTTGGTGTGCTTTTTCTGCCATTTGGGCTTTATAAGCAGGGGTATAGGCGTGATTGGTATTAAACTCATCAATCATGGTTTTATTCATATTGCCGATATTATTGGCGATATTATCATGAAAAGCATACAATCCATCGCCAATATCACCCCCTTTTTGCCATAACGGACTATTAATTAGATTTAATGGGCTGGGCTGATGATAAGTTTGTAGATAATAGGCATTGATTGATTTTTGCATTATCCAAATACTCATGACAGTAGATAATACCAAAAACATGAGCGTGGTAATAAAGGATTGTTTAAAATTATCATCTAGGATAATGACTTCATTATCCCAATCATTACCATCGTCTTGATGAATGATTTCTTTATCTGTATTTTCTGTATCAATGTTTTCTTTGTTAATTTTTTCTTTATTAATGTCTTTTCGATGAATATTTGCTTGATTGACATTATCTTGACTGTCAATATCAGCCTTGTTAATATGATTAATCTCATCTTGTTTATGTTCGCTCATGATAATATCCTTTATCTTGTCTTTTAGAAATTTGCATAAATAAAACCAGGAATGCCAGACGGAGCCAAAATCACCACCGCCATAAATGCCATAAAGCACAACACATAAAAAATCACGCTTGGCATTTTATGAATTAGCCGACCGATTTGTGTTTGATGACGATGAAATAATGGATAAATCAGCCATGCCAATGCCAAAATCGCCAATAGATAAAGCGGGTTATTTGTCCATGCTACATTAATATGATTAAAAAATAAGGCATTAAAAATCAATAACGCTTCATCTAATGTGGTCGCCCTAAAAAAGACAAAAGCAAATACCACAAAATGCACAGTGATTAATACGCCCAGCGTTTTACCAATGATGCCTGTATTTGCCAAAAAATTACGTCCTTTGGCATGACCGCTTATTTTTTGGCACGCCAAATCGCCTGTATTTAATAAAGCAATGGCTAAGGCGTGTAATAATCCCCAAAAGAAAAAATTAAAGGTTGAGCCATGCCAAATCCCTGATAACACCATCGCAATAATAAGATTAAGCTGAGTAAACCAAAAGCCCTTTCTGCTACCGCCTAAGGAAATATAAATATAATCTCGTATCCATGTCGATAAACTAATATGCCATCTGTCCCAAAAATCTCTAATATTATGAGCCAATAAAGGAGCATTAAAATTCATGGGTAAGCGAAAACCAAGCAATAACCCAAATGCCACCATCATCTCGCTATATCCTGAAAAATCCAGAAATAATTGTAAGGTATAACCATAAATGGCGGTCAATACTTCCAAGCTATGAAAGCCTGTGGGATTGGCAAAGACGGGATTGACCCAATTATCCGCCAAATACCCTGCCAACCACCATTTTTTGGCAAGAGCAAGCACGATTAAGGCAAAGGCGATTTTTGGGTATAATAATTGGCGTGGGGCAGGTTCATTTAATTGCTCATACATCCCGCAAGGCTTACCCGTAATATCATTTAGCCCCTTGGTGCCATTAACACGGGTAATCGGACCTGCCGAAATAGTGGCAAAAAATGAAAAATGCGTTAATGCTTGCCAAAAAGACAAATAAGAAATCGGACTTTCATTATTTTTATCTTGTTTTTCTTGCTCGCTTTGTTCATTTTGCTCATAAGCCACGCTTTGTCGGTAAAGCGTTACCAAATAACTAATGGCTTGAAATGAATAATAAGAAATGCCCAATGGAAAAATAATATTTGCCATGAGTCCCGTATTATCTAATTGCCATATCTCTAAGGCACGGCTAACATTAGCACGGAAAAATTCATAATATTTAAACACCGATAAATTTATCAAAGTGATGATAACACCCATCGCCATCCATGCTTTTTTGTGGCGACTGATGATGATTTGCTGAGCAATGAAATAAATGACAATACTAAAAATAAACAGCATGCCAACTGCCATCAAGCCTGCCATTAAATAAATAATGGCATAGCTGATAATGAGCAACAGCATATTTTGAATGTCTGGTCTTTTTTTAAATGCCCAATAAAGCGCAAAAAACACCATGAACAATAACGCAAATTCTATCGATAAAAATGAAAACATTGCATTCCTTAGCCATAAACCATCTGAGAAACCATGAATACGCCCTACCCAAAGATGTGATTGTTGTCATTATGGTTAGTGCCGCCCTTTTATCAGACTGCACTTTTTATATTGACAAAAAGGTCGTTCATTTTAACAAAATTACCACAAATGCACAATGGGATTTTATCCGCTTTTCATGCTGTTTTAATTATTGTCATTCACTTATCCCGTTTCTTTTTGTCATGCCACAGTTGATAATTTTTCCTACAAAATCCCCTGTTTTTGTGCTATACTCTCATTTAAGTTTACTCATGTATGGCATAGGATACAAAGGATAGCCATGTACGTTCACACCCCCACACCCAGCCAACAAGACCAGCAGGCTCGGCAAGCCAAGCAGTTTAAAGCCCCCGAGCTACTTCGCAGTGCTTTTTTTATCTCTGACGGCACCGCCATCACCGCCGAGACACTTGGGCGGTCATTGCTGAGCCAGTTTGGCAATGTCAAATTTGACGTCAAAATCATCCCCTATGTGGACACCCCTGAGTTGGCTCATGAGGCGGTCAAACGTATTAATGAAACTCATCGCTTATCAGGGCTCAAACCCTTGGTGTTTGATACCATCGTTAGTGATGAGATTCGCACCATCATCAACGGGGCGGACGCCACCAACCTTGACATCTATGAAGGGCTGATTACCCGCATTGCCAATGAAATCGGTGAGACCCCCGACCCCCATGCAGGCATGGCACACGGACAAGTGGACAGCGATGATTATAAGGCAAGGATTGACGCCGTGCATTTTGCCTTGGATAATGACGACGGGGCGAGAACCAATCACTACGACGGAGCAGACATCATCCTAGTTGGCTTATCACGCTCAGGCAAAACGCCCACAAGCCTATATCTTGCCTTACAGTTTGGCATTCGTGCCGCCAACTATCCTTTGACCGAAGATGACCTAGACAGTAGCAATCTACCCAAAGTATTACAGCCCTATCGCCACAAACTCTTTGGTCTAACCATTGACACCGAACGACTGGTGCGTATCCGCCAAGAGCGAAAAGCAGGTTCTCGCTATGCCTCCCTTGCCCAATGCCAAGAAGAACAACGTGCCATTCAAGCCATCTACACCGCCCAAAAAATCCCCAATCTCAATGTCTCCGAGATGAGCGTTGAAGAGATTGCCACACGGATTTTACAAATCACAGGTTTGGCACGACGGATTGGCTGATTGTTGAAGCATTTTAAATAACATGATTTTAAAACTGATAAACTCTGAGAAAAATATGAAACATCGCTCTTTGTTACTCTTACCCCTAACACTCATCATCTCTTTGAGTGCGTGCCAAAGTCGCCCCCCTGTGCCCGAGCCACGTTACATCCCTAATGTCGCCCTAAATGCCAGTGAAACGCTAGAAGTCATGCCTTATCGCAGTGCCTGTCATTCTGCCACACCCATGCAGTGCCTACTGGTCAAGCCCATCGGGGCAGACGATGATAAGCTGTTCGGCATTGGCTATAATGACATCATCGGCTTTACGCCAACCGTTGGCACTGCCTACACCATCAAAGTGCGTCAAGAGATAGACCAAAATACTGGCAAACCCACAGGGCTGTGGCAGTTAGATGAGATTTTAACGCAAAATATTCGTTAATTAAAACAAACAAAAAGGCAATATCATGACCAAAACCAACCCCACCGAGACGGCAGGTAAATCCCCAAACCCTGCCACAAATGAGACCAAGGCAGAACACGCCATCAAAGAACAAGCCAAACGTTCCGCCCTACCCGAAGCAGAAATCAAAACCCCCGACAGCACAAACACGCCAGCTCATGAAGAGCATGACCCCAGTCATTTACTCATCAGTCCGTTAGATGGTCAGCGTGTCGCCATCGCTCCCCAAAAACGCAAAGTCCGTCACGGCTTTGAATATGACGCGGTGGTGCTAGGGGCAGGGCCTGCCGGTGAAGCAGCGGCGATGAAACTTGCCAAATCAGGACTGAAAGTGGCAGTCATCGACCCCCGCGACCAAGTGGGCGGTAACTGTGCTCACGTCGGCACCATCCCCAGTAAGGCACTTCGCCAATCGGTGTTTAACATCATCAGCATGAGACGTGACCCCATTTTTAGCTCATTTACTGACAACTTTCAAGTTCCCCTAAATAAGGTGCTGAGCAAAGCACGGCGAGTGATTGCCAGTCAAGTCAATACCCACAAGCTATTTTATGAGCGTAACCGTGTTGAGATTATCCAAGGTTGGGGGCGTTTTATTGACAAAAACACCCTAGAAGTCGAGCAGGTTCATGGTGAGGGTGCCAAGACTGTTACCTTTGAAAAGGCGGTCATTGCCGTGGGTTCACGACCCTACCGTCCTGACCTGCTTGACTTTGACCATCCCCGCGTCTTTGACTCAGATAAGATTTTGCAAATGGACTATGTCGCTCGCAAAATCATCATCTACGGGGCAGGCGTGATTGGCTGTGAGTATGCGTCCATCTTTACAGGTCTGGGCTATGTCGTTGATTTGATTAATAACAAAGAACAACTGCTAAGCTACCTTGATGATGAAATCTCGGACGCCCTATCGCACGACTTTCGTCAGTTTGGCGTGCGTATTCGTAGCAATGAAGAGATTGAACGCCTAGAAACCTTTGATGACTGCGTGGTCTTACACCTAAAAAGCGGTAAAAAAATCAAATCCGACGCCATCCTTTGGTGTAACGGACGTTCGGGCAACACCGACGGGCTTAATCTAGAAGCGGTTGGCTTATCTGCCAACAGTCGTGGACAGCTCGAAGTTGACCAAACCTACCGCACCAAAGCCGAACACATCTATGCCGTGGGCGATGTCATCGGCTGGCCGTCTTTGGCGTCCGCTGCCTACGACCAAGGGCGAAATGCCGCCGGCTTTATGGTGGGTGACAAACACGCTGAGTTTGTCAATAGCGTGCCTACTGGCATCTATACCATTCCTGAGATTTCAAGCATTGGGGCGACCGAAGAAGACTTAACCCGTGACCAAATCCCTTATGAAGTTGGACAAGCCTTTTTCAAACACCTAGCTCGCTCCCAAATCATCGGTGAGCGTTCGGGCGTACTAAAAATCTTGTTCCACCGTGAAACCCTACAAATCCTAGGCATTCACTGCTACGGCAACCACGCCTCCGAGATTATCCACATCGGACAAGCGGTGATGAAATGCGGTCACACACTAGAATACTTCATCAACACCACCTTTAACTACCCCACCATGGCAGAAGCCTATCGTGTGGCGGCGTTAAATGGCATGAACCGTATTTTTTAAAGCCCAAAGGACGTGTTCAGCACGTCCTTACGTCCATGGTATAAATCTGTGGCAAATGTAACTTTTACCCATATCACCCATCCTTTATGCAAATCACAAAAATCACCCCAACATGATTTGGGGTGATTTTTGATTCTTTAAAACAAATTATTTCTTAGCGGCTTCTACTTGAATGTCAATGCGGACATTTTTTGCCATGCCAACATTCACCAAATAATCCATGCCCCATTTGGTGCGGTCAATGGTCGTGCTAAAATCACCGCCACAAACTTCGGTTTTTGCCATGGGGCTGTCATAGCAATTGAACTTATTGGCGTGCAGACGAACAGGGTGTGTTTGACCAAGTAGGGTAAGTTTGCCATCTACTGAGCTTAGTTTGCGTGCTTTGCCCTTGCCTGTGTAGTTGAATTTGGTAGATTCAAAACGCATGGTGGGATATTTTTCGGCATCAAACAAATCGGCACTGAGCAGATGTTCAGTAAACTCCTTAGAGCTTGATTGTAGGTTTGCCAATGGCAACTCGATGTCAATTTTACCTGTGCGTTTGGCTTTATCAAACTCCATCTCGCCTGTTAGACCATACACACCGCCCACGTTGGTACTGGTTTTAAAATGATCAATGGCAAAACGGGCATTGGTGTGAAATGGGTCAATCTCATAAGTGGCAGCATTTGCCATGCCTGCTAGGGCAACAAGAGACAGTAGGGCTAGCTTTTTCATAACAACTCCTTGGGTTTGATGAATAATGTTATTGGTGCAACACCAATGCGATAAATTCTAGCAAGACTGATTAGGAAAAACAAGCACGATTAAGAAACGCATTGTTAATGTTTGGTTAATGATACATCAGGACTTATCCGCTTGGCTTGCCTGCTCCGCCTTTTGACTTACTGACTCTTGACTTACCGATTCTTGGTTTGCTGTTTTGGCTGTCTGCTTAGGTAAGTATTCCTCTCGGATAATGCCTTGTAATTTATCATACGGCACCACAATCTCAACAAAACCCTGTGCAAAACCTCCCATTTCATAAGGTTGATACACCAGCACCACCCCATTTTTACCAAAATACACATTTTCGGTCATCTCAAACTGCCACGTTTGCTCGTATTCTTGAATGTCTTTTTTGGTTGTGATTTGTAGCTCATCTTTTAGATATTCTTTAAACCCCGCATAAGCCAGCTCATGAAAATCACTCGCCCTATCCGCCACAATCACATCAGAAAAATCAATCTGCGTCTGCAAATCCATATCAAACATCAGATACTCCATAAATGGCATGCCATGAGCCCCACCCATATAAACATCGCCTGCGATGGCAACCTGAGCTAAGTTTTTGTGAGCAGGGATAAGCTCTGGGGCAACCGTCCAAGCATAGCTCGGTGCTGACTCAAAGGGCTCGCCATTTTCTTTGGCAACGTCTTTCATCTCATTGATAAACATCAAATGCTCACCCACAAATTCATCAACATTCTGCTTAAATTTAAGCAGTTTAGGATTGTCATCGTTGGTAATTGTTTTATTGACAATCTGCTCTATCCAACGTGGTTCAACTTTTGCCAATTTGATATTGATACTCGTGCAAAAGCCCTCTTTATAAAAACCTTCGTCATCTTTGGGTGTTTTTGGGTCAAAATTGCACGCCTGCTTCATCTCATCGGGCAGTTCATACTCATAGGCAACCGTGCTAAATTTAATTTGTTCAGACTTGGTAATCTTGCCTACATTGGCAAGTTTTTGATCAAGGGCTTTAATGGTCTCACTTGGGGTTAGCTCGCCACTTGGCATGACTTGATTTTTTTGAGCATCCAAATATTCTGCTTGATTGTTTTTGACCGTTTCATCTTGACCACAAGCAGTCATTAACACCGCCAAAGCCAGCACCAATACTTTTTTCATCATCTTACCCCTTTTTAAATTAAAACCGATAGGGCGTGTTGAATATTGGTATTTGCAATGAAAAATGAGAAAAATCGCAAGTTTTTCAAGGAAAAGTCCGCAGTTGATATTGAAATATCAACAAGGATTTTGACGATGAAAAACAATCCGACCACTTAAACTGGGTAAATTTAAGAATTATACTTAACTTTTTAAATTAAGTGGTCGGATAGCCATTTTTCATGCAAAAATCAATCAAGGCTTTAAAACTCTACCGAATTTAAATAAAATGTTATCAATGTTCAACACGCCCTAGCATTGTAAAGCAAAATCAACCACTTGGCAAATAAAAAGCCCACAATCATGGGCTTTTTGTGTTAAATCAACAACGCTTACAACGCCTGCACCACTTTATCGCCCATGTCCGCACAGCCAACCAAAGTCGTGCCGTCTTCATAAATATCCGCCGTGCGATAGCCTTGTTCTAGCACTTTTTGCACCGCCTTTTCAATCTGCACCGCACGATTTTCATCATTTAGGCTATAACGCACAAGCATGGCAAGCGACAAAATGGTCGCTAGCGGATTTGCCTTATCCTGCCCTGCAATGTCAGGGGCAGAGCCATGAGACGGCTCGTACAACCCTTTGCCTGTCTCGTTTAGGCTTGCTGATGGCAACATGCCAATAGAGCCTGTGAGCATGGACGCTTGGTCGGACAAAATATCGCCAAAGATATTGCCTGTGGCAATCACATCAAACTGCTTGGGATTTTTGACCAATTGCATGGCAGCATTATCCACATACATATGACTAAGTTCAACCTCTGGATAGTCTTTGCCAACTTCGGTAAAAATCTGCCGCCAAAGTTCGGTGGTTTCTAACACATTGGCTTTATCCACACTGCACAGTTTGCCACGGCGTTTTTGGGCAGCCTCAAAGGACACTTTGGCAATGCGGCGAATCTCACTTTCGCCATAACGCATGGTATTAAAGCCCTCACGCTCGCCATTGTCAAGGGTTACAATGCCCCGTGGCTCACCAAAATAAATATCACCTGTCAATTCTCTGACAATTAAGATATCAAGCCCTGCCACAACCTCAGGTTTTAATGTAGAAGCATCAGCCAGTTCTTTATACAAAATTGCAGGGCGTAAATTAGCAAACAAATTCAAATCCTTGCGAATCGCCAAAAGTCCACGCTCAGGACGCAATGGACGGTCAAGGTCATCGTACTTAGGCGAACCAACCGCCCCCAAAAGCACTGCATCCACCTTTTGGCAAAGCTCTTGGGTTTGGCTTGGATATGGCAAACCATAAGCGTCATAGGCTTCACCGCCCAATTTGGCGTATTCATAGCTGACAGCCAAGCCTTGTTCAATGAGTTTGTCCAATACTTTAACGGCTTGGGCGATAATCTCAGGGCCAATACCATCGCCTTTTAAGATTGCAATGTGTTTCATAAAGATTTTCCCTTTTTAAATTAGAAAATGTTTCAATCAAAGTCAGGTTCTTAGGTTTCCAAAAATAACTCCATTTCACTACTGGTCATTTCAGAAGGGTTTTCACCATATAACTCAACTAAATCTTCAATAGAATATTTTTCGTCATCATAACTTTTCTTATCAACAAAAAATCTTTCCAAACTTTCAAATAAAGACTGATTAGGATATGAATTATTTTTAGTTGATTTGTAACTTGTGAATTTGTGTATTGTAGAACCACTGTCTTTACCTTGTAAATTAAGACAACTACAAACAATATGATAAACACTAGGTGAAATTGCACCTTTTAAATTCCACTCATCAGAACCTTTCTTAAATAAACCTACACCAGTTAAATTTGGAAATCTATCCGCAAGATTATTTTTTACAATAAAATCACTTAATTGTTTACTATAAGTAAAATTCTTATTCTCAAAGAATTTTAATAAATCACTTAACTCGTGAGCCTCATTATTAGTTAAATGATATTGCTCTTTTAAAATTTCTGGGGAAAATGTATCAGTCATAATAAAATCCTATCAAAAATATCAAGCCGTCAATTCTTTAAACACCCACGGTCTGTCCGCTTTGGCTTTTTCTTCAAAAGCTTTAATGTCATCGGCGTGTTGCAAGGTTAGCCCAATATCGTCCAAACCATTTAACAAACAATGCTTACGAAACGCATCAACTTCAAAAGAATACTCTTTACCGCTTGGGCTGATGACTTTTTGGTTTTCTAAATCAACCGTTAATTGATAGCCAATATTGGCAAAACATTCGTTAAATAAGTCATCAACATCGCTTTCACTTAACACAACAGGCAACATACCATTTTTAAAGCAGTTATTATAAAAAATATCAGCAAAACTTGGGGCAATCACGGTGCGAAAGCCATATTCTTCCAATGCCCACGGAGCGTGTTCACGGCTAGACCCACAGCCAAAGTTTTTGCGAGCCAGTAAAATGGTTGCCCCAGCATAGCGGGCTTGGTTTAACACAAAATCAGGATTTTTGGGACGCTTATTAATGTCTTGCCCCAAAAAGCCTTCGTCCAAATAACGCAATTCATCAAATAAATTATCGCCAAAGCCTGTGCGTTTGATGGATTTTAAAAACTGCTTGGGGATAATCAAATCGGTATCCACATTTGAGCGGTCAAGTGGGGCAACGATGCCCTGTTCGGTGGTGTATGGTTTCATAAATTATCCTTGTTATAACTTATCAAAAACAGTCATTTTAGCAACCATAATAAGCCGTCAAAGTTGCTGCTGCCAATACTTTGCCATTTAAATTAAAGCCGAGTACCGCAGCACTGATGTCATTTGACAAATCCAGCGTGTCATTTAAAGCATACAGCGTAAAAATGTAGCGATGTGGTTTATCGCCTTTGGGGGGAAATGCTCCGATAAAACCGTTTAATCCTGCATCATTTTGTAGTTCTACAATACCATTTCCAAAATCATTGGATTTGCCTTTTGGTAATTTTGTCCAATCAGCAGGGATATTAAACACATTCCAATGCCAAAAACCTGAGCCTGTTGGAGCGTCGGGGTCATACATGGTCAGTACAAAACTTTTGGTACCTGCTGGGGCGTTGTCCCACACAAGCTCTGGACTCACATTGCCTCCTGTATAACCCCAAATGTTGGCAACATAGTCATCTGACAGCGTGCTACCATCAGCAATGTCGCTACATTTTAGGGTCATTTCACCTTGTGGCTGGGTAGGGTTACGCACATCTAGGTAGGAGTTTTGGGTTAGGTCGGTCATGGTTTTTTCCTTAATTCATTTATAATTAAACTAATACAAATTGATTAATTAAGCATTAATCAATTTGCTTAAATTCACCTTCAAAAATATCTGGCATTTGTTTTTTAAGGTTTTTCAAATCGTCTGAAATCTCTTCATCGGTGTATTCTACTGCCACATCAAAAGCTTCATACAGTCTTTTACTCATCTTATCCATGGATACATAAGTAATACCACCTGAAATAATACCACCCATAACAGGAATAGCCTTAGAAACACCTTTGGCAAAAGTATCTTTTGTTAATTTTACACCAATCATTCCTGCAATTTTTTTAACCAACGGATAGTACCATGTTTTGGTTAATGCCATTTGTGGCAATTTTTTTAGAGCTTGCTTTGATAAATTTCCTGCTGTTAATCGTGTTAATTGCGATGCTCCGCCAATGCCAAACATAACACCCAAGAACAGCATTAATTCATGCTCAACTTTTTCATGATTTAACACATCGCCATTCCAAAAATCTTGATAACCATAAATATAAGCAATTTCTTGGGCTAAACGCAAATTAAAGGCAAAAAATTGTACTAAATCCGCAGGTATTGTCGCCATCAATGCCAATCCACCCGGCAGACCCGCCAAAAAAGAACCACCAGAACACATCAATTTTCTTTTGTTGGCAACCATGATGGCGGTCTTTTTGACTTCCTTTTGAGAAATTAAGCCTGATGCGATTGGACCTTTTTCAAGCAATAAAGAAATATCGGATTGCTTGACCTTGCCTTTAAAAACATCAAGTAAAAAAGCATTTCGTTCAACTTTAATACCAGGTAAAGCCAAAGATTTTTCAATCAACTCATAGGTAAAATTTGATTCATTCGACATAATAACACTCTAATTAAAATAAAATAACCCATTCTAGCACAGATTATCTTATTTTATCATCTCAAAACGTCCGCACATCCACAAAATGCCCGTGAATTGCCGCTGCTGCTGCCATGATAGGAGATACCAAATGCGTGCGTCCACCATTGCCTTGACGGCCTTCAAAGTTGCGGTTGGATGTACTGGCACAATGCTCGCCAGCTTGTAGTTTATCGGCATTCATGGCAAGGCACATAGAACAGCCCGGTTCACGCCATTCAAAGCCTGCATCCATAAAGATTTTATCCAGCCCTTCTTGCTCTGCTTGCTGTTTAACCAGTCCTGAGCCTGCCACAATCATCGCTTGCTTGATGCTTGGGGCGACTTTGTAACCCTTAACAACTTCTGCTGCTGCACGAATGTCCTCGATGCGTGAGTTGGTGCAAGAGCCGATAAACACACGGTCAAGCACAATATCGGACAAGGGCTGTCCTGCCGTCAAGCCCATGTATTGATAGGCTCGCATCCAGTCATTACGCTGTATGTCATCTTTGGCGTCCGCTAGGGTTGGCACGTTTTGGCTAATGGGAATGACCATTTCAGGAGACGTACCCCACGACACCTGTGGCTCAATCTCATCGCCATTTAGCACAACCACCGTATCAAAATGAGCGTCATCGTCCGATTTTAAAGTATTCCAATAAGCAACGGCTTTATCCCAATTCTCGCCAGTCGGAGCGTAGGGGCGACCTTTAACATAGGAGGTGGTCTTATCATCAACCGCCACAAGTCCGACCCTAGCACCGCCTTCAATCGCCATGTTACACACGGTCATACGCCCTTCAATGGACATATCACGAAACACCTGTCCGCCAAATTCAATGGCGTGTCCTGTTCCGCCTGCCGTGCCGATTTTGCCGATGATGGCCAGCACGACATCTTTTGGCGTAACGCCTTTGCCAAGTTTGCCGTCCACACGCACCAGCATATTTTTCATTTTCTTTTGCACAAGGCACTGCGTGGCAAGGACGTGTTCCACTTCACTTGTACCAATACCATGAGCCAAGCACCCCAACGCCCCATGCGTGGCGGTATGGCTATCCCCACACACCACCGTCATGCCCGGTAGGGTCAAGCCCTGCTCGGGCCCGACCACGTGAACAATGCCTTGACGGACGTCATTGATACTAAATTGCACGACATTAAAGGATTTGCAGTTGTCATCAAGTGTTTTAACCTGAATGCGAGAGGTATCGTCAGCAATCCCTGCAATGCCTTGCTCACGTTCATTTTTAGAAGTTGGAACGTTGTGGTCAGGCGTTGCGATGTTTGCCGACAGTCGCCACGGCTTACGGTTATTAAGCTCTAAGCCTTCAAAGGCTTGAGGGGAAGTTACTTCATGCAACAGTTGGCGGTCAATGTAGATAAGCGATGAACCGTCATCACGCTCTTTGACCAAATGGTCGTCCCAAAGTTTGTCGTAAAGGGTTTTGCCTGCCATTGTTATTCTCCAAATGTAAAATGGTCTGGGTAGTTGAATTTTAAAAGATTATAACACAATTTAAAAATAACAATAATTTATAATTTTTATGGTTTATTTAACTTTTTGGAAAAAGTTTTTTAGCATGATAATCTTGCCACTTATGATAAAATAACCCAAATTCTCACGCATTGTTTTTATGAAAAAATATCTAGTCACCGCCCTACTGCTCGGCTCGCTCACACCCCTAACTCACGCCTGTACCCTACCCAAAAGCCATTATAAAAACGTCAGCTGTACCGCACGTTCGGGCGTGTTTTTGGCGGTCAAAGACAACGGCTCACCTGTGGCACTTTTGGACAAAAAAGGCAATAAAACAGCTGATTTGTTCGCTTATGAAGCGGTGCTGGGTTCGGAGTTTAGAAGTGGGCTACTCCCCGCCCTAAAAAACGGTAAAGTCGGCTACATCAATGGCAAAGGCAAAACCGTCATCGCCTTTAACTACGACCGCATGAACGGCAACCAATGGGCAAGGGGCGTGCGGGGCGAGCGTATCATCGTCAAACAAAACCGTGGCTTTGGCGTGCTAGACACTCGGGGCAAGGTCATCGTCCGCCCCGAGAGAGCCATCAGTCACATCAGTGACTTCTCCCAAGGTCTCGCCACTGTCACCGCTGGCGGCAGTACCTACACCATCGACAAAAACGGCAATCGCACACGGCAAGCCCCCAACACGTCACCTACCCCAGAGCCGACACTTGCCCAAGGCAGTCTGCCAAACCCGAGCACGCACCTGACACTCACGCCAAGACAACAAGACGGCAAATGGGGCTTTGTCGATGATAAGGGCGTACCGATGATTATCTACGCCTTTGATGATGTCCGAGCTTATAGTGAGAATCTGGCAGGGGTACGCATGGGCGATAATTGGGGCTTTATTGATAAAAGCGGGCAACTGGTCATCGATTTTCGCTTTCATAAAGACGGGTTTATCTTGGACAGCACTAAAAATCCCGAACTGCCCGAACCACTGATGTTTAAAAATGGCAAGGCATGGATTGGCAATCTAAATAATGGCGACAAACTATGTATCAATTCGCAAGGGGTTAATGTGGCTTGTTAGGGTTTTTGATTTTAAAATACGCCATTATTCTAAATTCAACCAAGCCCACATTTGGGCAGATACTTTTATATCAAATCCCCATCAATCATGATAAAATAGCAACTTATCTGATATGACTATCTGTGCATTTTTTTAAAATAGGATTGTTTGCACACTCTGCCCGTCAGACTATCTTAATTTAACAATTGATTTTGTCACACGGTAAAATAACTTTATAAAGGACTTTTTATGATTAGTATTTTTGATATGTTTAAAATCGGCGTCGGCCCTTCAAGCTCGCACACGGTCGGCCCGATGGTTGCCAGTGGGCGGTTTTTGGCACTGTTAGGTGAGCGATTGCATGGCGATTTTAGTCCAATTACAGGCATTACCATAGAGCTATATGGCTCACTGTCCGCCACAGGCAAAGGACACGCCACCGATACCGCCACCTTACTTGGGCTACTCGGACACGCCCCACGCACGATAGACACCGAACGCACGGACGAGTATTTATCAGACATACGCACGCACCAAAAGATGAACTTGGGCGGTCGTCATATCATTGATTTTGATGAAACCACCGACATCTTGTGGTATAGTGATGTCACCCTGTCCCAACACCCCAACGGCATGACACTCATCGCCACCTTAGCCGATGGCACTCGTATCAGCGAGACTTACTTTTCTATCGGGGGCGGATTTGTTGTGGATAATGACGAATTTAAAGCCCAAACCGCACAAGAGCAACTGGATGCCCCCAAAAAATCGCCCTACCCTTATCCCTTTGAGCTAGGAGCAGACATCGAACGGCTGTGCCACACGCATAGGTTTAGTATCAGCGAGCTTATGCTCCACAACGAAACTGCTGTCCGAGACGAAGAAGAAGTTAAAGATTATCTTAATGACATCTGGGCGACCATGCAGGCGTGTGTCAATGCCGGCTACCAAAAAGACGGTATCCTGCCCGGCGGTCTTAACGTCAAACGCCGTGCCAAAGCCTTATATGACCAGCTTAGTAAAGAATACGGCAAAGCCGATGGCGGACTGCTTGCGATGGACTGGGTGAACCTGTATGCTCTGGCGGTCAATGAACAAAACGCCTCGGGCGGGCGGGTCGTTACCGCTCCCACCAATGGGGCGGCGGGTATTATCCCTGCGGTGCTACATTATTATCAAGGCTTTATTCCGTCATTTAGCTATCAAGGCGTGCGTGAGTTTTTGCTCGTGGCAGGGGCGATTGGGGCATTAATCAAACAAAATGCGTCCATTTCAGGGGCGGAAGTTGGCTGTCAAGGCGAAGTTGGCTCTGCCTGTGCGATGGCAGCAGCAGGACTGGCTCACGTCATGGGCGGTACAGTCGCCCAATGTCTAAACGCTGCCGAGATTGGGTTAGAACATAACTTAGGGCTGACCTGCGACCCCATCGCAGGACTGGTGCAAGTACCTTGTATTGAACGCAATGCGATGGCGTCCATCAAGGCGATTAACGCCGCTCGCCTTGCCCTGCGTGGCGATGGCTCTCACCATGTCTCACTGGACAAAGCCATTTTGACCATGAAAGAGACCGGGCTTGACATGATGGACAAATACAAAGAAACCGCTCGTGGCGGACTTGCCATTCATGCCGATAACCGCATTCCTGTGGCAGTGGTCGGTCATGTGGGTGCGGGGTTTAGTCAGTGTTGATGACACCAATCAACCCATTTACCAAGATTTAGCAGGGCAAATAAAAGACGGGTATAGATGTTTTACTCCGTCTTTTGCCTTATCCATCTTTACCTTGCCAAATATATAAATATCATTGCCAAAACTCTCATAACTGTGTACAATGGCAACAAATTTTTACCGCTAAATACTCATGACTTATTCTGTAACAACTCTGCTAGACCACCCTACTTTTCGCCTGTCCGCTGTGGCTGTTGCCACCATCACGCTACTATCCTGTGCTTCGGCTCCCCAAGCCCCACAGCGACCCATCGCTGTTGAAACACCAACGCCCGCCCCCGCCCCATCTCGGGTGGTCATCGTCAAACCCCAAACACCCATCGCCCCAGTAACCGCCCCCACGCCTGCCCCATCGGTAGAAAATCGCTACTATGGCAGTTTTGGCGATTGGAAAAGCGACTTTATCACTCGCACCATCGCTGGCGGTCATGCCTCTCATGCGGTGCATGCACTGATGGGCAGTGCCAGTCTCAACTCACAGGTCATCAGCCTAGACGGTCGCCAAGCCGAATTTGCCAAAATGCCATGGTCATACGTCGAATCTGCCGTTACCTCAGGGCGTGTCTCTGACGGTAGAGCCAAAATGCGTGAATACCCCTCCCTACTCTCACGAGCCGAAAGCCAGTATGGTGTCCCCAAAGAAGTGATGGTCGCCATTTGGAGTATTGAGTCCTCTTTTGGGGCGGCAACAGGTTCAACCGACTTAGTCGATGCCTTATCTAGTCTTGCTTTTGATGGTCGCCGTCGCAATTTTGCCGAAGGCGAACTGCTTGCCATGTTACAGATGATTGAGCGTGGCGATGTCAATCGTTCACAACTGCGTGGGTCATGGGCGGGAGGCATGGGTCATACCCAATTTATCCCCTCTACTTGGATAAAATACGGCGTGGACGGTAACGGCGATGGACAAAAAAACCCGTGGACAATCTCGGACGCTCTTACCTCCACCGCCCATTATCTAGGAGCGAGCGGTTGGGTGTCAGGCGTGGATGCTTTTTATGAAGTTCGCTTGCCAACTGGCTTTAACTATCAACTCTTAGGACAAAAACAATCCCTAGAATCGTGGAAATCCTTGGGCGTGGTCTCTGCCAATGGCGAGTACCTTGGCGGTCATGCCCAAGGCGAGCTGTGGCTCCCTGCTGGCGTAAATGGTCCTGCCCTGCTACTAACACCCAACTTTGATGTCATCAAAGTTTATAACAACTCATCTAGCTACGCCCTAGCCGTGGCAACCCTTGCCAAACGTATCGCTGGTGGGACTGGCATTAGTGGCAACTGGCCACGCCACGAACAGCCCCTGCCTCGCTCAGAAGTGATTCGCTTGCAAGAAACCTTAAACGCCAAAGGCTACTCTGCCGGCAAAGCAGACGGTGTGGCAGGGGCAAACACGTCTCGTGCCTTTGCTCGTTGGCAGGCGGATAACGGACGCATTCCTGACGGTTTTATCACCCAAAACTCAGTGCGTGGCTTGGTCTGGTAACATAAAAGTCGGTGCGTGATGTACCGACTTTTTATTTAAATCACTCATCACACAGTTAAGCCATCGTTGCAAATGATAACAATTTAAAACTTTTCATCTTGATAAAAATCTGTTAGATTATAGCACTTTTAACTTTTAACCTTTGGAGCTGTTATGAAAATCAAATCCCTACTACTGCTTAGCACCCTATTTTGTACCAGTGCCTTTGCTGCACCGAGCAATCAATCACTAGAAGAACTTGCCAAAATCATGCCTTACGAATCCACGTTTTACCAAGCGGTCGTTGCCCCACTTGAAATGGAACGCATGGCAATCGCTCAGGGCATGGCACAGGACAACACACTCACCGATGACCAACGCAAAAAAGCCCTAAAAGCCTTTGACGGCTATGCCGAAGGACTCATTAACAGCCTAGACACCAAAGCGACCAAAGACGGGCTTAAAAAATCCTACCTAAACGCCGCCAAGTCATTTAGCCAAGCCGAAGTGGATGCCATGATTGCTTTTTATGGCAGTAAAGACGGGCAAAGTGCCTTAAAAAAACAAGATGCCGTCTTTGAGTCCTACATGAAAAGTGCAGGCGAGAGCAACAAAAAAACCGTAGAAGCCTACGAAAACAAACATCTTAAAAAAATGCAGGATGATGTTAAAAAGATTTTAAACAAATAATCAATTGCACCGCTCTTTCCTGCCATCGCTTGCAAATCCTTATCATGACCCCATTATGATAAGGATTTCTTTTAATAACAACAAAACCATGCAACAGCCCAAAACCACTCGTGCCAAAATCACCGAAAGTCAGCTTACCAAACAGCTAGGCGATGACGATAAAGTCTTTAAAATGGTTACGCCCTTTGCTCCCAGTGGCGACCAACCGACCGCCATACAGTCCCTAGTGGACGGGGTCAAGGCAGGCAAAAAAGACCAACTTTTGCTTGGCGTTACAGGCTCGGGTAAGACTTATACCATGGCAAAGGTCATTGAGAGCTTGGGGCGACCTGCGATTATCATGGCTCATAACAAGACGCTGGCGGCACAGCTTTATGGCGAGTTCAAGGAATTTTTCCCCCATAATGCGGTAGAGTACTTTGTCAGTTATTATGATTATTATCAGCCTGAGGCGTATGTCGTGGCAAGCGATACCTTTATTGAAAAGGATTCTGCCATCAACGACCACATCGACCAAATGCGACTGTCCGCCACGCGTGCCTTGCTCGAACGCCGTGATACCATTATTGTGGCGAGTGTGTCCGCCATCTATGGCTTGGGAGACCCTGAGAGCTACCTAAAAATGCTCCTGCACGTGGTCGTGGGCGATGTTGTGGACAGAACCGACCTTATCAAGCGTTTGGTTGAGTTACAGTATGAGCGTAATGAGCTGGACTTTGGGCGTGGCACCTATCGCTTGCATGGCGAGACATTAGACATCTACCCTGCCGAGAGTGAGCAGTTGGCGGTGCGGATTAGTATGTTTGATGATGAAGTTGAAAAAATCACATGGTTTGACCCTTTGACGGGCAAAAACATCAAATCCGTGCCACGCATTACCATCTACCCCAAATCACACTACGTTACCCCCCGAGAAAAATTAGAAGTGGCAATGGGTACGATTAAAGAAGAGCTTGCCGAGCGGTTAGACTATTTTCGCTCGCATGATAAGCTACTAGAAGCCCAGCGTATCAAAGAACGCACCCAATACGACTTAGAGATGATACAGCAGTTAGGCTACTGTAACGGCATTGAGAACTACTCTCGTCATCTGTCAGGGCGACAGGCAGGCGAGGCACCGCCCACACTTTTTGACTATCTACCGTCTGATGCGTTGGTGTTTTTGGACGAAAGCCACGTTACCGTTCCCCAAATCGGAGCGATGTACAAGGGCGATAGAAGTCGCAAAGAAAACTTGGTTAATTATGGCTTTCGCTTGCCGTCCGCCATGGATAACCGCCCCATGATGTTCGAAGAGTGGGAGGCGGTCGTGCCAACTCGTATCTTTGTATCGGCAACCCCTGCCCCTTATGAGTTGGAACATAGCGAGCAAGTGGTCGAGCAAGTCGTCCGCCCCACAGGGCTGATTGACCCCATACTAGAAATACGCCCCGTACTCACCCAAGTGGACGATGTGCTTGGCGAGATTAACCTGCGTAAGCCACTCAATGAGCGAGTGCTGATTACCACGCTCACCAAACGCATGGCGGAGGATTTGACCAGTTATTTAAAAGAATATGGCGTGCGTGTGGCATATTTGCACAGCGACATTGATACGGTAGAACGCATGAAAATCATTCATGAACTTCGAACAGGGGTGCATGATGTGCTGGTGGGTATTAACCTTTTGCGTGAAGGCTTGGATATGCCTGAGGTGTCGCTTGTGGCGATTTTTGATGCGGACAAAGAAGGCTTTTTACGCTCGGAGCGGTCACTCATTCAGACCATTGGGCGGGCGGCACGGCACGTCAATGGCAAGGCTATCCTATACGCCGACAGCATTACCCCCAGTATGCAAAAAGCGATAGATGAGACCGAACGCAGACGAGCCAAGCAAATCGCCTTTAATGATGAGCATGGCATTATACCAAAATCGGCAAGCCGTACCATTACCGATAAGATTGACACGGGCGAGATTGAGAGCGTGGATGCCCCAACAATTGATGTGCCTTTTGCCCTAAATGACATTGATGTAGAAATCTTACGCCGTCCTGAACTCATGATAAAAGAGATTAACCGCCTAGAAAAACAAATGAAAAAACTCTCAGGCGAGCTAAAATTTGAAGAAGCGATGAGAGTGCGTGATACCATGCTGGCGTTAAAAGATGAGTTTAATAAACTGTAAGATATACTTTATACTTAACTTAAAATGATAACTCATTGATTTTTAATAATTATTTTTTGATTTGTAGGGGCAAATTGCAATTTACCCTTAATAAATCAACCAATTATATAAAGTTGAAATGGGGCAAAATACACCTTTTTGTGGTACACTTAACGGACAACCTAAGGAGCATACCATGACCCAAATCATCATCAATAGCCCCACCGACAGCAGTTTGTCTATCATGTTACCACTCAATGCGGACGGTAGCGTGGTGTTTCCTAAGTGGTTGATTGATGACATGAATTTGCAGGTAAATCTGCCAATAGAATTTGTCATCACCCCCAAACGACCCACACCGCAAAAACAATCTTTATCAGTTCAAGACATGGCAGGGCGACTACAACACAAAACCCACATCAAATCCACCATTGATGAGATGAATGACAGTATCGCCGAGCAATTTAGCACTTGGGGTAATTCATGATTTCATTGGATACGAATATTTTGGTGCGGTTTTTGGTAAGAGATGATGAAATTCAATTTCAAAAAGTATTGCACTTTTTGCAAGATTTAGAAAACAATCAAAAACAAGCCTTTATTTCTTTGTTGGTGTTGATTGAATTAAATTGGGTGTTGTCATTTCGCTATAAAATCGCCCGTCAAGATATTATCCATGAAATGATAAATCTTTGCCATATGCCAATTTTTGACATAGAACACAATAAAGAAGTCAAACAAACCCTACTATACGCCCAAAATAATACTTTTGATTTATCTGATTTATTGATAGCGTGCAAAAGTCGCAGTTTGGATAATTTACCCGTTTATACCTTTGATAAAAAAGCAAGTCGGGCGGAAGGGTTTGTTTTATTGCCATAAGTTGTATTTGCCTTTGGCATTTGCAATAAAAAACAAAAGACACATCCTAATAATCTCTAAGGAATATATATGACCCAAATCATCATCAATAGCCCCACCGACAGCAGTTTGTCTATCATGTTGCCACTCAATGCAGACGGTAGTGTGGTGTTTCCTAAGTGGTTGATTGATGACTTGACGCACTCTCATCGCTTGGTGAGTTTTAAAAATAATCAAAAAACCGCCAAAAAAGATGACGTGCTTGCCATGATTGAAAATACAGGCGGACTGCTTGCCCCTTATGTCAAGCAGTCACTAACCATTGATGAAATGAATGACGGCATAAACCACCATTTTTCACAAATGGATAAGGCGGAGTTATGATTAGTCTTGATACCAATATTTTGGTGCGTTATTTAACCAAAGACGATACCGTGCAATATCAAAAAGTGGTGGCATTATTTCAAAAATTTCATACGAATAATGAACAGGGTTTTATCTCTTTATTGGTGGTTTTGGAAGTAAATTGGGTATTGGCATTTAGTTATAAAATTCCTAGACATGAAATTATCCATTCGCTATTAACTTTATTAAATTTCCCTTTTTTTAACGTTTGAACAAGCCAATCATCTAAAACAAACCCTACTATACGCCCAAAATAATACTTTTGATTTATCTGATTTATTGATAGCGTGCAAAAGTCGCAGTTTGGATAATTTACCCGTTTATACCTTTGATAAAAAAGCAAGTCGGGCGGAAGGTTTTGTTTTATTGTAGAATATTATGCAAGAATCCCACCTCTTACCGCCATTCGTCCCACTCCATGCCAAAGTGTTGATGCTTGGCAGTTTTCCACCACCGCCTAATCGCTGGGCGATGAATTTTTATTATCCCAATTTAAATAATGACATGTGGCGGATTATGGGCTTGGTATTTTTTGATGATAAAGATTATTTTATTGACGGTAAAAAGTTTAAAGAGACACTTTTAAAAGATTTTTTAAACAAACAAGGCATTGCCATTTATGACACTGCCAAAACAGTCATTCGTGAAAATAACAATGCGTCCGATAAATTTTTAACCATTATCCAAAAATCCGACATTCAAGGCTTATTAGCCACCTTGCCCGAGTGCAATCATATCATCACTACAGGCGAAAAGGCGACACAGATTTTATTGTCCGATTTTGATATTAACATGCCAAAAGTTGGGCAATCGGTAAATTTAACATTTGACAATAAAATTGTTACTCTGCACCGTCTGCCGTCATCATCACGGGCGTATCCGCTTGCCCTTGATAAAAAGGCATGGTTTTATCGGGCGGTGTTTGAGAAATTAGACTTATAAATATGATTGTATAACTACCATGCATAGCATGACCGCCAACAGGAGTTTTTATGAAATTATCCAACCCCAAGCTATTCCACGAACACGCACTCGTCAATAACACATGGCAATCCGCCAAATCCGCCAACACCATCGACGTGTTCAACCCCTTTAATGATGAAAAAATCGGCACCATTCCCGATTTGTCCGCCGATGAAGTCGTAGAAGCCATCGGTTTTGCCAATGAAGCCCAAAAAGCATGGGCGAGCCTAACCGCCAATGAACGAGCGGTCATTTTGCACCGCTGGGCGGATTTGATTGATAAAAATCGTGAAGACCTAGCTATCATCATGACCACAGAGCAAGGAAAGCCCTTAAAAGAATCTCGTGGGGAGATTGGCTATGCCAACAGCTTTATCCGCTTTTTTGCCGATGAAGCCAAACGGGCGTATGGGGATGTGATACCCAGCCCGAACGCCAATCTACGCTATGTGGTGCTAAAACAGCCCGTGGGCGTGTGTGCCAGTATCACGCCGTGGAACTTCCCGTCAGCAATGATTACCCGTAAAGTCGCCCCCGCCCTAGCGTCAGGGTGCGTGATGATTGTCAAGCCCGATAGCCAAACGCCATTTTCCGCTCTCGCCCTAGGCGAGCTTGCCATTCAAGCAGGCATTCCTAAGGGCGTTTTGCAAATCGTAACAGGTCAAGCGGACGTTATCGGGGGTGTACTCACGTCCGATGAACGCATTAAAAAGCTGTCCTTTACAGGCTCTACTCGGGTCGGTAAACTACTCATGGAACAATGTGCCAGTACGGTCAAAAAGCTCTCCTTGGAGCTTGGCGGTAACGCTCCTTTTATCGTGTTTGACGATGCCGACATTGATAAGGCAGTCAAAGGGGCGATAGCGTCCAAATATCGTAACGCAGGTCAGACGTGCGTGTGTGCCAACCGCATTTATGTTCATCAAACGATAAAAGATGAGTTCATTGCCAAATTTACCAAAGAAGTCAATGACTTACACGTTGGCAATGGACTGTCAGATGACACAGACATCGGCTGTCTTATCAATGACACCGCCGTACAAAAAACCCAAAAACTGCTCCAAGATGCCCTAGATAAAGGGGCGACACTCATCACAGGGGGCAAGTCTCACCCCACGCACACACGCTGTTTTTTACCGACGGTCATCACGGACATCACGGACGACATGGACATCGCCCACGAAGAGATTTTTGCTCCGATTGCTCCGATTTTTGTGTTTGACGATGAAACCGAAGTCATCAGACAGGCGAATAATACCCCCTATGGTTTGGCGTCCTATTTTTACACCCAAAGCCACGCCCGAGCATGGCGAGTGAGCGAAGCCTTAGAATACGGCATGGTCGCCCAAAATACAGGGCTACTCTCCACCGAAGTGGCTCCATTTGGCGGGGTTAAGCAGTCAGGATTTGGGCGTGAAGGCTCAAAATATGGCTTGGACGAATATCTCACCACAAAGTACTGGTGTATGGATGTGAGTTGATTAAATATTATACAATCAAAAACCGCCATCCTGTCTAAAATGGCGGTTTTGGCGTTTTTTCCCTTACTGATTAATCACATCCACACCTTTAGGCGGGGTAAAGCTAAATTGGCTGGCAGGAATGTTTTTGTTGATATTAATGTTGCTAAAACGAATCGACGTGGTCTGTCCGATACTGTCATTTAGCACCATCATCACAGGCTTGCCACCATTAAAGCTGATTGACAAATCTCTAAAATTGGCTGAGCTTGATTTGGGTTTTAGAACATAGTAGTTTTTGCCTTTGCTTGGCTGACTGACGGTAAAATTGCGTGTGATTTGATTAGGGTCGCCTGATAATAGTAAGGCAGGTGCGTCCCCGACTTGGTTGTTTACCGACTGCTTGGTCGCTTGTTGTAAGTCCTTATCATACACCCACATGCTACTACCATTTGCCACGATGAGCTGTTCTGATGGCGATTTGGTGTCCCAGCGGAATTTGTTGCCACGCTCTACCGCCATGCTACCGCTAAAACTTTGGCTTTTACCACCTGCTTTGGTTGTTTGTGAAAAATTGGCGGTCATTGATTTGGTGTTTTTAAGCAGGTTATTTAAATTAGTCACTGCCGTGTCATTGGCATGAGCGGTCAAAGCCGTCATGGGAAGCAAAGTCAATGCCAATGTGCTTAGGGCGATTTTTGTATTCATGATAACTCCAAATAATAAAATGATTGGTTTGAATGCCTTGTGCCACTTTATATGGCTTTTAAAAACCGATGAAAAGCTGATTAAATTTGATTATCCTGTAAAATCATGAAACAGCCATTAAAAGCTCTTAAAAAGCCATCAATGTAATTTAAGGCACTCTTGGAAAGTGGGGTCATTGTGCCACGTTTTTATGTTGCAATCTAGCCTAGTTTTGCAAAAATTTGGGGGTAA
Source organism: Moraxella lacunata (assembly GCF_002027545.1). Taxonomy (GTDB): domain Bacteria; phylum Pseudomonadota; class Gammaproteobacteria; order Pseudomonadales; family Moraxellaceae; genus Moraxella; species Moraxella lacunata. The sequence continues at coordinate 60,111 of NZ_MXAN01000015.1, forward strand.
TGTTACTTCTATGTGGCTAATTTTTGGCTAAACTTGATAATCGTGCCGTGATTTTATCAGTTTTGGCTTGTTTTTATCATTTTTATCAAAACTTTTGCCATTTTACCAAAATCATCGGTCAAATCAAATGTCGGCAATCGCCAACTTTTAAAAGATTTTAAATAACTTTAAATGAATGCCAATCAGGAATATTCATTGAAATTTCACCCAAATATTGGTAACATAAGCCCCCATTTTAATCATTTTAAAAAGACGGTGTTTTATGTATCTTAATCACAACCACACCTTACGCCCCATTCATCTGCGTTTGACGGGCGAGATTGTGGAACATTTGGAAAAAGTCAAGGGCGAGCATGGCTTTGAGTGCATTCAACCACTCATTCGCTTTTATATCCGTCAAGGGCTTGACCGTGATAATTCCGAATACTCTCTTAGTGATGATGTTGCCTTTATTAACGAACTCAAAGAACAAGGCGTCAGCGAGCAGTTAATAGAAAAAGCCTTGGAAAATGTCTGCAAAAAAGTTGACCAATAACTTTAATCAGCTTTAATCAGCCATCATAAGCAGTTGAATAAACGGTTGTTTTTTGGCGATAAATTGTTTCTTATTTGTTACAATAATTTTGTTGTTTTAAACAGAAAATCATGGTAATATTTCATAGAATACAAATGTATTTTAAAAATACCTGTATCGCCCAATATTTATCTGCTTATGGAGCATTGATGATGAAGTTAAAATCATTATTTATCGCTTTGATTGCGACCAGTGCCATCGGTTTTTCTACCAACATTTCTGCCAAAGTAGGTCCTGCCTATAACGGCGGTGGCTCATACGGATATGCCTGCACTCACCAAACCAATGGTAATGTACTTCTCCGTTCAGGCCCTGGTCAGAATTATAAAGTTCTAGCTCGCATGCCTAACGGAAGTGATGTTAGTATCATTGGCGAACGCAACTCTAATGGCTGGGTGTGGTACAAAGTTAAATTCGGTCGCAGTGTCGGCTGGGCTCGCTCAGATTATATTTGCAGTTAATCCATGATATTTAAAAGGCGAGCGATGCATTTTTTGCATTGCTCGTTTTGCAATCTGATTCAACCATTTTTATTTTTATTTGGGTATTTTAAAAACCCACAACAATCCACTTAGTAATGGTAATCTAATAATGAATGATTTAGGTAATTTTATGAAAAAACGCACAAGAGATTTATTGATTGGTGCAGGGCTTTTGGGGGTTGGCACGGTTGGTGCGATTGCAACTTTTACAAACAACCAATCAGGCTCGGGGTATATCGCAAGCCCAAGCAAAAACACCGTTCACGTCATCAGCCAACCCACTAACCCTACCGCCATTGCCGACCAAAGTGGGCGGTCTTATACAGGGTACAACCAAAACCAACAGACCCATCATCAACACCAGCCACAGCAAGCGATGAACCAAGGCCCCGCCTATCAAGCTCAGCAAGGCAATTTTAACACGCCAACACCCCAATATGATGCCAATGCCACAGGTTCGGTATGTGCCCCCGAAGCTCTAAAAGTGGGTATCAAGCATTTTAGATATGCCGATGCCGACCCTAGCGACCTTGTGCCTAGTGGCTATGGCAGTGACCCAAAATTCAAGATTCATCGTGCCGCCAAGCCTGCCTTACAAGAGATGATTAAAGCGGCTCGTGCTGACGGGGTCACGCTAACCCCTGGCTCTATCTTACGCACGTCAAGCCGTCAAGCCCAAATCGTTGCCAATAAGAAAAAACAAGGGCAAAGTGCCAAGCAAATCTATCATACATCCTCACACCCTGGCTACTCTGAACATCATACAGGGCTTGCGGTGGACTTCTCCCCGATTGACCATAACTTTGCCAAAACAGCAGGGTATCGTTGGCTACAGCAACATGCCCATGAGCACGGTTTTTACCAAACTTTCACCCCCGACTATTCTAGATACAGTGGCGTTTCTGAAGAGTCATGGCACTGGCGTTTTGAAGGTAAAAACAAAGAGTTCTCTTATGTCTTTGCCGATAGTATCAATCGTCGCTGTTAATGGTTTGTTGAATGTATAAAAAATAAAGCAGTTTTGAGACTGCTTTATTTTTTATGATTTATATTAAGACTGTCCCGCCGTCCATTCTATCACTTTATCTAACACATCATGGGCGTGCGTGTTATTGCCCGCCCCATCGGCATTGATGATGGCAACCACCACGTACATCTTACCTGACTGTCCCATGACATAGCCTGCAATGCTTGCCACATTATTTAGTCTGCCAGTCTTGATAAAGGCACGTCCGATGGCGGGACTATGGGGACGGCGTCTGGCAAAGGTTGCCATCGTGCCTGTCTGCCCCACAATCGGCAAAGACGCTTTAAATGTCTCAAATGTCGGCTTAGTCTGACTAAATGCTAACAGCTCACCCAACGCCCTAGGAGTAACCACACAATCTCGGCACAGTCCTGACGCTCGGCTCATGATGGGGGCAGGCGTGGTAAGATGTTGTTGCCACCATGTATTTATCAGGGCAAAACTTTTGGGGTAATCGCTCGTTTTTTGACCCATCATCAGAGGCAAAGACAGAGCCACTTGCTCGGTCATGACGTTATTAGAGTATTGGTTAATCTGATATACCTGCTCAGACAAAGGCTTGGACGCAAAGGACAGCAAAGGCGATAACGTTCGCCCTGCCCCATCATAAGGCTGTCGCAACCTAACCTGCCCAACAAAGTCCTTATCAAGGGCTTGCCATGTACCTTTGACCGCTCTGGTAATAAACGCTTCGCTGTCAGCAAAGGTTAGCCACTCACTCGCCTGCCCACAGCTCACACCCACTTGTCCTGTGATGGTCAAAGTATCGGCAGATAAGCCAAATTTTGGCTTGGTGCGACATGACTGGATATCGCCCTGTATCATGGTCGGTGCGTGAAAATCCGCCAACTTTGGCAATACCTGCACCGCAACCGTCCCATCTGTCGGACGAAAATACGGCACAGGTTCACCAATCGTGACATCCTGCCCAGTTGTCTGCCCCGACCCAAACACCCATGTACCCGATGGTATCATACTCACTTCAAGCGTGCCAAAATTTATCAAAAAGGCATTGGGCTGGGCATTGTAGGCTCGCAGTCCCTGCCCGTCAAAAGCATTGACATCTTGGGCGACATTGACAAAGCCAGTATTATCGACAATGATGTCGCCCTTAATGTGACGCACGCCCCGAGCCGTCAGCTGTGAAAACATGGCACTAAGGCGGTCATGAGTCAGTGATGGGTCGCTACTGCCCTTGATGATAAGATTCCCATATAAAGTATCGCCAACCACCACGCCATCGGTGTATAGCCGTGTCTGCCAACGATAATCCGCCCCCATCACGTCCAAAGCAATGGCAGTGGTGATAAGCTTTTGCGTGGACGCTGGGGTGCGTGGTGTATCCGCCAGATGACTGATGAGCGGTGCCGAACCATCACTTGCCATCACCCAAATACTGATGTCATCGCTTGATAATCCGCTTTTGGCAAGCTTATCACTGATGGCAGATGGCAGACTGATTGATGTCTGTAAGTTGGCAGGAGTAGCAGGCTGTGTATTGGCAAATGCAGGTAATGCACAAAGCACGCTAAGACTTAGCGTGCTGATGATAAATGAATAAGACATGGTCATGGCAGGCATGGATTAAGCAAAAAACTTATCCAAACCCTCTTGGATACCACTACTAATCATACCCTTAAACGGCTTTGCCAAAAAATTCAAATCCGCCTCAAAGATGACTTTATCGCTGTCCAAAAACGCACGTCCGTCCACACCTGCTTTTTTGATACTTACGGTGTCACTATCCGCTCCTTCTTGGTAGGTCGCCTCAAAATCAAACTCTTGCTTTGCCTCTTCTAGCCATGCTTTGGCTTTGGTGCGAGCAGTGACAAGGTCAAAGTTATGACGTTTTTCAATACGTAAATCAGACATGGTATTCTCTTTTTAAAATAATAAATAATAAATGGTAAATGGCAAATGACAAGTTAAGTTTTTGGCAAAGTAACACCCGTTTGCCCTTGATATTTACCACCCCTATCTTTATAGGAAGTTTCACAGACTTCATCGGATTGGAAAAACAGCATTTGAGCCACGCCCTCGCCAGCATAGATACGGGCAGGTAGATTGGTGGTGTTACTAAATTCTAAGGTAACATGCCCTTCCCACTCAGGCTCCAAGGGCGTGACATTGACAATAATGCCACAGCGAGCATAAGTGGATTTACCTAAACAAATGGTCAGCACATCACGGGGGATTTTAAAATACTCCACCGTACGGGCTAGAGCAAATGAGTTGGGCGGGATGATACATTCATCACCGACAATGTCAATAAAACTTTTCTCATCAAAGTTCTTAGGGTCAACGATAGCCGAATGCACGTTGGTAAACACCTTAAATTCATTGGCACAACGCACATCATAGCCATAGCTTGATGTGCCGTAGCTCACGATTTTCTCGCCATCGCTGTTATGGCGGACTTGACTAGGCTCAAACGGGGCAATCATCTCATGTTCGGTCGCCATTTGGCGAATCCAGCGGTCTGACTTAATCGACATGTTATTCTCTTATGATACGGGACAAAGCATTATAGCAAAATTCTTGGCTTTTTTAAACACATGAAAAAAACCGCCAAATGACGGTTCTTCTTGCCACACTTTTATAGCCAATCATTCATGATAATAGTCATTTAGTTTGGCAAACACCACAAAAAGCAAGCCATAACATACCACGCTGGTCACGAACAGTATCAGTAAGTTGGTTAAAGTTCACTCGTTATTAATGATGTTTGACAAAAAACCAAATGCCGACACGTTACCCCAAAACAGGTAGTTTATGAGTAGCTGTATGACAAAACCCACCGCACAAACCCCATGCGTGATGGCAGTTGCCTTTTTGGAATGAATGACAATAAAATAAACACCAATGGCAAAGACGATAAGATAAACAATAAATGACAGCAAATAAATCATGGAAATTCTCCTACCAATCCATTTTATGCCTGCAATAAAGCCCTACAAACATTAAGGCTTTTATTTTAAAACAATTATCAATCTCATGTCAAGACAAATCATCACTCTTGATAATAATCATAAGCCTTAATTAATATCACAAACAATGCCGAATAGCAAAAAATACTGATAAGGCACAGCACCATCAAATTAAAAGCACTGCGGTCATGGTCAAGATGAGCCAGTGATTCAAACGCCCCCAAATGCCCAAGTCCAACATAATTAATCAAAATCTGTGCACAAAAACCGATAAACACCAAAATGCCCACCCACCGCTCGGCACGGTCAGGCATTTTTTTGATGAATGCCATACCAAGGGCAAAAATCAGTGCGTACCACACCACCGATACTGCATAAATCATAAGAATCTCCCCGTGTAAACACAAATTGATTTAAAATGAATGATTTATATGTATCGCCATTGTAACACAATTTTTGGGTTTTGGTTATGGATATTTTTTAAACAAGTGTTGGTTTGGGGACATCTACCACTGATAACATTTTATATAAAATAAGATGGAAGTTTGGGGGCGTGCCTGCCTTTGGTATTTATATTCATCAAGTTTTTATCAACTCTACCATCGCCCCACTTAAAATCTCACAAAATCAATTCCTTACCCAAAATTTTCCCCATTTTGCCAAAAAAGTCCTGTCAAGATATAAAAATTATGCTAAAATGGCACGCCATAAAACACATGATATAGTGATTTTATTTTAAAATAACACCATATTTAGATAACAAGACCTAACCTCCCTTTGTTTATAAAAATCAATCATCAGAGAGTGTCATGCAGTATTCTATCTTTCCCCAAACCAAAAATGACCCCCTAAAAGAACCCATGTTTTTTGGGCAAGCGGTGAACGTCTCTCGCTATGACCAACAGCGTCATCCTGTGTTTGAACAGCTCATTGAAAAGCAGTTGTCGTTTTTTTGGCGACCCGAAGAGATAGATGTCAGCCGTGATAGGATTGATTTTAGTGAGCTATCTGCCCCCGCTCAGCACATTTTTTTGTCTAATTTAAAATACCAAACCTTGCTTGACAGCATTCAAGGACGTAGCCCTAATGCGGTGCTTTTGCCCATCGTGTCCTTGCCAGAGTTAGAGACGTGGATTGAGACGTGGAGTTTTAGCGAGACCATTCATAGCCGTAGTTATACGCACATCATTCGTAACATCGTCAATGACCCAAGCGTGATTTTTGATGACATCATGGATAATGAGCATATCCTTGCCCGTGCCAAAGACATCGCCATTTATTATGATGATTTGTACGAAGCCAGTCAGCTGTATAACTTGACAGGCAAGGGCGATTTGCGTGAACTCAAAAAGAAACTCTACCTATGTATTGTGGCGGTCAATGTCCTAGAAGCCATCCGTTTTTATGTGTCGTTTGCCTGTTCGTTCGCCTTTGCCGAAAATAAAGTCATGGAAGGTAACGCCAAAATCATCAAGATGATTGCCCGTGATGAAGCCCTGCACCTAAACGGCACACAGCACATCATCAATCTCATGCGACACGGTCAAGATGACCCCGAGATGGTGGAGATTGCCAAAGAGTGCCAAGACGAAGCGATTGAGATTTTCCGTGTCGCTGCCGAGCAAGAAAAAGACTGGGCAAGCTATCTGTTCAAAGACGGCTCTATCATCGGTCTTAACCGTGATATCCTGTGCCAGTATGTTGAGTACATCACCAATACACGTATGCTGGCGATTGGTCTGCCTGCCATTTTTGAGACCAAATCCAACCCCATTCCTTGGATAAATGCGTGGTTGTCATCAGACAACGTGCAAGTTGCCCCCCAAGAAACCGAAATCACCACTTATCTGGTCGGTCAGATTGACAGTGATTTGGATGGGGTGGATTTGGACGATTTTGAACTCTAATCACAAAAGTATCAGTCATGCCGTGGATTTTTACAGACGAAATGCGGTTTTATCTGCATGAAGGCGAGAGCTTGCTTGATGGTATGTTACGCACCGAGCATAAAGACGTGCGTTATATGTGTCGGCAGGGCTTTTGTGGGGCGTGTAAAATGCGTGTCAAGGGAGCGACAGACGCCCCCAAAACCAAACAAATCCCACTAGCACACCTAGATGATGATGAAGTGTTGGCGTGCTGTTGTGTGCCGATAGGGACGATGGTGGTCAGCTATGATGCGGACAAACCAAGCAAAGCATGGCAACATCAGCGTACGGATGGGGCGTGGCATTTACAAAAAACATCTATCATTAGCCGTCAGATTTTTTATAAAATAGACGGATGATGTGATTATGTGCTTTTGCTTATGACCCTAACCCGTTTTCCTATCAATAAAAAAACTCTACTCATCGGTGCCATTGCCCTTAGTCTGACGGTGGGAGGTATTGCCTTATCAGGCAGTCTATTGGGCAATCTATCGCGAAACCAAAAGTCCGCCAAAGACTCTGTTAATGCCGAATCGTCAGCAGGCGTAGCAAGCATGGTTGTTGCCCCTGCCACGGCAAGTGTGGACAGCTCCGATGGTCAAACCCATACAGAGACAACGCAAGCGGTGAGTTATGTCGCTTTGGCTGATGCCACGCTTGATGTCGCCCAAAGACAAAACATCGCACGCCAAATCAAGAATTTAGAACACACAGGCAGTACATCGGGCGGTGTATTAACTCACGAGTTCAAATCCGCCACGCACGCCAAAATGTCTTATCGCTTCGGGCGAAAACAGCCCCTTGCCTTTGAAATGGTAAAAATCAAAGATGCTTTGCCGTCAGGCTTTGTGCTGACAGGGCGAGCGTATGAAGGAGTGCTTGGCAAGACGGGTTTTGATGGGGTGTATCGTCTATTTGAACACCCTAGCACCAAAGCACGCCTTGAAATCACCGAAACCCACATTCATCCCGACAAACCCTTAACACTCATCAAAGAGCTATACCGTGAAGACCTAAACGGCACACCCCTAAGGTTTGAGCAACTTATCGATAAAAAGAGCGATGTCTATTATCATGGCGAGTTCGTGGCGGGCGACCGTTATGTCAGCATGACCAGTCGTGGCATGAATCTGCCTGAGTTTATGACGGTGGTGGATGTGACACTCACGCAAGCCAAAGCGGTGCAAAAGGGGTTGTAGTTTTGCTGTTTATATTTACCCTTTAATCATGCTACATCTTAGCACCACAATCAAACCCGTCACGAATGGATTGTTCATGCTCATAAAGTAGGGGCAGTACCGTGCCAACGACCCACGCATGCCGATAGCCTTGCAAGCCCCCCGATAGGGCGTGTGTGTCATCGATGGGCAGACCTTGATAGACGTGATACATAAGCTCATTAATCCAACGCCCTTTTAGTAGCAGATTGCTTGGAATGTTTAGCAGGCGAGCTTGGGTGTCGGTGGCTTCGTCTAGGGCATGGCGAAAAGGCTTGGCTTTGCTGGTATAAACGGGGATTTTGACAGGCATGTCCGCTTGGGGCAGGGCTTTAGCTTCTTTGATGACACGGATTATCTCGGCACCATAACGGCGTAGGGCGGAGCGGTTTAGGGTGGTGTGTGCCAAATCTTTCATGTTGGTCGGCAGGGTCTCAATAATCTCACGCAACGGCTGTTTACCAATGATAAAACTGCGTGGCTCATTCACCGCCCGAGCCAGTGACTCTCGCCACATGGTCAAGCCCCGCAGTACCGCCAGTTGCTGTCTGGTGTAGGTCGGGGCGATATGGTCAAGATAGAGCTTATCATCGCTTAGGTGCTGAGTGTCGTACAGCTCTTTGGCGTAGAGTGTGCTGTCTTCATTGACATAGTCCAGCACCTGCTTATCATTAAGTGCCTGCACGACCGCCTGATGTAGGGCAAGCAGATAACGCACGTCATTGACCGCGTACAGCTCTTGCTCGGGCGTGAGCGGTCTAGCAAGCCAGTTGGACTGACTCTCGCCTTTATCTAGTGCCACACCCAGAATCTCACTGACCGCTTGGCTGTAACCCACTTGCAATTTACCAGTCAGATATGCCACGCCGATTTGCACATCAAAGACATTGGTCAAGGGCGGATTATTGGCAAGCAGATAAAATATTCCCAAATCTTCTCCACACGCATACCATACCATGCTCGGCACTTCGCACAGAGCCTGCCAAAACTCGGTCAAATCAAGCCGTGGGGCGTCCACAAGGTATATTCCTTTGCCAGTATTGACCTGCACCAATGCCAATATCGGATAATAAGTGTCACGCTTGATAAACTCTGTATCCAAAGCGACCACATCCACGCTGTCTATCTCGTCAATGAGTTCATATAGCTCGTCATCTGTTCGCACCCATCGGGTCGGCAAATCAAGCAGGGCGTGTTGGTCATCATTGCTAAGATGAGCGTGGGGAAAGTTAAAATTGGCAGGGTTTTTTAAATCAGTCATTGTAGGTCTATGTGTCAAAAATTCCCCTAATTTTACACCAAAATTAGGGGAATGTGTGGTTATTTTAAGTATCAATCATAATGGTGTATGATTTGCTTGTTGCCAATTGCTTTTGCATTATGAATTATTTTTGTCCATCGATGGGCTGGGTGGGGGTGGATTTAAGGTTGGTGGACCTGCCAGTAGATGCTCATCGACAAACTGATTGGCACTGTTATGTTCGGCAGATTCTTCGGTGATATACCATTGCCCTTTGCGATATAAGGTTAGTCTGTCACGTCCTAAGCCACGCAGTAAGCAGTACATCATCAAAAGCACAACAATGGCAAAGGGAAAGCCTGCCACAATCGCCGCCGCTTGTAGAGCTGACAGACCACCTGCCGCCAATAAGATACAAGCGATAACGCCTTCGGAAGTCACCCAAAATAGGCGTTGCACTTTGGGCGGGTTGGTGTTGCCCCCTGCGGTGAGCATGTCCACAACCAAGCTGGCACTGTCAGCACTGGTAACAAACCACAGGACAATCATGCTAAGAATGACAACCATCAAACCTTGGGTAAAAGGATAGTATTCAATGAACTTAAAAATAGCACTGCCTGTGTCATTTAATACCGCCGTTGTCAAGCCATAATCTCCCGACAGTTCCATATGAATGGCAACCCCGCCAAACGTGGTAAACCATAAAAACAGCAGTAGCATAGGGACAAACAACACCCCAAAAATAAATTCCCTGATGGTACGTCCACGACTAATGCGGGCAATAAAAATCCCCACAAAAGGTGACCAGCTCACCCACCACGCCCAATAAAAAATCGTCCAAGATGCTTGCCAATCGGTGTCGGTGTAGGCTTCGTTCCATAGACCAACTTGTACCAGTGATGATGTGTAGTTACCCACATTCTCAACAAAACTGTCAAAAATAAACTGTGTAGGGCCTGCGATAATCATAAATCCTAGCATGATGAGCGTGCCGATGATGGTAACATCGCTAAGTAGTTTTACCCCTTTATTAAGACCTGCCATGACTGATAACGTGGCACAGGCGGTTATCCCTGCAATCAAGGCGATTTTTAATGTCAAACTTGGGGTAATACCCATGATGTCAGCCAGTCCTGTCTCTAACTGCATGACTCCTAAGCCTAATGATGTCACTACCCCAAACATGGTGCCGAACACTGCTAGGATATCAACGATATGACCCCATTTGCCATAAATTTTTTGTCCGATGAGTGGAAACAAGACCGAGCGAATGGATAGGGGCAGACCACGCCGATAATAGACTTCTTTCCAAACCCCGATTTTTGTGGATTTTTAAAAACCTCAANNGGAAAGAGATTTAATGAAAATAAGCCAAACCCAAAGCAACCACGGCATACACCGCCCAAGCATGTAGCCCCCAATGTAAAAATGAGTAGGTCATGGCTTCTTTGGCACTCTCAACAGTGCTGGGTTCAGCGGTGGGCGGTTTGGCAAAATGCAGCAGTGGCTCGGCTGTGCCCCAATACAGCAGTCCAATCCCAATCCCTGCCGAAAACAGCATGCCAATCCACGAACCAAAACTATACTCGGGTGTCTCAGTCTGATGACCTAGGCGAATGTCACCATAACCACTGATGGCAATGTATAAACAAAATACCAAAGCAACGTTCATCAAAATGATAAATAAAAAGCCAAATCGTTCGGTGATAAAGGATTGGGCGTTATTAAAGAGCTGTCCTGCCATCTCGCTAAATAAAGTGCCAAAAATCATAAAAATAACAATCAGCAGTGCAGAAGTCAAAAACACAGGTATGCTTACTTGCGGAAAAATACCAAGTCGCCCAATGACTACTTTATTCATCACTGATCGTGGTTAAAATCCTTGGGTGTTTTGGCGGTCTGGTAACTGACGGGCTTATCAAGGTCTTTATCGTTCATCATGTATCCTTAGGATTGTCTATTTACTATATCTCTTAATCATGACAGATATTAACAAAACTTATGGTGGTTTACCGTATAAAAACGTATTATTTCTGTACAATAACAAAATATTAAGAGATTTTTCTGATTATTGATGGTGTCACAAATTTGTAAATGATTGTTTTTAAAAGCAAATGCTCTGATGAAATTTTACAAAAAGCGGCTTGATTGCCATAAGACTAAAATAAAACAAGTGTTTTATTAAAAATCTGCTTATTGGGCTGATTTTATGGCGTTTATTTTTGGTTTTAATATTAACAATTTGGGCGTATCATGTTAAGATAGACGGTGTGACTTTATAACTTAGCCAAAACAAAAGGAAAACGACAATGTTAATCGAATTTACCAAAATGCATGGTTTGGGCAATGACTTTATGGTGATTGACCTAGTGACACAGCGGATGAATCTAACAAGTGAGTTGGTGCGACTGCTTGCTGACCGTCATTTGGGCGTGGGCTTTGACCAGCTACTTATCGTTGAGCCACCGTCTCGCCCTGACGTGGATTTTAAATATCGTATTTTTAATGCTGATGGACAGGAAGTGGCACAGTGTGGCAATGGGGCAAGATGTTTTGCGTCCTTTGTACAGGCTCGTAAACTCTCCTTTAAACAGCGTTTGCGTGTGGAGACGGCAAGCGGGGTTATCACGCTGACCACCGACCGTTATGGATGGGTGCAGGTGGACATGGGTAAGCCCAAATTTGAGCCTGCCGAGATTCCTTTTGCTCCCCAAGCCATCACCAAAGTGGGCAATTCCTACCGCCTAAATGTCGATGGCGAGCCTGTTCAGCTCTACCTTGCCAACATGGGCAATCCCCATGCGGTCATCTTGGTGGATGATGTGCTGACTGCCGATGTGGCACGTCTAGGCAGGCTCATCGAGAGTCATGAAGCATTTCCCGAGCGTGTTAATGTCGGCTTTGTCCAAATCGTCAATCAACGCCATGTTCGCTTGCGTGTCTATGAACGTGGTGTGGGTGAGACGCAGGCGTGTGGCACGGGTGCGTGTGCGGCGGTCGCTGTGGGCGTGCGTGAAGGTTGGATTGATGAAGGGGTGGATGTGCGAGTTCAGCTCTATGGCGGTAGCCTTGCCGTGCGTTATCAAGAAGGCTACTCAGTGATGATGACAGGACCGACATCCTTTGTCTATGAAGGGGTGTTTAGCCCTGATGGACTGGCAGCACAGGCAGGGATTAATCTAACACCGACCGAAGATTATGATGCCTAAATCAGTTATTTGCCAAATTAAACCCTTGCTGTTGCAGGGGTTTTGTTAAGTTGGGTTTTAAGCCAATACCCATCATTAGCATGTCCTATTTTATTCCAATCTCAACTTAAAATGATAACTTGTTGACCATTCGATGATTATTTTTGAGTTGTGGGGCAAATAGCAATTCACCCTTGATACATCAATTACTTATATAAGTTTGAACATAAAGCAAAACTCTATTTTATAGGTAGTTTACACCAAACCAAGCTCAGGCACTTCAAGCTCCTGCTTGGCATAAAATGTCGCCACAAATTCATCAAAAGTGTCATTTTCTAGGCTTTCACGAATGCCTTTCATGAGATTTTGATAATAACGCAAATTATGAATGGTATTTAGCTGGGCTGAGAGCATTTCACCGCATTTATGCAAATGGTGCAAATAGGCACGGCTAAAATTTTGGCAAGTGTAGCAGTCGCACTCGCTATCTAGCGGATTTTTGTCGTGGCGATGAACGGCATTTTTTATCTTAACCGCCCCTGTGCTGGTAAACAGATGTCCATTACGAGCGTTACGGGTTGGCATGACACAGTCAAACATATCCACGCCCCGTCTTACCGCCTCCACGATGTCAGACGGTGTTCCCACGCCCATCAGATAACGTGGCTTATCAGACGGCATACGGTTTGGCAGATAGTTTAATACTTTTATCATCTCATCTTTTGGCTCGCCTACCGACAGACCGCCAATGGCATAGCCGTCAAAGGGCATGTCGGTCAAGGCGGTCAAGGACTGCATCCGCAAATCTTCGTACATACTGCCTTGCACAATACCGAACAGGGCGTTTTTGTTACCCAGTTTGTGATGTTCATCAAGACAGCGTTGCCCCCAGCGGAGCGATAATTCAAGCGATTTTTGGGCGTCGGTGTGCGTGGCAGGATAAGGCGTGCATTCGTCAAACTGCATGACGATGTCGGAGTTTAGGGAGTGTTGGATTTGCATGGAAATCTCAGGCGACAAAAACACCTTTGAGCCGTCCACAGGCGAGCGAAAATGCACGCCTTCTTCGGTGATTTTTCTCATCGCACCAAGGCTAAACACCTGAAAACCGCCCGAATCGGTCAAAATCGGCTTATCCCAACCGATAAAATCATGCAATCCGCCAAATTCATCAATCACGCTCGTGGTCGGACGTAACCACAGATGAAAAGTATTGCCCAAAATAATGTCCGCCCCAATGGCGTGAATGTCTCGTGGGAGCATACCCTTGACCGTGCCATACGTCCCCACAGGCATAAAGGCAGGCGTGGCGACATCGCCATGAGCTAGGTGTACCGTGCCACGGCGAGCTCGGGTTTTTGTGTCGGTTTTATGTAGCGTGAATTTCATATCATCATCAAATAAAAAAGTGGCGTATTATAGCAATATTTACCAATTTTAGCAAATTAACCATATAATTGCTCTCGTATTTCAATTAACGTTTTTATGACCAAATAATGCTCGGGTATTTCTGGTAAATCGCTTTGGTCAAATGCCAATTCGACTTCTTTTATTAATTCATCTGCTTTTTTTAATAAATCATCATAATCAAATTTCCCTGATTTAATTGCCAAAAGTTCATCACGATTATCACGCTCCACAATCACTTTGCCTAATTTAGCAATATCCAAGGCGGTGTATAATAGCCGAAAGGTGTGCATGATATTTTTGGCGTCATAGCCTTTGCCATGATTGGCGGTGGATTCATAACGCTCGTGATTGCGTTTTTCTACCCATTCCCAATAGTCTTTATAATCTTGGCAATATTTGCTATATCCCATTTGATTAAATGACAAATAAGCAACAGGCGATACATCTTTGGGAATAGGGCTTAATAACACTTCTTGGCTGTCATCGTGAATAATCCCCCGATAGTCGCCGACAAACATCGCATACATATGACTGGCGTGGGGCATTTTGGATAAGCCGATTTGCAATTGGGTGAGATTGTGTTTATTTAGCCAATCTATCAAATCCACGCTTTTATGATTGTCAAATACCACACAAAATTCCAATAGGCTCTTTTTGTCTTTACTCATCGGATTGACGATTTTTTTATTTAAGCCACGAGATTTTTTAATTTGGCTAAGGGCAAATCCTGCAAAGGTTTTTTGGCATAATTTGGAAATAAACCAATCAGGATTAAACTTATCCATAATTGGGTGCTTATATAATATCTTATCGCTTGGCGTGGCAAGTAGTTCCATGATATTAGGATTATTTTGTAATAATAAATCCACAAATCGCCCCAGCTCATAATACACCACGTCATTGGTTTCGTTACTGACCTGTGGTACATAATCATCATGCAAACCATAATAAAAGGGCTTAGGCAAATAAAACACGCCTTTAATATCCGTATCTGATGACGGTGTGTCTAATCCGTAGGCACGACTGCCTGAGATACATTCTAATAAAATCAGGTTATTGGATTTTAGGTAATCAATGGTTATCATGGGGGTTCTCGTTAATTTTATATGATTTTTAATATAAATGGGCAAATTGCAATTTGCCCCTACAAATGTATTTTAATCTATCAATTTTTAAAATATATAATTGATAAATTTATTTAAAAACAATTTTTCTAAACAAATCATTTAACACACCAACATCGCCTTTTTGTTTTTTATCAAAAGTTAAATCTTGGGTTGTTTGCCAAAGATGTTGGGTAAATGTTTGCATGGATAGAGGTAGTTCATATAAATACTTTTCATCATGCGATTGCTTTAAATGGATAACGTGATTTAATTCATCAACATTATTGGGATTTAATAAACCAAACATTTCATTCATACACACAGGGGGCATGGTTTGGTATTCTTTTATCCATAGGCTTGCAAGCAATGCACGAATCAGATAACACCATTTTTTAAGTTTGATAGGACGGGATATGTCCAGTTCACCATTTGCCTTTTTTGCCATTCCTTGATAATGATGATAAACTGCTTGGGGGTTAAAAAAGTCTGATTGGATATATTTCACTTCTTTAATAAATTCATCATCGCCATGATAAATAATGGGCGAATTTAACCATTCAAAAATTACGGCATTGGATTTATGAATATGTACCAATGCTTTTTTAATATCCCAACCGCCAATATCAAATGGCACGTCAAATAAGTCATGATTGATAAATTCAAACGTGTCTTTGTCATCATAAATCTGCAAATACCAATCGGGCGTATGATGATAAATCAGCCGTACATCAAAATCACTATCAAAACTGGCAAAACCCCATGCCCGACTACCACTTTCTAGAGCGTGTAGCGGTGTAATGGCGTGGACGTGGCAAGTGGTGTGTAGGGTGTGGGTGATTTGGCTATGGTAGTCGGTGTTGGTCATAACTTATTCCGAAAAATAGATGTTATTATAACAAAATTATCCTAAAAATCCATTTGCTAAATATATCAAAAACAGGTAATATGCCTTTTGATTTTTAGTATTTTTAATTAGGAAAAGTTATGAGTAACATCGCCCCCGAATTTCGCATTACCCTATCAGGTCAAATTACCCCTGCTGACGTGGCAGAACTGGCTCGCATGGGCGTAAAAACCGTGGTAAATAACCGCCCAGACGGTGAAGAAGAAGGACAGCCAACCTCTGCCGAGATTGAACAGGCGTGCCAAGCTCACGGTATCGCCTATAAGCAAATCGCCTTTGCTGGCGGTATGATGGACATGAACCACGTCCAAGCCTTTGCTGATTTTTTTAATGAAACCGAACGCCCATTGCACATCTTTTGCCGTACAGGTAACCGCTCCAATAACCTTTTGACGGTGGCACGAGAAAAAGATTTGCTTGATGAAGAGTGATTGATTTTTATAAAAAGGGCAAATTTGAACCGACCCCCAAA
>NZ_MXAN01000016.1 GCF_002027545.1 Moraxella lacunata
TTTTGGGGTGCGGTTCAAATCACTACCCTGTTTTTTGTACTTGAATGTTTAGTGGTCAGCACTCACCGCGCCGCATTCATCTAGCACTGCCAAAATTTCATCTGTTTTGGTTTTTAGTAGCTCTTTATCGCCTTTGGTCTCTATATTTAAGCGAATAAGTGGCTCGGTGTTGGACGAACGTAGATTAAACCGCCAATCGCCAAAATCTAGACTTAATCCGTCTAAGGTGTTTTTAGTAGGATTTAATGCGTGGTATTTTTGCTCCAAAATTTCGCTGATTTCATTGGCGGTTTTTTGCCCCAAGCGAAAATTAAGCTCGCCTGAACTGGGGAAGTCATTGATATAGCCATTGACCAGCTCGGATAAAGTTTTACCTGTTACTGATAACAGCTCGATCACCAGTAGCCACACAATCATACCACTATCACAATAGGCGAAATCACGAAAATAATGGTGAGCGGACATCTCGCCCCCATAAATCGCCCCTGTCTCACGCATGACTTGTTTGATAAATGAATGCCCTGATTTACTGATGATGGGCTGACCACCGTTTTGGGCGATGACGTATTCGGTATTATAAATCACCCGGGGGTCATAGACGATGCCCTTGCCTTGATGTTGTTTCAAAAATACCTCAGCCAGCATGCCCACAATATACGAACCTTCAATGAATCGTCCGTTTTCATCAAACAAAAAACAACGGTCAAAGTCGCCATCAAATGCCACACCAAAATCCGCCCCATGAGCGATGACAGCATCCGATGTCGCTTTTTGGTTGGCGATAATCATGGGGTTGGGGATGCCGTTGGGGAATGAGCCGTCTGGGGCGTGGTGGACTTTGATAAGCTCAACCTTATCGCCAAGACGTTTTTGTAGTTCATCAACCACAGGCCCTGCCGAGCCGTTGCCACTGTTTACCACGATTTTTTTAGGGGTAAATTTGGCGGTGTCGGTAAAGCTCATGAGCTTGTCAATGTAGGCAGTTTTGTCGGTGTTTAGGGTAACTCTACCTTTGCCTGCAACCACAAATTCTCCACGCTCGGCGATGGTGCGAATGTCTGCCAATCCCGTATCGGCACTGATGGGGCGTGAGTTTTCACGCACCATTTTTAGGCCATTGTAGTTAATGGGGTTATGACTTGCGGTAACCTCAATCCCACCGATGGCGTTATAATGACTTGTGGCAAAATACACCTCCTCGGTGCCAACCATGCCCAAATCAATCACGTCCACGCCAGCGTCTGTTATGCCATCAATGACAGATTGTTTTAAACTGTTACTGGATGAGCGAATGTCTGCACCAACCACGATGACAGAGTTTTTTTGACCATGATTTTTTTGACCATGATTTAGATATTGGGCAAAAGCTCGTCCGATGCGATAGACGATGACGCTATCCAAATTGACATCAAGTTCACCACGCACATCATAGGCTTTGAAGCAGGAGATGGTAATGGGATTAAAAGTTTTCATGAATCATCCTAGGCGCTAAAATAAAAATAACTTAATTTTATCATGTTTATCATCATTTGGTGGTGCATGTTGTGAAATTATTTATATGCCAAAATAGAATAACCTTTAACATTTTTTGCCTATAAATTTTTATAAAAATTTGGTATGCTAACCGTGTAACATTTTAAACCGACAACCTTTAAAGGAAATTTTATGAACATCGCCAAAAACATCACCGACCTTATCGGCAACACGCCCCTAGTGGAACTCAACCGCCTAACAGAAGGCTTGCCCGCTCGTGTCGTGGCAAAGTTAGAATACTTTAATCCAGCCAGCTCGGTCAAAGACCGCATTGCCCTATCCATGATAAACGAAGCCGAAAAAGACGGGCTTATCAACAAAAACACGACCATTGTAGAAGCAACATCAGGCAATACAGGCATTGGGCTTGCCATGGTGTGTGCGTCTAAGGGTTATAAATTGGTTATCACCATGCCCGAGAGCATGAGCTTGGAACGCCGAGCGTTACTGCGTGCCTATGGGGCAAAGCTTGTGCTAACGCCTGCTGTGGACGGCATGGGTGGGGCGATTGCCAAGGCGAACGAGCTTGCCAGTCAAGACGGCTATTTTATGCCACGCCAATTTGACAATCTAGCCAACCCAAAAATCCACCGTGAAACCACCGCCCTAGAAATCTGGAACGACACAGACGGACAGGTAGATATCGTGGTGGCAGGGATTGGCACAGGCGGTACGATTACGGGCGTGGGCGAAGTGCTAAAAGCCAAAAAGGACAGCGTCCAAATCGTGGCGGTCGAGCCGTCTGATTCGCCTGTGTTTAGCGGTGGCGAAAAAGGGGGTCATAAATTGCAAGGACTTGCCCCTGGTTTTGTGCCGAGCATTTTAAATACCAAGATTTATAACGAAGTCATCACGGTTACCACCGAATCCGCCTTTGCCACGGCTCGCCAAATGGCAGAAAAAGAGGGTCTCCTTGTGGGGATTAGTGCAGGGGCGGCGGTGTGGTCAGCCCTACAAGTGGCAAGCCGTCCTGAAAACGCAGGCAAACTCATCGTGGTGGTGGTTCCGTCATCGGGCGAGCGTTATCTATCTACGGCACTGTTTGAAGATTTGGCTCAGTAAATAAATAGATGTGGAAAACCCCGTTATCTAGTATAATGGGGTTTATTTTGGAGAGATAAAATGAGCGAAAAATTCGAAAAATACCATGTGGCAACCATTAATCGCCCAAAGATTGTCGCCACAAAAAAGTTGGATTTGTCAGGCAAACAAGGCGAGCAGATTATAAAATCCGAAACTAAACTCGTTCTTCGGACGCATAGCGAGACATTTAAACGATTGGCAGATATGTGATGGAATTGATTTATTTTCCGTTTGAACGTGTGATTGAAATCAACCATTATATTTTGCAAACCGAAAAGGGCTTAAAAAGCAGGGCGGATGTTGCCAAACTGCAAGGGGCGTTGGCTCGTGTGGATAATGCCATTGCCTATGAAGGCTTGGATGATGTGTTTGAGATTGCCTCAAAGTATGCGTGTAGCATTGCTGTTGCCCATGCCTTGTCGGATGCCAATAAACGCACAGGGCTTGCGGTGGCATTAGAATACTTATCTTTGAATGATTATGAAATTACCTTAGACCATGTTTTAATCGCTGATGCCATGCGTGATTTGGTGGTGGGCGATTTATCCGAAAGTGAATTTGCTGATATTTTGTATGCTCAATATTTTGTTTCACACAACCCAATGGAATGATTATGACCCCAACCAACCAATTCTCTGACCTTTTAACGCTCATGGCACGCCTTCGCACCGATTGCCCGTGGGATAAAAAACAAACCAACGACAGCCTACAAAAATACGCCATAGAAGAAGTTTTTGAACTTGTAGAAGCCATTAGTAATGACGACAAAAGCCCCCTTGCCACCGATGACATCAAAGGAGAGCTTGGTGATGTGCTTTTGCAAATCGTCTTTCATGCCCATCTGTATGCCGAGCAGGGGCGGTTTGATATGGCGGACGTGATTTATGCTTTGCAAGAAAAACTCATTCGCAGACACCCCCATGTGTTTGACAAAGAAAATCTAAAAACAGACGAAGACGTCAAACGCCGTTGGGACGAGATTAAACAGATTGAAAACCAAAACCGACCAAAACGCCTATTGTCCGATGTTAAGGCGGGTACGGCGTTAATGACCGCCCAAAACTTACAAAAACAGGCAGGAAAAGTCGGTTTTGATTGGGATAATTTGAGCGGTGTGCTGGACAAGCTCCAAGAAGAGATAGGTGAATTACAAGCAGAATTACCCACGCCTGAGTTTAATTATAAAATAGATAAATTAGATAAAGCCCAAAAAGACAAAATCGCAGGCGAGCTTGGTGATGTGCTGTTTGTGCTGACCAACCTTGCTCGGCATTTGGACGTTGATGCTGAAATGGCATTACAAAACACCAATGCCAAATTTAAACACCGATTTGCTTTTGTAGAAAAATCACTGATGGAGCAGGGCAAAACGCTAGAAGAAAGCAATTTGGCAGAAATGGATAAATACTGGGACATGGCAAAGGAACAAGAGAAGGAATTCTGAAATATGAAAAGACAGGTAAAATTCAATCCAAAAATTCAAAAAGTTCGTGAGTTGGATGAATATGATAAAAACTTACAAAAAATCCTATGGTTGATTTTGGGGATTTATGGATTGTCTTTAATTTTGCCTGCTTTTGGTTGGGTAAATCATAAGAGTGAAGTCGCTAACATGGAATTAGGTTGGCAAGTTCTTGTTTATGATTTACCATTGGGGTGGCTTTATGTATTTTTTGGGGGACTGGGAGGATTGGCGGTTTATGCAAATTTGGTATTTGCTCGTATTACCGTGTCATTATATGCAGGTAAAGAAATATCCTATATTCACAATACCTTATTGATGATATTTTTGGCATTATTAAGTTTTGTTGTGGTAGAACCATCAGGCGGTGCATTGGGTGATGCGGGTTCAACTGATTGGCATGATAATGATATTGTGCATGTTTGGAGCTATGGGGCATATTGTTGGTTTTTTGCTTTATTTGCTACCGCTTATGTAGTCATTGCACGCTCTATCAATCCTGAAAAATTATTTCATATTCGTAACTTTATCATTTCGTTTATTGCTGTATTGACGTTATTATTGGGTGTGCAATATTATCGCTATGCCAAAGCCAATGACATAGAAAAAGAAAGATATTTTCATAAAAAAGTTATTCTTACAACCGTTAAAATGTCTGGCGTAGAATACAACCCACCACAAAAAAGCGGTATTGTTTTAAATAAAGATGATGTTATTCAAATAAAAAATCCTGTGGAGTTGGATAAAAGTTTTATAAAAAGAGTGCAAGATGATAAAAATTTGTGGGTAATTTATAATTCTCGTCATCAGCTTGCAGAAATTTTACCAAAAATGCAAGTTGATTATATTTATGAAAACAATAAGAACCATCATAAAATCAGCGATGAAAATGGTAATGTCTTATGGCAGACTGATGATGAAACTTTTGCAAGAGAGTATCATCAAGATGTCCAAGAGTTTTTTAGCATACTAGAACCGCCAAAACTTGCCAATAGTCAAGACGAATTTTTTGTTAATAACATTCAAAAAGAAAAATTTTCACCATCGGCACAATGTCAATTTGAAATTATAGAAACCAAATATGACAGTGATAATTTGTATGATGGCGATTATTTTGGCTTATATGGTAAGAAATTTTATATAAAATTAGAGAAAGGAAATATTTCCGAGTATCAGCTTTGGTGCGGTAAAAATTATGATATTTTGATAAAACCAAAAGAATATGATAGAGAAATGAGTGCTATTTTATTTGACAAAAGGCTCAAACAGCCCGTTGCTCAATTTTTTTGGGTATATACAGATATTGTAGGCATACCAAGAGATTTTAATGGTCATAAAATTGTACAAGCAAAAGAAGCGTTAAGTTCAGATAAAAAGATTGAGGAATTACAAATAAAATGGATGCATATTAATGGTAAGGGTCTGTATGATTCTGATAAGGAGGATATCATCGACAAACCAAGTGATAATCCAAATAAAAAATCAGACCCAATTATTTTAGGGAAAGTAGGGCAAGAATATGTGTTATTACTTGATGTGAGATAATGATGAGATTACTTCAATATTTATTATTGGTTTTGATGCTGATGGCAAACATCGCCCACGCCCACCAATGCTACGCCGACCCCAAACAGGCGTATCAAGCCCTTATCGCCAAACAATCCGCCCAAAAAGCGATGAGCGTGCGGGTTAATATCAACACCGCCAGCATGGGCGAGCTTGCAACCTTAAATGGCGTGGGGGCAAAGACCGCTCAGGCGATTGTGGATTATCGGGAGCTGATGGGGCGGTTTGATAGCGTGGATGATTTGACAAAGGTTAAGGGTATCGGGGTCAAAACCTTGGAAAAAAACCGTCACAGACTCACGGTGCATTAGCTTTTTTGGCAAAAACAAGGTACAATGAAACTTATGACGGGTGGTTATTAAAGGGCATTTGATGGTCATTCTATCAAGCAAGTTTTTATTAGACTTCTTTCCAAACCCCGATTTTTGTGGATTTTTAAAAACCTCAACCCCAATACTTATAAGGGTNNGAAAGAGATTTATTATGAAAAATAATCTGACCGCTTATAACCAATAAACTTTAAAGTTATTACAAATGCGATGATGTGTGGATGTAGGGGCATGCTGAGCATGCCTTGTACAGTAATACCATCAAAGGGTGTGTTCAGCACACCCCTACAAACCTGTGGTAAATATTAAGTTGGTTGGGTGTAATTAGGTAAATATGCAAGATTTTACCTATCTTTTAATCTTTTAAATGCAAGTGGTGGGATAGCCATTTTCATGTAAAAACAATTTAAAAGTGTAAATTTTCATAAATTCAAATAAATATTATCAAAATTTAACACGCCCCAGTAAAAAATGAGTGACACAAGTCATGGCAAAGACAAAAGCGGACGCAAAACTCGGGCAGTCCCATGCTCGCCCCAAACAATTCAAGAAAACCAAAAAAGTCAAGCGGTCTAAACAGCCCAAACACCGCCAAACAGACAAACCAATGGCAAAGCATGCCATTCACCAAACATCAAAAAAGCAGTCTAAACACCTTATGCAAAAAAAACCAACCAAACACAAAACTCCCAAATCATCAGCGACCGTGCTGTCGGCACAGAAGTTGGGGCTTGAAAAACGTACTTTGCCACACAGTATCGTGGAAGTTATCAGCACGCTTAACAAGGCAGGTTTTGACGCCTATATCGTGGGTGGTGGCGTGCGCGATAGTCTTTTGGGGCTTGCTCCCAAGGATTTTGATGCTGTGACCAACGCTCGCCCTCATGAGATTAAGGCGATTTTTGGGGGGCGTTGCCGCATCATTGGCAAGCGGTTTCAACTCGCTCACGTTTATTCGGGGCGTGAACTCATTGAAGTGGCGACTTTTAGAGCTCCGCCCAAGGACGACACGCACACCACCGATGACGGCATGATTACCCGTGATAATGTGTGGGGGACGATAGAGCAGGATTTTGCCCGTCGTGATTTTTCCATTAATGCCTTGTATTATCAGCCGATTAAGGGCGAAGTATTAGATTTTTGTGGGGCGGTCGATGACATCAAAAACGGCACATTACGCCTGCTTGGTGATGCCAAAGTGCGTGTGGAAGAAGACCCTGTCCGCCTGCTTCGTGCGTTGCGGTTTAAGGCAAAACTGGGTTTTGAATTTGACAAAGCCCTAGTCAAACAGTTTAATGACACAAGCTGGATGCTTTTGGAGCAGGTGTCCGCCCATCGGCTCTATGATGAGACCCAAAAGATGTTCACGGGCGGTTATCTGGCTCCGCTGTTACCCCTGCTATATCAATATGGAGCGATGAACAGTCTGATGACCTACGCTCAGCCCAAGCCCACTCGCCTTGCCCTGCAAGTTGCCAAAAACACCGATGAGCGGATTGCCTCGGGCAAAACTGCCAACCCTGCGTTTTTTTATGCGGTGCTGTTGTGGGAGAATTATTTGCATGCTTTGGCAAAGTTTAAGAAAAAAGGTCTGCCCTTTCACGAAGCCCAAATAAAAGCGTCTCGCAAGGTGTTTGATGCTCAGCGTATCAAGACCGCCATTCCTAAATTTGCCGAGGATTTTATCAGCGATATTTGGTTCATGCAACCCAAGCTTGTCAGCCCCAAGCCCAAAGACGTGGACAGGCTAAGCTCGCAGGGTAGATTTCGGGCAGGGCTTGATTTTCTTATCATGCGTGAGGGTCGTGATGACAGTCCGCTGTCCGAGCCGACCAATGACATGGGGGCGTGGTGGCAACGTTATTTGGCGGTTGATGCGACCAGTCAAAGCCAAATGCTAAATGCGTTGGGAGGCGGTGTGACTCGCACTCGCAGACGACGTGGGGCAGATACAGGGACTGATAAAGGCATTGATAAAGATGCCGAACTTCTACAACTCCAACAGCTCTCAGGGCGTGATGATGACAAGGCGGACGATGTGCCACAACCGTTACTGGTGGTGGATACTGCCAACACGCCCAAGAGTGCTCGCCCCACGCCAAGAGTGCGACAGGTGGATGTGCCGACCTTTGAGCGCCGCACGTACAGCGAGAGTGATTTTGCCAAACTGCTGGACAATGACGAGCCTTACATCCCATCGGTGCGTTATCGCAAACGTCAGCCATCATCAATGCTGTCCATCAAAGAGCGTGAGCAAGGTCTGACCGAGAGCGACTTACAGCCATCTGTGTCAGACTCTGCCAAGCCTAAAACGCAGGCGAGCAAACGCCAAAAAGCAGGACAGCAAACAAGACGACAAGCGGAGCCACGAGAAACCGCCCAAGATACTGACACGCCAAAACCCAAAAAACGCAAAAAATCCAACGCCAAACCACGAGCCAAACACGATGACTGATAAGGTACAAATCTATCTGGGGCTGGGGGGTAACATCGCCAACGAGCTTGGCGAACCAACTAGCCATATTTTGGCGGTGCGTGATACGCTAGCCTGTGATGAGCGGTTTTGTGATGTGGTGCTGTCGTCTTTGTATTCATCCAAGCCGTTTGGCGTAACCGACCAACCTGATTTTGTCAATGCGGTGCTGTCCGCCAAGACAAGCCTTGACCCGATAAGCCTGCTTGATTTTTGTCAAGACTTGGAGCAGGGGGCAGGGCGTGTGCGGTTACGGCGGTGGGGCGAGCGTTCGCTTGATGTGGATATTTTGTTGTATGGCGATGAAATTATCCATAATGACAGGCTGACCGTGCCACACAGTGGGATTTTTGAGCGAAATTTTGTGCTTGTGCCACTTTTAGAATTAAATGATAAATTGATGATAAACGGGCAAAAAATCCGTGAATTGGCATTGGCTTATGAGATGACTGGGCTTAGAAAGTTGGATTAACTTGGTGTATTATTAAATAAAGATATATTTTAAAATTTGGTATGTAGAGGCGAATCACATTCGCCCCATGATGTATATCAACACAGGGTAAATTGCCATTCACTCCTGCAATCATATCCTTTAATCAACACGATAAAATCGGCAAAAAGGAGCAATCATGCAAGCAAGATTTATCAACCCATTTACTGATTATGGTTTTAAAAAATTGTTTGGCGAAGAAGCCAGTAAGCCCTTTTTGATAGATTTTTTAAATGCCATGCTCCCTGCTCATCATCAAATTAAGGACTTAACCTTAAAAAACAGCGAGCAAATGGGCATTAGTGATTTTGACCGCAAAGCCATTTATGATATTTATTGTGAAAGTCATACAGGCGAGCGGTTTATTGTGGAATTGCAACGAGCCAAACAAACTTTTTTTAAAGACCGCACATTATATTACGCCACTTTTCCGATTAACGAACAAGCCCAAAAAGGCGAATGGAATTATCAATTAAAGGCGGTGTATTGTATCAGCATTTTGGATTTTTTATTTGATGAGCATAAAGACGACCCAGAAGTTATTTATACCGTGCAATTAAAAGACCAAAATAATCAAATTTTTTATGATAAATTAACGCTGATTTATTTGCAATTACCCAATTTTTGTAAAAAAGAACATGAATTGGTAACGCCACTTGATAAATGGTTATTTTTTATTAAAAATTTGGAAGATTTACAATACATTCCTGCTATTTTTAAAGACAGTATTATTGAACAAGCCTTTGAAAAAGCCAATCTTGCCACATTTAATCGCCAAGAAATTGATAAATACGAGCGAAGTTTGAAAGTATATCGTGATTTGCATAATTCACTAGAAACCGCCATAAAAGACGGCTTTTATCAAGGTATGGAACACGGTTTGCAAACAGGGTTAAAAGAAGGCTTGCAACAAGGTATGCAAAAAGGCATTGAGCAGGGCAAATACGAGCAAAAAATCGCCACCGCCAAAACATTAAAAGGGCTAAATATCAGCCCAAAAGACATTGCGTTGGCGACAGGTCTGGATATTGATGAGATTAATAAACTTTAAGGATAATACATGAACCAAGACAGCCATTATTTACAAAAACCTTTTATTACCGTTGGGGCGGTATTTGAAGATAATATCGGCATTAATGATATTATTAATAACACCAATAATACCGAGCTTGATTATAAAGGATTTTGTTATACATTTAAGGCGGAAATTGATAGCGATTTTAAGGTGGGCGATTATGCGGTGGTTCATGCCCGAAATGAATTAAAAATTGTCAGAATTGTCCAAATTCACGATGCCCCAAAAATTGACATGAATGTCAATTTTGAATATAAATGGGTGGTACAAAAAATTGATTTTGGGGCATTTAAAGAACGTCATCAAGAACAAAAACGCATTGAAACATTATTAAATGCATTGCAAATTGCCGAGCGTAAAGAAGCGTTGCTTGATAGATTAAATAAAATGTCGCAAAAAGACGAAACATTTGGCGAATTATTAAAGCAAACGCTAAATACGCAAGCCTTGATTGAAAAGAACGACTAAGCATGACCTACCTAACCCACACCGCCCCCATAACCCTATCCACGCTTGCCAAATACAAAAAGCAAGGCGAAAAATTTAGTTGTCTGACCTGCTATGATGCCAGTTTTGCTTATCTTATGGCACAGGCGGGCATTGACGTGATTTTGGTGGGCGATAGCCTTGGCATGGTGGTGCAGGGGAAAGCGTCCACGTTGCCCGTTACCGTTGCCGACATGGTGTATCACACCGCCAATGTCGCCCGTGCCAACCGCCATGCCTTGATTATGACCGATTTGCCCTTTATGAGTTATGCCACGTTGCCTGATGCGATTGCAAATGCTCGTGCGGTCATGCAAGCAGGGGCGAATGTGGTTAAAATCGAAGGCGGTAGCGAGCTTGCCGACACGGTCAAGGTTTTGACGGATAATGGCGTGCCTGTGTGCGTGCATTTGGGATTAACGCCCCAATCGGTCAATGTATTGGGTGGTTATAAGGTGCAGGGCAAAACAGACGCACAAGCGGACAAGCTATTAAGAGATTGTGAAGTTTTGGTAAACGCAGGGGCGAGCATAATTGTGTTAGAATGCGTGCCGTTATCGCTTGCCAAAGCCGTGAGCGAGCGGTTTGCCGTGCCTGTCATCGGCATTGGGGCAGGTGTGGAGACGGACGGACAAGTGCTGGTCATGCACGATATGTTAGGCGTATATACCCAAAAACCTGCCAAATTTGTTAAGGATTTCTTAAAAGATGACAGCAATCAAACAGGCGATATTTTGGGGGCGTTTGTCAATTTTCATCAAGCGGTTAAAAATAAAACTTTTCCTAGTGTTGAGCATACTTTTCACTAGGGCGTGTTGAACTTTGGTATTTGCAATGAAAAATGAGAAAAATCGTACGTTTTTCAAGGAAAAAACGCAGGCTGATAGTCATTCTATCAGACAAGTTTTCGCCTTCGAGCCACAAGATTTAGCCATTTTTCATGCAAAAATTGATTAAAATTGTCCAATTTTCATCTTATTTTTATAAAAATGTTATCAATGTTCAACACGCCCTAATTAATGGCAAAAATTATGAAAATCTTTCACCATATCAACGACTTACAAACCGCCCTAAACAAGCACCGCAAAGACGGCAAAACCATTGGTTTTGTGCCGACCATGGGGAATTTGCATGACGGGCATTTGTCGCTTATCAATATCGCCAAACGTCATGCCGATATTGCCGTGGTCAGTATTTTTGTCAATCCCACGCAGTTTGGGGCGGGCGAAGATTTTGACAGCTACCCACGCACGCTGGACGCAGATTGTGAAAAATTGCAAAGCGTACAAGCGGATTTGGTGTTCGCCCCGAGCGTTGATGAGATGTATCCGACTTATCCGCCGAATATTCAAGTTTTGAGCGGAGAAATTACCAAGATTTTATGTGGCAAATCTCGCCCCACGCATTTTGACGGTGTGGGCTTGGTGGTGGGTAAGCTTTTTAATATCGTCCGCCCTGATGTGGCGGTATTTGGCAAAAAAGATTATCAACAGCTTGCCATTATCCGCAGGTTGAATGATGAATTAAATTTTGGCATAAACATCATCGGTGGCGAGATTGTCCGTAATAAAGACGGTTTGGCATTGTCATCACGAAATGGTTATTTAACTGATGATGAATTAAACACCGCCCCCATTATCCAAAAAACTTTGCAAAAGATTAAAGTCGATATGATAAAGGCGGGTATAAGTCAATATCCAAATATTATCCAAAAATACCATGATGAATTAACCAATATGGGATTAAAGGTGGATTATTTAGAGCTTTATAATGATAAATTAGAACCTGTTAAAGGGACTGATAAAAAATTAGTGGTATTAACGGCGGTATATGTCGGTAAGGCACGGCTTTTGGATAATATAGAAATTGATTTATCATAAAAAATTATTTTAATTTAAAATGGTAATTGATTGATGATTAAACGGTTATCTTTTTAAATGGTGGGGGAATTATATTCGCCCTAATAAATCATTTGTATAAATTTGAAAATAGAGTTTTATCATAAATTATTAAACTTCCTGCAAAACTAGTTTTCCGTTCGCCCTGAGCCTGTCGAAGGGTAGCGGAAAACCGTTAGGTTGCCCAAGCTCACCACGAACGGTTTTCTTTAAATGCGGAGTTTTTTAAGAAATCTGTTTAAATTATTATAAGGAAAATAAATGTCAAACACCCAAATCATCATCGTATCAGGACGGTCAGGTTCTGGCAAAACGTCCGTGTTAAATATTTTAGAAGATTTTGGTTTTTATGTCATTGACAATCTGCCCCTGTCGCTGGTGGGTCAGGCGGTGGGCGATTTGATTGGCAATGATGTCAAAAAAGTGGCGTTAGGCATAGATGTCAGAACACCAAAAGCCGACTTGTCCGCCTTTGGGGGTGTGTATCAGAACTTGACCGACAAATACCATGAAGCAGTCAAAATCCTATACGTTACCGCCCAAGAGAGCGTATTGGTGGCACGTTTTGGGGCGACACGGCGAGTTCACCCGCTTATGCCGACCGCCAATAATTTGCCCAACGCCCTAGCCCAAGAGATTGAGCTGTTAAAGCCTATTGCCAGTCATGCCGATATCAAAATTGACACCAGTACGCTCAACATTCACGAGCTAAAAGAAAAAGTCCGCCAACATATCGGCATGGATAATGTGGTGTCGGTTAATGTGTTGTCTTTTGGGTTTAAACATGGCACGCCCATTGACGCTGATTTTGTTTTTGATGTGCGGATATTGCCCAATCCACATTGGCAAGAAAATTTACGTCCGCAAACAGGGCTTGATGATGATGTCAAAGCATTCTTTACCAATTATCCAGAAGTGGATAATATGGCGGACGATATTGGTAAGTTTTTAATAAAATGGCTCCCTAATTTTTTAAATAACAACCGCTATTCGGTAACGGTTGCCATTGGTTGCACGGGCGGTAAGCATCGTTCGGTATATATTGCCCAAAAGGTGGGCGAATTATTAAAAAGCCAGTTGCCTGATAATATGCCTATCATTGTCAAACACCGTGAAAAACGGTATTGGTAAATTGAATTGATTGATATTAAAAATTTGTATATTTTAAATAAAAATATTTTAAAATTTGCAAATGTAGGGGCGAATCACATTCGCCCAATTATCAAATTTTAATACAATTAAAAGTAAGGTGCGTAGTACGCACCAAATAACAGTTTAAATGGGTATGATACACTCTACAAATGAAAAACTACTACGGTTTCCGTAGTAAAATTCAATTTTGTTAGCTGTGCACCCAATAATTTTTAAAAAGAGAAATCTATGAATATTGACTGGTCAAAACAAGACATGAGAGTGTCTCGCACCGAGATTAAAAAAGCCCACGAACGCTTACAAGCCCTATCCGAACCGCTTGCCAAACTCTCCAAAAAACAGCTTGCTAATTTGCCAGTGAGTGAGTATTTTTTGGACGAATTAAAGCATTTGACCGAGATTGACAGCCACGCCGCCAAAAACCGCCAAATCAAACGGGTGGGCAAGCTCATCATTGAAGAAGACCGCCATGTTTTGACGGGGGCGTTGTTTGAGCTTGTGTTTACGCCCGAGCAATGCACCAAGATTGAAACGTGGTTTAACCGTTTGACATTAAATGACGAAAGTACGATAAAGCAATTTGTCAAGCAGTTTAAAAAAGCAGAGTACAACAGCATTTATCAGCTACTTTTGTGGATAGAATACGCCAAGCATCTAAACGATGATGAGCTTTTGGCGGAGAGCGTGGCGGATTTTGAAAGTTATGTGAAAGAAGTGGCGATTTTGTCGCAATGATAAATACCCTAAAAAACCACTGGCGCGCCATTTTTACAAATCATGATGGTTTGTATGATGAGCTATTTGATACAATCATCACATTTTATCAAGAACCCCACCGCCATTATCACAACATCACGCATTTATACGAATGCTTTTTGTGGTTTGATAAAATAAAGGATAATCTATATCGCCCTGATTTGGTTGCCATTGCTCTTTTTTATCATGACGTGATTTATCATCCCAAAAGCCCCACCGATGAATACGACAGTTCAATTATAATGAAAGATGATTTAAAAGACATATTATCTGATACAGATATTGCTATCATTGAGCGTTATATTCTTGCCACCAAAGACCATGTTAACCCTTTGGTAGGCAATGATAAAAGAGATTTGGATTATTTATTGGATATTGATTTGGCGATATTGGGGAGCGATTTTGATAGATTTAATGAATATAATCATCAAATACGACAAGAATATGCGTGGGTCAATCGTTTTATTTATCATATAAAAAGAAAATCGGTACTAAAGGGGTTTTATAACAAGGAGCGAATTTATTTAACCGATTATTTTTATCAAACATTAGAACATAAGGCAAGGGATAATTTAAAAAGATGCTTGTAAATGAATAACCAAAAATTTGATACATCTTGTAAGGGCGAATTCAATTCGCCCAAAAATCAACACTTTATCACAAGGCAAATGTGATTTTCCCCTACAAATCCGCCCAAAGGTATAGTTAATTAACAATGCCAAAAATAAAAAAGCGATAATTGGTGTTATCGCTTTTTTATTACCCACTAATTAATGATTTCACAATCAGGCAAATGTTTGGCTAATTCAGCCAATTCTTCATCGCCATTGGCTCTACCTTTGGCGTATTCAATGTGTAACTTTTTTAAATCTAAATCAAACAAAGGGCGATAATCTGTGATTTGGTTATATTCACAATTAAGTTTGGTAAGCTCTTTTAAATGAGCCAGTGGCGAGATGTCGCTGATTTGATTATGCCATATTGCCAAATCGGTCAATGATGACAAATGACGAAGGGGCGAGATGTCGCTAATCCGATTAACCCCCAGATTTAACTCTTCCATATCAACCAACCCCCAAGCGGGCTGATGTCAGAGATGTTATTGTGATAAACGCTAAGAAAATTAAGGTCATGCAGATGAGCGAGTGCGGTCAAATCACTGATTCGATTGTCGGTCAAATCCAAATATTCCAATGTTCTAAGGTTTGCCAAGGGTGAGATGTCTAAAATGGCGTTACTATGCAGGCACAGATAAGTTAAACAAGTTAGGTTTTTTAAGGGGCTGATGTCCGAAATGTCGTTACACATCAAAAACAAGCTATCCAAATGAACCAAATTTGCCAATGGCGAGATGTCGCCGATGTGCATATCCGTCAAACGCAAGGAAGTCAGTTGGGTGCAATGAGCTAGGGGTGTGATGTCGGTAACAGGCTCTCTGCCATTAAGACTGTTATAATATAACTCAAACCGTGTCAGTGTGGGTAGTGCCTTAAAGAAGGCGGGGTCTGTTGGGTCTAGTCCGATATTTTGGGTAAAATGATATCGCCAATCGGCAGAGAGTGTGTGCCACCAAAGCTCTAACTCGTCTGGGGTCATTTGATTTAATGGTGTGGCGGTGTCGGTCATGGGCTTGCTCCGGTGGAGTTTGATTTATTGTAGCATAGAATTTTTGCTGTCGCCATTTTGCCCAAAAAATGCTAGAATAGCGACAATTTACCCATGATAACAAGGCAAGCTATGACCGCAAACATCACCTCCGACCGCATCCTAATCCTAGATTTTGGCTCGCAATACAGCCAGCTCATCGCTCGCCGTGTGCGTGAAGCAGGCGTGTACTCTGAGATGCACCCCTTTGACATGAGCGACGACGACATCAAAGCCTTTAACCCCAAGGGCATTATCCTGTCAGGTGGGCCTAAAAGCGTGTACGAAGCAGGTTCGCCACGAGCCCCGCAAATCGTCTTTGAGCTTGGCGTGCCTGTGCTTGGCATTTGCTACGGCTTTCAAACCATGTCCGCCCAGCTTGGCGGTTCGGTGGTGGCAGGGGCGGTCAAAGAGTTTGGCTATGCCCAAATTGACGTGGCGGTGGACGACAAACTCTTAAACGGCTTAAAAGATGACAACGCCCAAATCCAAGTTTGGATGAGTCATGGCGACAAAGTGGCAAGCCTGCCAGACGGCTTTACCGTAACATCAAGCACGCCAAGCTGTGCCTTTGCCTCCGCCAGCGATGAAGCTCGCAAGCTCTATGGCGTGCAGTTTCACCCAGAAGTAACCCACACCGCCA
Source organism: Moraxella lacunata (assembly GCF_002027545.1). GTDB lineage: Bacteria > Pseudomonadota > Gammaproteobacteria > Pseudomonadales > Moraxellaceae > Moraxella > Moraxella lacunata. Next base: position 16,591 of record NZ_MXAN01000016.1, read on the forward strand.
AAGGCGTGGAAGTGATTAGCAACTTCGTGCATGGCATTTGTGGTTGTGGCAATCTGTGGAACCCTGAGAACATCATTGAAATGCGAGTGGCACAGTTAAAAGAGCAAATTGGCGATGAGCAGGTGCTACTTGGCTTATCAGGCGGTGTGGACAGCTCGGTGGTGGCGGCATTGCTTCACAAAGCCATTGGCGACCAATTAACCTGCGTATTTGTGGACAATGGGCTACTTCGCCTAAACGAAGGCGACCAAGTGATGAAAATGTTTGCCGATAACATGGGCATTCGGGTAATTCGTGCGGATGCTGAAAATCGCTTTTTGGACGCATTGGCGGGAGCGACCGACCCAGAGGTCAAACGCAAAATCATCGGACGAGAGTTTATTGAAGTATTCTCTGAAGAAGCTCGTAAATTGGACGGCGTGAAGTTTTTGGCACAAGGCACGATTTACCCCGATGTCATCGAGTCCGCCAAAACCAAAAATGGCAAGGCTCACGTCATCAAATCGCACCACAATGTCGGTGGTCTGCCTGATGATTTGCAGTTTGAATTGGTGGAGCCTTTGCGTGATTTATTCAAAGACGAAGTGCGTAAACTTGGCACAACGCTTGGCTTGCCCCATGAGATGATTTACAGACACCCTTTCCCAGGCCCGGGTCTTGGCGTGCGGATTTTGGGTGAGATTAAAAAAGAATATGCCGACATTTTGCGGGTGGCGGACGATATTTTTATGCAGGAGCTTCGTGCGTCTGGCTGGTATGACAAGACCGCCCAAGCCTTTGCTGTGTTTTGCCCTGTCAAATCGGTGGGCGTGGTGGGGGACGCACGCCGTTATGCGTGGGTGATTTCACTGCGTGCGGTGGAAACGGTGGACTTTATGACCGCTCGTTTTGCTCATTTGCCCTATGAGCTTGTAGATAAAATCTCAACGCGTATCATGAATGAGATTGCCGATGTGTCTCGTGTTGTCTATGATGTGAGTAGCAAACCGCCTGCCACGATTGAGTGGGAATAAACCGAAAAAACCGTCAAGAAATTGGCGGTTTTGTTTTTGAAATTAAAAACATAAAAATTTGGTTGTTTGTCGTCATTTACCAGAAATCTACTTCAACAGCATAATCATTGTCCGCACACATCTGATAAAAGTCTTTTAAGTATTTAAAATAGTTTCTATAAAGCTCTTTGTAATTTGAGCCGTAATCTATTTTATCAAAGGCTTTATCAAAATCAACGACATTCATGGCGTTGGAAATCTCTTTAACGGCTTGCTTGTCGTTATAGCCATTACCCACCCATATCTCCCACCAACCACAATTCTCCCAATACCAATCGCCATTTTCATCGGTTTCATCATTCCAGCCCAATATAGCAATACTAAGCGGGTTGTTTTTATCCACCAAGTCAATGTCTTTACCCGTTAGTATTTTGTGTAAGCCATAATGGCTTTTTGCCAAATTTAGCTCATCAATTTGCACGTCCATACTGATGACATCGCCATTTAACACTCTGTCAAAATCCGCTTGGGTCATCGCTCTGTAACTTACCGTAATACCCATAATTTTTCTTAAAAAAGTTGGCGTAGACTGCACTTGATTATTTCATAGAAAATCAGACAATGCAAATGTTGCAAGGTGGAATTTATTGATTTGGCTGTTGGAAAACCATCAAACATCAAAAAAGGGCATATTCTGAACCGACCCCCAAA
>NZ_MXAN01000017.1 GCF_002027545.1 Moraxella lacunata
GTGCGTACCACGCACCTTTTAAATAGAAATCTTATTGGTGCGTACTACGCACCTTGTATATCTCCAATGAGTTATAATAAGCAAAAACCCGTTATCCACATCTTGCACGCACCTTAGAACCATTAAGGGTAACACCCAAGATTAAGTTCGCCTCGTAGCTCTAAGAGTGGATAACATTTCATCAAAAAAACCGTACAGTTGATAGACTCAAAACCGAATACAAGGCAGGTTAATGATGAATGCTAAATTAAACAAACAAGCCTCTAATCCTACGGATGTTGCCATTTACTGCGGCATTGATGTGGGTAAGAAAGTCTTTGTGGTATCACTCTCTTGCAAAGACAAAACCAAAACCTTTTCAAACACAGGGGGCGACATCAAACAAGCGGTGGCTTATCTTAACACCAATGCAGGTATACATCTATCATTGGTGGTGCTTGAAAGCACAGGTGGGCTTGAAATTCCCCTTGCCAAAGCCCTGTATCAAGCAGGTTTTCGTGTGGTGATTGCCAACCCTAATAAAACCAGTCAGTTTGCTAGGTCTTATTCTAATGCCAAGACAGACAATCAAGATGCCAAAATGCTTGCTTTATACGCCAAGTTTTTAACACTCGATGAGCTTGAACTTACCAAACACCTTTATGCACCACCCAGCAAGGAGCAAGAACACTTAGAAGCGTTGGTTGTTCGGCGTACTCAGCTTGTATCAATGCGTGTTCAAGAGAAAAACCGCTTACATCAAATTCATCAAAGCCAGCTTGACAGTGTTAAACAGGTCATTAGCTACCTTGATGAACAGATTGCAAGGCTAGAACAAGACATTGACACGTTAAATAAACACTTTGATGACACCACAAAAAAGTTTAAAGACATCAAGGGGGTTGGTAATCTCACCCTTGCCACTTTGATGTCAATGTTGCCTGAGCTTGGTACCCTAAATAACAAACAAATCGCCTCCTTAGTGGGTGTTGCCCCACACCCCAAAGAAAGTGGCACCATGAAGTGGAAAAGCC
>NZ_MXAN01000018.1 GCF_002027545.1 Moraxella lacunata
CTGTACAGGGGGTAGGCAATCGGTTCGTAATGTCTTGTACAATGCCACCAATGTGGCAAGACAACATGAACCTAAATTTAAACAGTTTTATGAGCGTTTGATAAACAAAGGCAAACCATTTAAAGTTGCCATCAACGCTTGTATGCGTAAACTTCTAACCGTCATTAACGCCATTGTCAAAAATGACAGTGTGTGGCAGGCAGATTATCATCTACGTTGTTGTTAATCTGCTGTGTTGAATGATTGTTGAAGGCTGTGTCTTTTTTATGGGATACAGTTGCTACTGCCAATGGGTGTGTTTTGAAGTTAAATGACTGTAAATAAAATGGACTATTTTTAAAATATTATGTTAAATAAAAACATCAACTTCATTTTAAGAGACATAAAAAAGCCCGCCTAAGCGAGCTTTTTTCTTGTTGGAGATTATTCACTTTGACCAAATTCACTGGCAAATGCCGCCGCAAAGTCATCTTTGGCATCTGTTCCAGCCAGTAGCGGGTCGGCAGGCTTGGTGTACGGGTCTTCGGTTACGGTAATGACCGGCTCCAAACCACGCTCGGCAAGGCGTTGGCGGTTTTGATGATACGCCAAACCCGTACCAGCAGGAATCAAGCGACCAACCACCACGTTCTCTTTGAGACCAGACAAATCGTCCACTTTACCCATCGTTGCCGCCGCCGTCAAGACACGTGTGGTCTCTTGGAATGAAGCTGCCGAGATAAACGACTCAGTGGCAAGTGATGCTTTGGTGATGCCCAGTAGCTGACGCTCATAGACGATTGGGAATTTGTCATTGGCGATAAGCTCTTCGTTCAAGGCACGCACTTTGGTGTATTCCACTTGGTCGCCTTTGAAATAGCTAGAATCGCCACCGTCAATCACTTCTACCTTGCGGAGCATTTGACGAACGATAACCTCGATGTGTTTATCGTTAATCTTCACGCCTTGTAAACGGTAAACTTCTTGAACTTCATTAACCACGTAATTTGCCAATGCTGTCTCGCCTTTTAAGCGTAAGATGTCATGTGGGTTTTGCGGACCATCAGAGACAATCTCGCCACGCTCGACATGTTCGCCCTCAAAGACGTTGATTTGACGCCATTTTGGAATCAACTCTTCGTGTTCGTTACCCTCTTCATCGGTGATGACAAAGCGATTTTTGCCTTTGGTTTCTTTACCAAATGACACCGTACCACTCACTTCTGCCATGATGGCGTGGTCTTTTGGTTTACGAGCTTCGAACAAATCAGCCACTCGTGGCAGACCACCGGTGATGTCCTTGGTACCCGATGTGGCTTGTGGCACACGACCGAGTACCGAACCTGCGGTTACCGTCTCACCCTCTGACACACGAATCACAGTCTCAGCAGGTAGGAAATACACCACTTCACGCCCGTCTGTCGTGTCCAAGATAATGGCAAGGCGTAAGTCTTTGGAGAGACTTGGACGGTCTTTACTTGCCAAAATCTCAAAGGAGCTCATGCCCGTGGTTTCATCCACCTTAACCGTTGCGGTCATGCCATCGGCAATATCACTAAATCGTGCCGTACCAGCAAACTCAGTAATGATTGGGTGGGTGTGCGGATCCCATTTGGCGATAACATCGCCTGCACCCACTTCGGCACCGTCACGCACCAAGATGTTAGAACCATAAGGCACTTTATAACGTTCACGCTCACGACCTTGGGCATCTGCCACACCAATCTCTGCCGAACGGGATACAACCACCAAATGACCATCAGCATGTTCTACAGTCTTCATGTTATGGAAACGTACCGTACCGTTATTACCCACTGATACGCTGTTATCTACTGATGCTGCACTTGCCGCACCGCCCACGTGGAACGTACGCATGGTCAGCTGTGTACCTGGTTCACCGATAGACTGAGCCGCCATAACACCGACTGACTCGCCGATATTTACAAGATGACCGCGAGCCAAATCACGACCATAACACTTAGCACACACGCCTTGCGTTGCTTCACAGGTGATGACCGAACGTACGTACACCTCATCAATGGCGTTATTATCTAGCACTTCGACCAGACGCTCATCAATCAGCGTACCTGCAGGGATAACCACCTCACCATCATGATTGATGACATCTTTGGCGGTCACACGACCTAACACACGGTCACCCAAACGCTCAACAATCTCGCCACCATCAATCACAGGGGTTATGAACTGTCCCGCGTCGGTGCCACAGTCATCATGCGTAATCACCAAATCCTGTGCTACGTCTACCAAACGACGGGTCAGATAACCCGAGTTAGCGGTTTTTAGGGCGGTATCGGCAAGACCTTTACGGGCACCGTGCGTTGAGATAAAGTACTGGAGTACCGTCAAGCCTTCACGGAAATTCGCTTTAATCGGTGTCTCAATGATAGAGCCGTCTGGTTTTGCCATCAAACCACGCATACCAGCAAGCTGACGAATCTGTGTAGCACTACCACGAGCCCCAGAGTCTGCCATCATGTAGATGGAGTTAAAAGATTTTTCCCTCTCAATCTCACCTTGACTGTTTACCACTTCATCGGTCGATAAGTTATCCATCATCGCATTGGCGATTTTATCAGATGTACGAGACCAAATATCAACCACTTTGTTATAGCGTTCACCTGCGGTGACAAAACCGCCCTCAAACTGCTGTTCAATCTCACGTACCTCGGCGTCCGCAGCATCGACAATCTCTTTTTTGTTTGGTGGAATCACCATGTCTTCCATACCGATTGAGATGCCTGATAGGGTCGCTTGGGCAAAGCCTAGATACATCAAATGGTCAGCGAACAGAACAGACTCTTTAACACCCAGTTTGCGATAGCATGAGTTTAGTAGCTTAGAGATGTTTTTCTTAGTCATCTCTTTGTTGCATTCTTCAAATGCCATGCCCTCTGGCATGATGTTCCAGATAAGCAAACGACCTGCAACCGTGTCTTTGATTTCGGTTTTGGTTGTTTTCTCGCCAGTTTTTTCATCCAAAATCGTCTCGGTAACACGCACTTTGATTTTGGCATTGACAGATAAGTCATCAGAACCGATGGCACGCAAAGCTTCATTGACCGTGCTAAACGCCATATTTTCGCCTTTGGCATTGACATGACTACGGCTGATGTAGTACAAACCAAGTACCACGTCTTGTGATGGCACAATAATCGGCTCACCATTGGCAGGCGATAGGATATTGTTGGTAGACATCATCAAGGCACGAGCTTCAAGCTGAGCTTCTAGGGTTAATGGCACGTGTACCGCCATTTGGTCACCGTCAAAGTCAGCATTAAATGCCGCACACACGAGTGGGTGGAGCTGAATGGCTTTACCTTCAATAAGCACAGGCTCAAAGGCTTGCAAGCCTAGACGATGAAGTGTTGGGGCACGGTTCAGTAGCACAGGATGTTCACGAATGACACTTGCCAACATATCCCACACCACAGGTTCTTCACGCTCTACCATTTTTTTGGCAGCTTTGATAGTCTGAGCAATGTTGTTTTGCAATAATTTGGCATAAGTAAATGGCTTAAACAACTCTAATGCCATTTTCTTAGGCAGACCGCATTGGTGTAGACGTAGGGTTGGACCTACCACAATCACCGAACGACCTGAGTAGTCCACACGTTTACCCAAAAGGTTTTGACGGAAGCGACCTTGCTTACCTTTAATCATGTCCGCAAGCGACTTTAATGGACGCTTGTTTGAACCTGTAATAGCACGACCACGACGACCGTTGTCAAGCAAGGCATCAACCGCTTCTTGGAGCATACGCTTCTCATTACGCACGATGATGTCAGGGGCGTTGAGCTCCAACAGACGTTTTAGACGGTTGTTACGGTTAATGACACGGCGATACAAATCGTTCAAATCAGACGTGGCAAAACGACCACCTTCAAGTGGCACCAATGGACGCAAATCAGGCGGTAATACAGGCAATACGGTCATTACCATCCATTCAGGCTTATTACCCGAATCACGGAACGCTTCTAACAGTTGCAAGCGTTTTGACATCTTTTTAAGTTTGGTCTCAGAGCCCGTTTGGGGAATGGTCGCACGGAGCTCATCAATCTCACCATCGACATCAATGTCTTTTAGCAAGTCTTGAACCGCTTCTGCACCCATCTTAGCAATAAACTCATCGCCATATTGTTCTAGGGCATTAAAATATTGCTCATCATCTAGCAGTTGATATTTTTCAAGCCCTGTCATGCCAGGGTCGGTAACGATATAGCTTTCAAAATACAGCACACGCTCGATATCACGCAGAGTAATATCAAGCAATAGACCGATACGGCTTGGCAGGGATTTTAAGAACCAAATATGTGCCACAGGACTGGCAAGCTCAATATGACCCATGCGATCTCGGCGAACTTTGGCGACAGTGACTTCTACGCCACATTTTTCACAAATAATGCCTTGGAATTTACGGCGTTTGTATTTACCGCACAAACATTCAAAATCCTTGACAGGCCCAAAGATTTTGGCACAAAACAGACCGTCACGCTCAGGCTTAAAGGTGCGGTAGTTAATGGTTTCGGGTTTTTTGACTTCGCCATGCGACCATGATTTGATGGTATCAGGGCTTGCCAAAGAAATTTGAATGCTGTCAAACTCTTTTACCCCGCCATCAGCAGGGCCTTTCATGATGTCTAATAAATCTTTCAAATGACTTCTCCGCTTAGTTTTATGTCATCGCAAGCTAGTGCTCATCAACGACAAGCACCCAACTTAACAGCAATTACTTTTTCTCTTTTAGGTCAATGTTAATACCCAAAGAGCGAATTTCTTTGGTTAGTACGTTAAATGACTCAGGCATGCCCGGATTCATGTACTGCTCGCCGTCCACGATGTTCTTATACATGCGAGTACGACCCTCAACGTCATCCGATTTCACAGTCAGCATTTCTTGCAAGGTATAGGTTGCACCATATGCCTCCAACGCCCACACTTCCATCTCACCGAAACGCTGACCACCGAACTGAGCTTTACCACCAAGTGGTTGCTGAGTAACCAGTGAGTAAGAACCGGTAGAACGAGCATGCATCTTATCATCAACCAAGTGGTTAAGTTTTAGCATGTACATGTAGCCAACCGTGACGGGGCGGTCAAACTTCTTACCGGTGCGTCCGTCATATAGCGTTTGCTGACCTGATTTATCAAGCCCTGCTAGCTCTAACAGCTCTTTGATTTGGGTTTCTTTGGCACCATCAAAAACTGCCGTACCCATTGGCACACCAGCACGCAAATTCTCAGCCATGGCTAGGATGTCTTCATCGGACAAACTGTCCAAATCCACCTGCTCGCCACCGACTTGATTATAAATCTTATCTAAGAATTCACGCAACTCGCCAACAGCAGCTTGTGAGCGTAACATGGCGTTAATCTTATCACCCAAGCCACGTGCCGCCATGCCCAAATGGGTCTCCAACACCTGACCGATATTCATACGAGATGGTACGCCCAGTGGGTTTAGCACGATGTCCACCGGATTGCCGTTTTCGTCATAAGGCATGTCTTCAACCGGCATGATGCGAGAGACAACACCCTTGTTACCATGACGACCAGCCATTTTATCACCAGGTTGGATACGACGTTTTACCGCCAGATAGACCTTCACGATTTTTTGGACACCGTGAGCCAAATCATCGCCTGCGGTTAGCTTGGCTTTTTTCTTGGCAAACTTCTCATCAATCTCTTTTTGCTTGTCGGTTAGATAGTCAGCAATTTGCGTTAGGCGTTCAGAGATTTCTTCTTCGGCAGGTTGGATGTCAAGCAAAGTCTCTAAGGGCAAACTCTCCATGTCAGCACCTGTCAGTACTGTACCTGCTTTAAAGCCTGCACCGCCTGAGACTTTTTTGCCATCTAGCAACGTGATGATACGACCACGTGCCGCTGCTTCAAAAATCACCAGCTCTTCTTTTAGGTCTTTACGATAATCATCAAGCATTGCTTTTTCAATGGCTTTGGCACGGCTGTCTTTTTCCAATCCATCACGGGTAAAGACTTGCACGTCAATAACCGTACCTTTGGTTGATGATGGCACACGCAAAGATGTGTCTTTAACATCCGCCGCTTTTTCACCAAAAATGGCACGAAGTAACTTCTCCTCTGGGGTCAGCTGACTTTCACCTTTTGGTGTTACTTTACCAACCAAAATATCGCCAGCATCCACCTCAGCACCGATATAGACAATACCCGCTTCGTCAAGATTAGACAGAGCTGCCTCGCCCACGTTTGGAATATCGCCTGTAATCTCTTCTGGCCCAAGTTTGGTATCACGAGCCACACAAGTTAACTCTTGAATGTGAATCGTGGTGAAACGGTCTTCTTGAACCACTCGCTCAGAGAGCAAAATAGAGTCCTCAAAGTTATACCCATTCCATGGCATAAACGCCACACGCATGTTTTGACCCAAAGCAAGTTCACCCAAATCAGTAGATGGGCCATCAGCCAAGATATCACCACGAGCAATCACATCGCCAGCATTGACAATGATGCGTTGGTTAATACAGGTGTTTTGGTTGGAACGGGTGTATTTGATGAGGTTATAAATATCAATACCTGCCTCACCTGCGATCATTTCAGCATCATTGACACGTACGATAATACGACTGGCATCAACCTCTTCAATCACACCGCCACGCTTGGCGACAACACACACGCCACTGTCACGAGCAACATGGCGTTCCATGCCTGTACCCACAAGCGGTTTATCAGCACGCAAAGTTGGCACAGCTTGACGTTGCATGTTCGAACCCATCAAGGCACGGTTAGCATCGTCATGCTCCAAAAATGGAATCAAGCTCGCTGCTACCGACACAACCTGACGTGGCGATACGTCCATGTGCGTTACTTTATCGGGACTCATACGCACCGATTCGCCATGATAACGCACCATCACCATCTCTTCGGTCAGTTCGCCATGTTCGTTCATGGGTGAATCTGCTTGGGCAACAACAGCCCCAACCTCTTCAATGGCAGACATGTATTCAATGTCATCTGTTACCTTACCATCCACCACACGGCGGTAAGGCGTTTCTAAGAAGCCAAAGTTATTGGTTTTGGCAAAGACCGCCAATGAGTTAATCAAACCGATGTTTGGGCCCTCAGGCGTTTCAATCGGACACACACGCCCATAATGCGTGGTATGTACGTCACGCACCTCAAAGCCTGCACGCTCACGGGTCAAACCACCAGGACCTAGGGCAGAAACACGACGTTTATGCGTAATCTCTGACAGTGGGTTGTTTTGGTCCATGAACTGGGACAACTGTGATGAACCAAAAAACTCTTTGATGGACGCCGCCACAGGCTTAGAGTTAATCAAGTCTTGGGGCGATAGGTTGTCAGATTCGGCAGCGGTTAGACGCTCTTTGACTGCACGCTCCACGCGAGCCAAACCGATACGGAATTGATTCTCGGTCATCTCGCCCACCGAGCGGATACGACGGTTACCCAGATGGTCGATGTCGTCCACTTCGCCACGACCGTTACGAATCTCAATCAGCTCTTTTAGGACATCAATGATGTCTTGATTAGACAACACGCCCTGCTCACGTTGCACTTCAATGCTGTCGCTATCTACAAAATCACGACCCAAACGACGGTTAAACTTCATGCGACCAACGTTTGATAAGTCATAACGCTCGTGGCTAAAAAACATTGATTCAAATAGTTTTTCGGCAGTTTCCAAGGTTGGTGGCTCGCCTGGACGCATGACCTTATAAATCTCAATGAGTGCCTCTTCACGCGTGGTAATCGTGTCAGCACGCAGTGTGTCAGCGATATACGCCCCATGGTCGATGTCATTGGTAAATAGGATTTTAAAGCCTTTGATGTTCTTATCAGCCAGTTTAACTAGCAATTCATGGTCAATCAAGCTGTTGGCACGGGCAAGCACTTCATCATGATAAATCACGTCTTCGGCAAGGATACGCTCGTACAGATACTCATCAGGCACCGCCAATTTGGTCATGCCAGACGCTTGGATTTCCTTAATACGGCGAGCGTTAATACGCTTACCTTGCTCAACAATGACCTTACCCTCAGGCGAGACAATGTCAAACTGTGCCATCTCGCCTTGTAGACGCTCAGGCACAAGCTCAACTTCAAAACCATTGTCGCCTTTAAAGACATCTACGGTCTCAAAGAATGTGGACAAAATATCCGCAGTGTTCATGCCAATGGCACGCAAGATGATGGTTGCAAGCAATTTACGACGACGATCGATACGAGCGTACACCAAGTCTTTGACATCAAATTCAAAATCAAGCCATGAGCCACGATAAGGAATGATACGGGCGTTATAAAGTACTTTACCACTAGAATGTGATTTGCCTTTGTCGTGATCAAAGAACACGCCGGGGGAGCGGTGAAGTTGTGAAACAATCACACGCTCAGTACCATTAATGATGAACGTACCATTGTCGGTCATGAGCGGAATCTCGCCCATGTACACGATTTGGTCACGAATGTCTTTAATCGCTGCTTTGCTTTCTTTGTCTTTGGCGTCTTTGTCTTTGACCACTAGGCGAATCTTGACACGTAGGGGGGCGGCAAAGGTTGAGCCACGCATGATACATTCACGCTCATCAAACTCAGGCTCACCCAGATAATATTCGACGTATTGTAGCTCAGCATTGCCAGAATGACTGGTTATGGGAAAAATAGATGAAAACGCTGCTTGCAAACCGATGTTAGCACGGGCAGCAGGTTTTTTGTGTTCTTGTAAAAACTGCTCGTAAGAATCCACCTGAATGGCGAGCAAGTACGGCACGTCCATCACATCAGGCAGACGAGAAAAACTTTTACGAATACGTTTTTTTTCAGTATAAGAATATGCCATTAAGAATCCTTACGTTAAACTAAGAAAAGCACTCTGATTGAGTACCAGAAAACTACCAATCTTCAAAAATTAACTACTGCTCTTTTGCCCTACATTTTTAAATATCAAAGACACAAAAACACGCCAAACACGGTAACGCATTTAGCTTATCAAAAACTTTAAAAATATGGCTTGTGCATAGGGAGCGTTTGTCCTTTTTGAAGTGTGCTGACACCAGCTTAAAAGACCGTGCTAACACAAAAGGTCAAATACCCAATTATACAGTAAAAAACCCCATCTTGCAATAACAAAATGGGGTTTTTATCAAATTTCTTGTGCTAAATTGATGATTATCAATCTAAGAAAAATGAGTTAAGCGGTTAAACTTAGATTATTTAAGTTCAACAGAAGCACCAGCTTCTTCAAGTTTCTTCTTAAGCTCTTCAGCTTCAGCTTTAGAAGCACCTTCTTTAACAGTTTGTGGTGCACCTTCAACCAGGTCTTTGGCTTCTTTTAGACCTAGACCGGTAACTTCACGCACTACTTTAATAACAGCAACTTTCTTGTCGCCAGCAGAAGTGATAACAACGTTGAAGTCATCTTTTTCTTCAGCAGCACCGCCAGCGTCGCCACCAGCAACAGGAGCAGCAGCTAGAGCAGCAGCAGATACACCGAATTTTTCTTCCATCGCAGAGATAAGCTCAACGATTTCCATAACTGATTTAGCTGCGATAGCATCTAAGATTTGTTCGTTAGTTAGTGACATAGCAATTATTCCTATGAAATAAAGGTTGAATAAAAAGTTTGATTAAATAAAAGCGATAACCGATGTCTAAGATTAAGCGGCTTCGGCTTCCATTTTGTCGCGAAGAGCGGCAAGTGTACGAGCCAGTTTGCCCGCTGCGGCTTCTTTCATGGTACCCATCAGACGTGCAATCGCTTCGTCGTAAGTAGGTAGGGTTGCGAGTTTATCAATAGATTTTGCATCAATAAATTCGCCTTCAAAAGCTGCACCTTTGATTTCGAACTTGTCATTACCTTTGGCAAATTCCTTGAACAGACGTGCCGCAGCACCTGGGTGTTCATTTGAAAATGCAATCAAGGTAGGACCTACGAAAACATCATTCATGCAAGCATAGTCAGTACCTTCTAAGGCACGACGTAGTAGCGTGTTACGTACGATACGCATCTCAACGCCTGCTGCACGAGCTTGTTTACGAAGTTCGGTCATCTGACCCACTGTCACGCCACGAGAATCGGCAACAACAGCAGATAGGGCAACTTTGGCAGCTTCATTTACTTCAGCAACAATTGCTTGTTTGTCTTGAAGATTTAGTGCCATGGGTTGTCTCCATATTTATCACTAAGTGATAATTAATTTTACAAGCCAATATAAATAAAGACTTGCACCGAATATACGGCGAGATTTTCACCGTCTGCGTAGGCGAATGATTTTACCCATTCATTAGGCTGATGTTTAAGAATAACCACCAACACCTACGGTCTTAGACAGCACAACCCGTTGTGCTGAGCTAATGTCTTAAAATCTGTTTTTATGAGCAAGTCATGCGGGTAACTTGTCATAAAATTGCACCATTATAAGCGAAAAATCTCAAAAAGCAAGCAATTTGTGATTTTTCGCCCAAATCCATCAAGGATTATTTGTTGGCACGGTGTGGTACTGGGTCAATGGCAAGACCAGGACCCATGGTGCTAGATAGCGTAATCTTCTTGATATAAATACCCTTAGAAGTTGCTGGTTTAGCACGTTTTAGGTCATTTAGTAGAGCAGTTGCGTTTTGCTCGATTTGCTCACCAGTAAAGCCTACTTGACCGATAGAAGCATGAATAATACCTGCTTTATCTACACGATACTGAGCCTGACCTGCTTTGGTGTTTTTAACCGCAGTAGCAACATCGGCAGTTACTGTACCAACTTTTGGGTTTGGCATTAAACCACGAGGACCCAATACAGTACCCAACTGACCAACAACACGCATCGCATCAGGAGAAGCGATGACCACATCAAAGTCAAGGTTGCCCGCTTTAATGCTCTCTGCTAGGTCTTCAAAGCCAACAACGTCCGCACCTGCCTCTTTGGCGGCGTCAGCAACAGCACCTTGGGCAAATACCGCAACACGTTTGGTTTTACCAGTACCAGCAGGTAGGTTGGTCGCACCACGAACTACTTGGTCTGATTTACGTGGGTCAACACCTAGGTTGATGGCGATGTCGATAGACTCTTTGAATTTAGAGGCAGGTAGGCTGTTTAGAACCTCAACCGCTTCTTCGATGGTGTATAGTTTGTTGCTATCTACTTTTTCAGCAATTAGCTTTTGACGCTTGGTTAGCTTAGCCATTATACACCCTCCACATTAAGACCCATTGAGCGAGCAGTACCAGCGATGGTACGTACCGCTGCGTCTAGGTCAGCACCGGTCAAATCCGCTTCTTTGGTTTTGGCGATTTCTTCTAGTTGAGCACGAGTTACTGTACCAACTTTGGTTTTGTTAGGAACAGCAGAACCTTTGGCAATGCCAGCTGCTTTACGTAGCAATACTGCCGCAGGTGGTGACTTCATCACAAACGTAAATGACTTGTCATTAAATACGGTAATGACCACAGGAATTGGCAGACCTGGTTCGATGTTTGCAGAAGCGGCGTTAAATTCTTTACAGAACGCCATGATGTTCACGCCTTTTTGACCCAAAGCAGGACCAATAGGTGGTGATGGGTTTGCTTTGCCAGCAGGCACTTGTAGCTTGATGTAGCCATCAATCTTCTTTGCCATGAGAATACTCTCCAATGGTGGGTGATAACGCTAAAATAGCTCCCCGTGATGTTCAAATTTGAAAACACTTCCAAATTCACCTAAATTACAATCAGCTCGGTGCTGATTTGTATGTCAATCAAAAGCCCCGAACATCTGTTCAGAGCTAAAAGACTATTATAACAGGTTTTTATAAAAAATTAAACTGTTTTTTCAACTTTTGCAAATTCAATCTCAACGTCTGTTGGACGACTGAACACACTGACCGTCAAAGACAGTTTGGATTTTTCATAATCCACTTTTTTGACCATGCCTTTAAAGTCGGCAAAAGGTCCATCGATGATAAGCACTTCTTCACCTGGCTCAAACATGGTCTTCGGTCTTGGAGCGTCTGCACCTTTATTGATGCGGTTTAGAATGCGGTCAGCTTCTACTTTGGTGATGGGGGCAGGTTGGTCTTTGGTGCCACCGATAAAGCCTGAGATGTTCGGGCAGTCTTTAACCACATGCCATGTATCTTCACGCATTTCCATTTCAATAAGCACATAACCGGGAAATAGTTTATGTTCAACGGTGCGTTTTTTGCCATCACGCATTTCAATCACTTCTTCGGTCGGCACAAGCACATCACCGAAATACTCGGACAGCTCACTTCTTTTGATACGTTCAATTAAGGCACGTTGAACTTGTTTTTCATAACCTGAAAATGCTTGAATGATATACCAACGCATGATGATTTTCCTAATGATATAAGCCGATAAGAGATAAGATTAATGCAAAATAAACCCAAGTAGATAATTAAATAAATTATCTAAAAGCCACACGATAAAACCCACGATAATCATCACCACAATGACCTGCCATGTGTATTTAAAGGTCTCGTTTTTGGTCGGCCATGTCACACGGCGAAGCTCAATGCCTGCGTCTTTTAGCAATACTTTAAAGGCTCGTCCTTGATGGGTAAAGGCAAGGCAAATCACCGCCAACAGCACAAGTCCTGCCGTGATAAGCAGCTGAGTGATTGACTCGGTGGCAGGTGCCCAATAGCGTGGCAAATAAGTAGAAATCAAGGTAGAGCTAATAAGTGCCGAAATAGCGATGAGCCACAGCACGATATCCACACCAGAGCGAGTGGTTGCCACATCAACGACATTTTCTTCGGAGACGACAACGGCTTTGCGTTTATTTAGTAGGCTCTCGGCAGTGGCTTTGGCGTCTGCCAAGCGAGTTTCTAAATCGCTTTTGGTGTCGTTTTGGGGATTATTCTTATTGTCGCTCATGCAAAAGATTTCCTTAAAATAAGGAAGTGATGATTAAAAAAGGGGAAATAAAAAGATGGCAGGCGACGAGGGACTCGAACCCCCAACCTGCGGATTTGGAGTCCGCTGCTCTACCAATTGAGCCAGTCGCCTAAGGTTGTTAAGGACTGCTATTATATACATATTTTTGGTATTTGCAAGTACTTTTTGAACTTTTACTAAAATTTTTGACTTTATTTTTATCTCATTTGGTGCTAATATGGGGCATGTCAGACTCATCATGTTAAATCTTCATCATGTTAAATCTTTAATGATGCAATTAATTATTGATGACTTGATTTAAAAATTTAACTTGTAGTTGAACTGCCTTAAACCAAAACAGTCATTTTTATGACAGCACAACAGATGACAAAGGCAAAGATGCCCAGTTGTATTTTTAGGAAATTTATTTTAGGAAAATATCATGAAAACCCCTAGCTTGGCCTTGCTTGCCCTAACCTTATCGCTTAGTGCATGTACTGCCATCAGTCCTGTCCACGAACCAACAAAAGCCACCGCCATGACTCACACCAATCTAGTTAGCCCTTATGATTTTAATACCACGGTTAGTCGCCTAAAATCTGCCATCCAAAGCAAAGGCATGACTGTATTTGCCACCATTGATCATGCCAAAGCTGCCCAAGATGACGGTATGACCATGCAACCTGCCACCGTGATTATCTATGGCAGCCCCAAAGCAGGCACACCGCTCATGAAAAAAGACCCTGCCTTTGCCTTAGCATTGCCTTTAAAGGTGCTTATCACCGAAACGAACGGGCAAGTACAAGTCGTCTACACCCCTGCTGATGAGCTGATTAAAGGCAGTCAAATACAGCCGTCTGACGTGGCAAATACCCTTGCCAATGCTGAAAAATTGATTAAAACGGTGTTGGGGCAATAATCCAATACGGCAGTAAATTGGGTAAATTTCTTGCCCAATTTGCCATTGCCCTTTTTCTAATTATCCCTTTCTGGGCGACCCCAAATAAATGGCAAACATTACCAAAAACGCCCCGCCCCATTGCATGGCATCAATCGGTTTATCTAGCCAAAAATAATCAATGATGAGCGTGGCAACAGGTTCGGTCAAAAGTAGCAGTCCCGTCAAAGACAAAGCGATTTTGGGGATAGAATAGGCAATTAGCCCCCACGCCATACACTGCATGACCGCCCCATAGACGAGTATCCAGCCCCATTCGGGCAGGGTAGTTGGTAGGATTTTACCCACATCAAACATCAGCATGAGTGGCAATAGAGCCAACGCACCGCCCACGCCCACCAAAGTCATCATGGGGAAAATCGCCACATCTGCCACTTCATGCGTACGTCTGACAAAGGACATGGACACCGCCAAAAACGCCCCCGACAAAATCCCCGACACAAAACCCCACAAAGCGGACGAGTTGTGAGCAAATTCAGGGCTTGCGATGAGTGCCACGCCAATGGACGCAAGTACCAGGCTAAACAGTTGTAATTTGGTCTGTTTTTCGCCAAACCACGCAAAGGCGATGAATGCCAAAAAGAAAATCTGCAAGCTATTTAATAAAGTAGAAATGCCCGGCCCTACGGCATAGATGCTCTCATGCCAAAGCCCCAAATCAAGCCCCAACGCACCGCCTGAGATGAGTGCCAAGATGACCGCACGCCGTGAATTGGGGAAAGGCTGGCGAAATATCAGAGCAAGCGATAAAAAGATGAGTGCCGACACACTCAGTCGCCAAAACGCCATGGCATACGCCCCCACGCTATCCACATGGGCGACAATGAGACTGCCAAGCCCAAACAGCACACAGCCGATAACCAAACCTATCATGGAAAATAGGTTTTGGGTGTTGGGGATGTTTGTGTGGGGCATGGTAAGTCCTTTTTAATTACATAAATTTTAGCAAATAATGTCAATGCTAAATTTTAAAATAATACCTTGTAGGGGCGTGTTGAACACGCCCGTTTTTACATTGGCGTTTTGAAATCGGATAAGTAGTTTTGACAGGGTAAAATTATCATTTGACAGAGTATCGTAGGGGCAAATTGCAATTTGCCCTATCCAAATGTTAAAACAACAATTTACCAACAGTTTTAAACCTTTGTCAATACATAACCAATCTTTATAATCTACCATGTTCAGCAAGCAACGCCATAAACTCATCTTCGCCCACCACACGCACGCCAAGCTCATTTGCCTTATCTAGCTTAGAGCCTGCTTTCTCGCCTGCCAGTAGCACGCTGGTTTTGGCAGACACCGACCCTGAGACTTTCGCCCCCAACGCTTGCAAATGGGCTTTGGCTTCGTCTCGACCCATTGCCCCAAGCGTGCCTGTTACCACCCACGTTTGTCCGTCAAGGGGGGCGTTGCCTGTGTCCTTGATGACCGCTTGCCAATGCACGCCCAACGCCACCAAATCATCTACCACCGCCATGTTATGCTCGGCACGGAAAAACTCATGGATATTTTTGGCGGTAATCTCACCAATATCCACCACCTTTAACAGCTCGTCCACACTTGCCGATTGTAGTTTGTCAAGCTCGCCAAAATGCTCGGCTAGGTTTAGTGCCGTACTCTCGCCCACCCCACGAATGCCTAAGGCAAAGATAAAACGTGGTAGGGTTGTGGCTTTTGATTTGTCAATGGCGGATAACATATTGGCAACCGACTTTTCGCCCAAGCCTTCTAGGTTTTGCAAAACTGCCACCTTATCTGCCAGACGATAAATATCCGCCACCGTTTTAATCAGCCCCATGTCAAAAAACTTAATGAGCCACTGCGATCCCAAACCGTCAATATCCATGGCCTTGCGTGAAACAAAATGTATCAAGGCTTCTTGGGCTTGGGCGGTACAAACAAGCCCCCCCATGCAACGTGCCAGAGCTTCACCGTCTGGTAGCACCACGGGCGAATCACAGACAGGGCAAGCGGTCGGCAAATGTATCTCACGCACGTTGTCATCACGCAAATCCGTCATCACGCCTGACACCTTGGGAATCACGTCCCCTGCCCTGTGAATGCTCACGATGTCGCCTATCATGACCCCAAGCCGTCCAATCTCGCCGAAGTTATGCAAGGTAACGTTGCTTACGGTAACGCCCCCGACATTGATAGGGTCAAGTTTGCCCACGGGGGTGAGCTGTCCTGTCCGCCCTACTTGCCATTCTACATCCAGTAGGCGTGTTGTGGCGGTCGTGGCAGGGAATTTGTAAGCAGTCGCCCAACGTGGCTCACGACTTAAAAACCCCAAATCATCTTGTAAGGCAAGCGAGTTTAATTTAACCACCATGCCATCAATCTCAAAAGGCAACTCATCTCGCCCTGCTATGGTCGCTTGATAAAAGTCATCAATGTCTTGTAAATTTGCCACCACTTTAAAGGGCGACACATCAAACCCCTGTGCCTGCAAAAAACGCATTGCTCCACTTTGGGTTGTGATGGCATTGGGCAGACCTTGATTGACCGAATAACCATAAAAAGCCAATGGACGGGATTTGGCGATGGCAGGATTTAGCTGTCTTAATGACCCTGCTGCTGCGTTTCTGGGGTTGGCAAAGACCCTCTCGCCACGTTTACGACTTTGTTCGTTTAATTTTAAAAATCCTGCTTTTGGCATTAACACCTCGCCACGCACCTCTAAAAGATCAATGTCTTTGCAATCATCAAGCACGAGCGGCAGGTTACGAATGGTACGGACGTTGTGCGTGATGTCTTCGCCCACCTGCCCATCCCCACGAGTGAGTGCTTGACTAAATACACCATTGATGTATTTTAAAGATACCGCCAAACCGTCCAATTTAAGTTCCATTTCAAATTCAGGATTTTGGTTTTTGCCATCTAAACGCTCATTAACACGGCGGACAAAATTTGCCATGTCATCGGCATTAAACACGTTACCAAGCGACAACATGGGCAAATCGTGAGTAACTTGGGTAAAAAACGGCAAGGGCGTATCGCCCACATTATCAGTCGGGCTGTCTTGTTGTTTTAGCGTGGGAAAGTCATTTTCCAGCTGGACTAATTTGGCACGCAAACTGTCATATTCGCCGTCTGTAATGGTTGGGTTGTCTAGCACATAATAGGCGTGGTTATGGCGTTTTAGGGCGGTGATAAGCTGTCGCATTTGGGCGATAATCGCTGTATCGTCATTGGCAGGTGTATCGGCAGATAAGTTGGCAGAAGTAAATAAATCAGTCATGGTGTTTTTAGGATTTTAATTGAATAATTTAAAAATAGGTAAATTTTAACGTTTAAAAAACCGCCCTATCAAAGACGGCTTTTCAATCATGGTTGATTAACGGTAATCGGCAACTTTGGCACGCAGTTTTGCCAAATACGCCCCGTCCAAGATATAGCCTTCATCATCATGCACATCGGCATTGATGTCTTTGGCAATCATCTGGGCGACCGATACCATGCTATCAAAACCACGCAAGGCATGGGGGTGTGGCAAAGACAAGAACAGCGATAACGCACTAAAATGGCTGTCAGTCAAAGTGTTTAAATCAAAGCCTTCCACCGAACCATCATAACCCACGCCCAGCATGCTAAACCACAGCTTGCCCGTGCCGTCTTCACGCTCATAGCGATGATACATGTTCATCACGCCGTATTTTAGCCCATAGGCTCTGACGATATCAAGCACCGCCCTGCCTGAGAGTCCATTGTATTGGTCTTTGGGGGTGATGACGACCGTAACCGTCTCTTGGGCATTGAGCAAGGGGTCGTTGTCTTGGTCAAAGGCTTGCTGTTCTTCAAGATGACGGTCAAGCACAGGTGAGTTCTGGACAAAGTCACTTGACGGCTCGGTAAACCGCTCTTTTTTAATGGGTTCATCGGCTAGTATGTCGGCATCATCATCTTGGGGAGTGTTATGAGCATTAGAGTCTTGGCTTGCGACCATGGCAAGGCTTGACAGGGCGTCCGCTTTGGTCTCATCAGCCAACTCTCGCCCTGATTTGACGGGCTCGGCACTGACCGTCTCATCTTGGCTCTGTGTTTCCACTGATAGTGCCGACTGCCCCCGCTCATCTCGGGGCAAAATCGGCAAACCGTCCTTGTACGCCAATGTCTTGGTGTCGCCTTCAAAATCCTTGGCAAGCATACTGCGGATAATCAGCCATAGCCCCAGCAAAATGACCAATACAACGACTATCGTCAAAAAAGTACTCATAGCACCAAATCCCAAAAATCTTTTTCAAATAAATTTTGTTAGTTTATCACGCCTGTTTGATTTAGTCATCTACTTTGGCGGTAAAATTTTGGCATTTGGGCATAAAATTGGTATAGCAAAGCACACTCACAAATACCGCCCCACCATGTCCGCCATGAGCTGGATATGTAACTCATCGGTATTTAGAGCGGGGATATACTGATACGACTTACCGCCAGCGTTGATAAAGTTATCACGGTTCTCTACCGCCAGCTCTTCTAAGGTCTCCAAGCAATCAGCAGAAAAAGCAGGGCTTAGCACTTGCACCGACACGCCTTGATTACCCCATTCAGTCAGAAGCTCGTCGGTGTAGGGTTTTAGCCATTCCTGAGCCCCAAAGCGTGATTGGAAACTTATCGCCCATTCGTGTGTGCCAAGTCCTAGCTCGCTTGCGACTAGCACCGCCGTTTTACGGCACTCATCGGCATAAGGGTCACCTTTGTCAGCATAAGGCTTAGGAATGCCGTGAAAACTCATGAGTAGCCTGTCAGCTCGCCCATGCTCTGCCCAAAACTTACGAATACTATCCGCCAACGCCTGTATATATAACGGGTGGTCGTGATAATCTCTGGTAAACTGCACGGCGGGCATATTACGCTTTTTCATGCAATACTCTGCCACTTTATCAAACACCGCCCCTGTGGTCGTTGCCGAATATTGTGGGTACAACGAAAAGACGATAAAGTCATCATAGCCTTTATCTTCTAAATCCGCCATGACCGCCTTGATGTTAGGATTGCCATAAGTAGTCGCAGGAAAAACAGGGACGTTTTTGCCCTGCTTGGCAAGGTGGTCTTCAAGCAGGCTTGCTTGCTGTTTTAAAATCGTTAGCAGGGGTGAGCCGTCTTGTGTCCATACGCTTTGATACGCATGAGCGACACGTTTGGGACGGGTGGTTAATACAAACAGATTAAGGATAATTTTCCAAATAAAGGATGGAATTTCAATCACCCGAGTATCGGACAAAAACTCACGCAAATAACGG
The DNA here is from genome assembly GCF_002027545.1 of Moraxella lacunata. Classification (GTDB taxonomy): domain Bacteria; phylum Pseudomonadota; class Gammaproteobacteria; order Pseudomonadales; family Moraxellaceae; genus Moraxella; species Moraxella lacunata. Next base: position 19,061 of record NZ_MXAN01000018.1, read on the forward strand.
CGAACGCCCTGTGGGGTGGGTTCGTCAGGCGTGCCTAGATTGACAAGGATAATGGCGGTTTTCATGAATGTTTATCATTTAAAAGTTTAACTTAGTTTATCATTTTTTGGTAAAATTGCGAGAATTATTTGATAAATTTTATCATTGAGAAATTTAATAGACCCCTTTCCAAACCAACAACACATCATGTTATAATACCCATTTAACCTTAAAAAACCAAGACATGACACCCAAGCAAGCTGAAAAACT
>NZ_MXAN01000019.1 GCF_002027545.1 Moraxella lacunata
TTTGGTGTTGGGTTGATACAAGGGCGAACGGAAAACCTAGTTTGGCATACTTTTTAGATTACTAGCAAAATATTAAAAATGGTTAAAAATATCACGCCACTCCGCCAACGCACAGACGTTGCCATGCTTGTTGGCTTTGGCAATGTGGCGAGTGTCGGCACTCACAAACGTGATGTTGCGATTGATTGCCATTGCCTGATAAATGCTGTCATACATGGACGGATAGCCACTTTTGGCATTGCCGTCTTGACAGATTTTACTCGCCAATTGCCAGTCGTCAAAGTCAGGCACTTGCAACACCAAATTGGTCGCCCGATAATCCGCGAGTAACGCCAATATCTCATTTAACTCAATGTGCAATCGCACACAAACCGAGATAACTTCATAATCAAAAAGTGTCGGAGCAACGATTAAAATATCGTGAGCAATGCAATAATCCAAAAAGTCAAAAGCTAGCGGGCTGTCATGTTCGGCGTGTAGCAGTTTGACAAAAACGTTGGCATCAATTACCACACTATCAGCAAAATGAGATTTCACACCTGTCCGCCTTGTCGCAACTGATAAATCATATCTGTGGTAGAAATGCCGTCAGGTGCTTTGGTGGATTGGCGTAGCGTTTGCATTTTTTTAAGCAGTTTTTCCTTGTTGATTTGATAAATTTGCTTGGCAAGCACTTCGCTGACAAACTCTGATTGCTCATCAAAAAGCACAAGTTCGTCCAACTGCTTGGCAATGCTTTCATCAATTACAAACGTTCTTTCAACCACTGCCATAACACCCCCTATACGCCATACTGCTCGCGGTAGGCTTGCATTTTTGCCAAATACTCGGTCTCGCCTTTGGCTTGCAAAAAGCCAATAATATCATCAATATCCACCAAGGCAAACACAGGCACGCCAAAATCATCTTTGATTTGCTGAACTGCCGAACGCTCGTCCTGCCCACGCTCTTTGCGATCAAGGGCGATGACAATCCCAGCAAGGCTCGCCCCTGCACCCTTTAAAATCTCAACCACTTCACGCACAGCCGTCCCTGCGGTCATGACATCGTCAATCACCCACACCGATTTGCCCGACAAGTCCGCTCCGACAAGGTTACCCCCTTCGCCATGCGTTTTGGCTTCTTTACGGTTGTAGCCCCAAGCAGTATCAATGCCGTGCGAACGCCACAACGTCTGGGCGGTAGTCGCCACAAACGGAATGCCCTTATATGCCGCCCCAAAAATCGTGGGATTATCGCCTAACTCATTTGCCAAAATATCAGCATAGCCGTTTGAGAGCATATCCAACGCCTTACCGCTAGACAAAAGCCCTGCATTAAAAAAATAGGGACTGACACGCCCTGATTTTAGGGTAAATTCGCCAAATTTTAAAACGCCATAATCAAGCAGCAGTTGAATAAATTCGTTTTTGTTAAACATAAAAATCTCCGATGAAATAAATGCTATTGTACTCTGTTTTTGACAAATTTCCCAAATTTTTTACAATAAAAAACGCACCGAAATAGTGCGTTTTTTCATTAAAATCGTGCTGTAACACCAACAGTAAAAGCTCTGGCGGGCAACGGAGCGATATAACGCAAGGGTGAGTTATGTGGGCGGGCGTCTTCATTAAGCAGATTCGTACCGCCAAAACGCAACGTCATCGGACTGCCCAACCAATACACGTCCTTTTTCACATCTGCACTGACAAGTGTGTAGGCAGGCAATGCTGTCTCACTCTTGGCATTTTGATAACGTGGCTCATCATAATGCACGCCATCAATACCCACTTGCCAATCCTGATACTCCCACTTAATCCCAAGTCCGTAGCGATTGGTTGGCATGTTTGGCATATAGATACCGTCATTATGTAAAGCCACTTCGCTGGCATTTAGATGTTTGTTTTTGACCAAATCAGCAAACGACGATATCGTCATACTGCCATAACGACCCAAATCAAAATCCCGACTCACATCTATCTCAAAACCCGTTACCTGAACGTCATTTTGTTGCCAGTATTTTAATGGCATTCTCGCCCCACCTGTAATCGCCCCGCTTGATGCCATATGAATGTAATCGGTGAACTTGTTTTCATACACCGATGCATTTACATCAAAATCCGAACCATCAAATGACACAGATAACTCTTTGCTTTTTACCCGCTCTGGTTTTAGATTCTGATTACCTTCTTCGTGTGCCATGATGCTATAATGCAAATTGGATGCGTACAGCTCATTAATATCGGGTGCTCTTTGACTATCGGCATAGCGAGCCTTAATGCCCACTCGGTCAAACGGACGAAACGATGCCTGCAAATCATAGCTGTCTAGCCCATATTTTTACCTTCTAGCTCTGCATTCTTGCATTACGATGCGTGGTAAAGTCGCCCACAATATCGTGTTCAACACGTTCATGACGGTAGCCCAATGTTAAATCCACAGGCTTCAATGATAGCGTTTCTTGTAAAAACACCCCATAAGTTGTTGTATCTACATTAGGCAGATACACCGATTCACCTGCTCCTTGAACCTGTCTTTTAGAGCCATTTACCCCTATCACACCCGACATGAATGGCCCAGGCTGATGATAAGCCGATGTGGCAAATTGACTGGTACGAAAACGGTAGTCATTAGCCAACTGCTCTCCCACACTCTCTTTGCTTTGTTCATGAACCCAGCCTGCGTGAAGTGTCATGCGATTTAGCCAAGGTAAGGCGTGGTGCGTCTGTGCTTCAACGGCCAGTTTATTTTGCGTACCATCAATACGCACGGGCTGACCGCTTTTATAATCAAGCCCTGCCCCTAAATTGGACATAGAAAAACCAGGCAGTCCATAACGGCTGTGCTTTGTATCGGCAGATAAAGCGACATAATTGCTTTTGCCATGCCCTTGCCAAAAATAACTGCCTGCCACGCCCAAACGATGATTTTCAAGGTCGCTATTACCTAGTTTTTTATGATAATTTTCAGCAATGTCCAAAATTTTGTCCACTTTCTCTATCTTGTCAGGGGTGCCTGCAACATAGTGGGGATTGTCTTTATATCTGGGGTTTGGCGTATTGGTAAACACATCTGCCAATCCAAGTCCCCAATCACTGTATCTATCACGAATCTTGCCTGTTGCTATGTCATAATAATCAGGCATATAGTATTTTTTGGACGCGATGTTAAATTCGCTTTTGATGACAGGCTGGCGTTGGCATGAATTAACCAAATTCATGTTATAACCAAGCCCGTATTGGTTGCGTGAAATTAATTGACTGTCACACACCCCCGCCTTGCTCGCCCCCACAATGTCATAGCCATCTAACTGCTGAGTGGAATACAAGACATTGACACTGATGTTTTTTTGGTTGTTAAAATTCGCCTTAATGCCATGCGAATCAATGTCATTAAAACCTTTTTGCAAATGCACTTCAAGCCCCACAGGCTCATCATCAAGATGCTTTGGTACAAGACCACCATCAATCTCTACGCTACCACCGATGGCATGACCACCTTCTTTTACGACATTATTAAACTTTTGCACACCGACCAAGCGATGAAATACTGGGTCAAAAGCGACATTTGTCCCTGCACTCATGGCATTTAGCCCATTGACCGCCATACCGTTTTCTGTAATATTAACTCGATTGCCAGATAAGCTACGTACAACGGGCGAGCCTGCATGCGGACCAAAACTACTACTCTGCACGCCTGAGATGCCCTTAACCGCATCACCAAGCGTTTTATTGTCTGATGATTTGTTATAAACATAAGTGGTATTCGGTGCTTTATCATCAAGATAGATGGTCATTGCAGGCAATTGAACATTGGGCAACTCTTCTGCCATTGCCGTCTGAGCCAATGCCGCCAACATCATCAAATTTAATGTACGTAAATGCATAATTACCTCAAAAAAAGATATATTATTACATAACAATTACATAAAAACAACAAATATCTTTGCATGAATTCTAAACAACAGTCCAAATCCCAATCTTACATCACAACATATCAACCCGTTAGTACAGACAATAAAAAACCCAATCATCAGATTGGGTTTTTAGGTAGTGATATATTAACCTTGAGCGGCAGCTTGGGCGGCAGCAACCTCAGCGGCAAAGTCTTCTTGCTTTTTCTCAATGCCTTCGCCAACTTCTAGGCGTTTAAAGCTGATGACAGTGGCATTTTCAGCTTTTAACACATCGCCAACTTTTTTATCGTTGTCAATGACATAAGGCTGGTTGACCAAAGTAACTTCGTTTAGGTACTTTTGGATACCGCCAGTGATCATCTTCTCAATGACCGTCTCAGGCTTACCAGATTCTTTGGCCTTGGCTTCAATAATGTCCTTTTCACGAGCTAGGATATCGGCAGGTACATTTTCTTCATTGACCGCCAATGGATTAAAGGCAGCCACTTGCATGGCAACAGACTTACCAAGTTCTGACGAACCACCATCCATAGACACAACCACACCGATACGCAGACCATGACGGTAAGCGGCTAGGTTGGCACCTTCGATGACTTCGGCACGGCGAACTTGTACGTTCTCACCGATTTTTTGTACTAAGGCAACACGAGCTTCTTCTACGCTCACGCCATCTTCATAAGATAGTGCAGAGATGGTTGCTACATCCGTGGTGTTGTTTGCTAGGGCAAGCTCAGCGACTTTGTTGGCAAATGCGGTAAAGTTTTCGTCTTTGGCAACGAAGTCGGTTTGGCAGTTTACTTCTAGTAGTAGTGCCTTACCAGCAGTTTGAGCTATGATGATGGCACCATCAGCGGCGATGTTACCTGCTTTTTTAGCGGCTTTGGCTTGACCTGACTTACGTAGGTTATCAATGGCAAGCTCAATGTCGCCATTTGCTTCTTCTAGGGCTTTTTTACATTCCATCATGCCAAGACCAGTACGGTCACGGAGTTCTTTTACGGTTTTTGCAGATACTTGAGACATGGTTTTTACCTTTTATTTGCTGATGATTGAATTTAAAATGCAATGACTCATACATACAATAAGTCATTAATTGGAGCGTATCGAATTTGATGACCCATGTCGCTTTATTATTGACATGTGCAAATAACACAACACGCCCCAATGTCAAATCAGTAGTTATTTACCACTTGACCTGCTTGGTCAACTTTATCTTCAACATCGGCAGTAGCGTTATTGCGACTGGCTTGTTTTTCAGGATCTAACTCATCGCCCTTACCTTGGGTTTTGGCATATTCTTTACCAGCGATGATGGCATCAGCCATGGCAGTGGCATATAGAGTAACGGCACGAATGGCATCGTCATTGGCTGCGATGACATAATCTACGTTATCAGGGTTTGAGTTGGTATCAACCACGCCAATCACAGGAATGCCTAGGTTTTTGGCTTCTTTGATGGCAATGGCTTCATGATCAACGTCAATCACAAAAATCGCATCAGGCAGACCATTCATGTCTTTGATACCACCCAAAGCACGCTCTAATTTTTCCATGTCACGAGTACGCTCTAGGGCTTCACGCTTGGTTAGCTTGGCAAAGGTGCCATCTTCGGCTTGCTTTTCTAACTCTTTTAGACGAGTGATGGATTGGCGAATGGTTTTCCAGTTGGTCAATGTACCACCCAACCAGCGATGGTCGATATATGGCATGCCCGCACGTTGTGCTTGCTCACGGATGGCTTGACCTGCGGCACGCTTGGTGCCAACAAATAGAATTTTGTTACGGTTAGCAGCTTGTTGGTTAGCAAAAGTTAGGGCTTCGTTGAATTGCTTAACAGTGTGTTCAAGATTGATGATATGAATGCCGTTACGTGCACCAAAGATGTATTGGTTCATCTTAGGGTTCCAGTAGCGGGTTTGATGACCGAAGTGAGCACCAGCTTCTAACAAGTCACGCATGGCGATTTGAGTAGGATTTGACATGATGTGTCCTTAAAGTTTGGGTTATGCCTCCACGAATGAGCCTTGCCGAATTTGTCTTATAAAGCCTATAAAGATTTTGAATAAAACAAACACCCCGACAAGCCAAAAGCAAGTCCTGCAAAAAGTATATTTAGGACTTTAATTCGTGTGTGTCATTAAAGTTAAAGTAAAATGCTTAAAAAAGCCACTCATTATAGCATAGATTGGTATCCCTGACAATAAAATCCGCCCACCTGCAACACACTTTTTAAAAAGTTATTTGCTTGATGGGCGGATTCATGATAAAGACAATGAATTAGTTGCTATAACCAACACAGATGCCAATCACGCCATCATGCTCGTGCCAATGAAAAGGAATGACATAAGTACGCTTATCTTTGGGCAAAAAGTTTGCACTTGGCGCCCCATCAACAATCTTAGGTGGCGAGATGATAAAATCAGAGCCAAATTCTGTACGTGCATTACCTGATACGGTATTTGCCACCTCACCGATAAGGTCTTTTAATAGTGCCAATGAGTTCTCAGGTTCACCCAACGTGATAAGCAAATCACGAAGCAATGGCGTCTCTGCACTCACGTACACACAGCCAGTTAAAGGGCCTGTGATGGTGATAATACCACTGTAATCATAGGCAAGCGGTGTGGCGTTGCTGTTTAGATATGGAGTGTCTACATCGGTTAGTTTTTCACCAACTTGGTCAAAAAATGCCATAACCGAGCTGATAAAAATATTTAATTTTTCTGCTTTCATAAATACTTCTCAAAGTGTCATGCCATACCTTGTTTAAGGTTATATCTATCAACTCATCAATGAAATGATGCTTAAAATCTGTTTGATTTTAATGGCACTAATACAAATAAAATATTTTATTTATATCAAAATAATAGAAAAACGCTTAAACATTTAAGTAAAGCAAACAAAAAGTCTTATCAACTTTTTAAAATTATAAATCACCGACGGATATTATCCGCCGAATACCAATCAATCGTGCATGAGCTCATCAAGTGCTGCAACCAGTTCTTCATCAGAAAATGGCTTACACAAAAAACCACTGGCACCCAGTGATAATGCTTGAATGCCTGTGGCTTTATCAGAGAGTGCTGAAACCACCAAAATACGCACCCCATCATCCAAAGCAACCAACTTCTCAATACATTCCAAACCGTCCATTTGTGGCATGGTCAAGTCCATGGTCACCACATCGGGTTTATGTAGTTGAAATTTTTCAACGGCATCTGCACCATTAGATGCTGTGGCAACCAACATGAATGTTTCGTTATTGTAAGCACGCTGAATACGATTTCTGATGATATTTGAATCATCAACAACCATTAATTTATACATATAAACTCCATTAGAATGCCCATAAGCCTGCTCATGATACAGCACTTATGGGTTTTCGACTACTAAAATTAATTACATGGGCAGTTTAATCACAAAGCGACAGAATTGACCTTCTTCACTTTGAACATTAATCTTACCACCAAACTCTTTGACACGGTCTTTGACAATGTCTAACCCCACATCTCGCCCTGCATCTTCATCAGCTTGGTCTTTGGTGCTAAACCCTGAGGAAAACAGTATGTTTAACAAGCGACTCTTCTCAAAGGCGTGCACTTCATCTTCGGTATAAGTACCTTTGGCTATGATACGCTGACGAATGGCCTCATAATCAATGCCTTTGCCATCATCCTCTATGCTAAAAATAAAGTCGCTATTGTCATCACCTGCATGAGTTTTTATCATCACTTTGACAGTGCCCATCTCATCTTTTCCATTTTGAACACGAGCAGCGGGCGAGTCAATACCATGCACGATGGCGTTACGAAGTAGTTGAACAGACAATTCTTTGGTTACGGTTTTTAGGCGTGCAGGAATATTTTGACCTTCCAGTCCTTGGGTATCTAGCTGTACAAGTTTACCCTGACGCTCAGCGATGTCTTGGGCAAACTGCTCTAAATACGCACCCAACTCTTCTTTGGCATTCACAGTTTCTTGCTGTTCTGTTGTCTGAGTTGTCTCACTTCTTAGATAATCCTCTTGGGTCTTAGCACCAACCTCTTGATGTCCGTGATTCATCATATTACGTGCTGCTGTGTTAATACGCTCACCTAGACCAGTAATGGTATTAGATAAGCTCAACAACTCATCCAAATGTACGGTCAATGGCAAGAAGTCATTACCTGAGAGTGTTGCTTGGTTTTGCAATGCGTGCAGTTTATTTTCTGCCTCTGATGCAATCTTAGTAAAACTGTGCAACTTTAATGCTGATGCCTCACCTTTTAAGCTGTGCATTTCACGATATAGCGATTTGGTTTTATTTTGTAGTTCAAATTGCGAGCTGCCTGGGTTTTTTAGCGTGTTATTCATCTTTTCAATATGCTTGTGCGTATTGTCAATGAATTCGCCAATAACCGTAGGATTTACGTTCAAAATGGTGGTCAGCATCTCAATCTGCATGTCATTTTGGGCACGTTCTTGTTCTAGACGTTGTTCCAGACGCACCGCATCAGAGATGTCATTGACGTTCACCAAAATACGGGCAATGTCTTTGCCTTCATACACCCGAGAGAATTTAAAATCAAGATAGCGGTTCTCACTCGTGCCATTTCCACCCTCGCGCTGAATCATGACCTTATTCAAAGGGTTCAAGCTGTCCACAAGTTTCTCTTTAACACGTGGGTTATATAGCTGGTCAATGAATTTTTGTGTGGTATCAAGGTCTTTATCAGAGATGCGATTGCGAAGAACGGTGGTTAAGTTCTCACCGCCTAAGCGTTTAGTACCGATAATGTCGGTCAGAGCTTTTGAGTGCTGCTGACCGATGTTTAGGTCTCTGTCAAGCAGGAACAGACCTGTGTTTACCGTCTGCATAATCTCTGTGGTCTCTTGACGTGCCGCTTCGGTTTCGGCATCCGATTGACGCAGACGTCTTAATACAATCAGAATAAACACAGCAAAATACACCAAAATCGCACCCACCCCAATGATCTGAATGATACGAATATTACCAGCTTGGGTCTCAGCAGCACGTGTTACACTAAAAGTTAATTCATGCAAAGCATCATTCATCGCCAAAGATGAGATTTTGGCTTGCTCACCTGCCAAACGCAATGGCGTACTAGAATCTGCGGTGATGTCGCCTGCCACCGCCAAATATGCCTCTACCCTAGGTTTTAGAGCGTTCCACTGTTCACGTGCTATCTCCAAATGAGCGACGGCCTCTGAATCCGTTAGCTTTGGCAATTGGTGAGTTTCACCATGAGAGTCATGATAGATGCCAGCATGCTCAATGGCACTTAGGGTTGATTCAATGGATTTTGACGTTTCATCCAGACGAGACAATACCGTTTTCATGTGAGGAGATGTGATGTCCTCGCCATAACTTAACTGCATGTCAAAAATATCTTTAATGAGTGACTGGGTGTCGTTGGCAACCCAGTGTGTGGCATCCGCCAAGGTAGCGTTACGTTCTAGTACGTTTGAGGCATAAAATGTAAACGCAAGCAGAATAAAAATCAATGCCATAAAAAGCGACATCGAGATGATCAGACCCCGATAACGCCCTGTGGCTGGCGTGGTATTTTGAGACATGAATACTCCCAACTAGAAGTGACTGACGCTTTTATTACAATTCTAACTGTATTTATTTTGGATATTTTTAGTATGAGATAAAACACCAAAACATAAAAGCATCTATAAAGTTTGCCCAAGTTTCATCATCACACAAAAACCATCTCATTCACCGCCGAATGACCCCCATTAGCCATGATGATTGGTTACAAGTGTTACGTATTTACTACAAAATTTGGAATAATATCCAACATTATAACACAATTATCATCAAAAAATCGTTAGTTTGCATAAAATTATCATCAAGAATATCAATTAAGCTTAGCAAATTTGCCAACAATTACTTTGTAAGGTACACAAACATCACTGAACACGCTTCACCCATGCACCACTGCCATCCACACGACTGTCATTTTTGATTTTATCACGCAAGGCGGCGGCGGCATCTTGATTTTTTTCTGATCCAACCAACACTCGCACGCCACGACTGGTCTGACTGGTACTGACCGTATAGCCAGCATCTCGGTATTTTTTGGCAAGCTCATCGGCTTTGGTTTGGTTATTGGCAAGCGACACTTGCACGCCGTAACGGGCATTGCTGTCGCCATCACTGCCTCTTTGGCGGGCTTCTTTTAGGCGTTTATCGGCACTGGCGGCAGCCCGCTCTTTGGCTTCTCGCTCCTTGGCTTCTCGCTCTAAGCGTGCCACTTGTGCTTTTGATGGGATTTTGATGGTTTTGCCAAGCGGTAAGGGGTCGTGTCGCCCCATGTTGTTGGCTTCGGCAAGGGCAGAGACAGGCACGCCATACTGACGAGACAGCTTAATTAAACCATCGCCACGCACCACTTTGTGCTGACCATTATTGGCATTTTGTGGGGCTTCATCACGGGCTTTTTTGGCTTGTTCTTTTTTCTCTGTTTCGGCTTTATCTTTCTCAGCTTGTTCTTTTTGGGCTTTTAGCTTATCAGCCTTGACTTTTTCTTTGTCGTTTTTTTCACGCTGTTCTTGCTCTTTTTTGGCTTTTAGCTCTTTTTCTTTGGCAAGTTTTTCCAAACGTTCACGCTCCGCCTGTGCCTTGGCAGCGGCAATGGCTTCGGGGCGTGTCTCCACCGTCAAAGTATCGGCAGGCGTGGCTGTGGCTAAGGCTTTTTGTTCAGCGGTCGCTTTGTCAAGAGCCAGTTGCTGGGCCTTTTCTTGGGCTTCGATGAGTGCCATAGCTTCTTTTTCTTGGGCAAGCGTGCGAGCTTCTCGGGCTTGTTGTTTGGCGGTCAAAAGCTTATCCTCGGTCGCCATGTCCACGGTCAAAGGCTCAACGGTCGGACGAGCTACGCCGTCATCGGCAATGGTCGCCACGTTGTCTGTTTGGGGGGTGGTCTCGGCAGTTTGTACGTTTTGGGCGGTGTCGCTTTGCCCTTGATTGACGGCATATAAAATCACACCACCGCCCAAAACCAAACTTAATCCTAATAATAACTGTTTTGAAATCATCGTCTTATCACGTCTGTTAGCAATGTTTTTATTTTACCATAAAAGACAATAAAGCCAATCGGATTTATCCTGATTTTACAATTTTCTTATAAAGTGCGTGGGTCGTTCGCTAGCCCTAGTGCAATGAGGCTCTCGCCTATCGTATGAAACGAGCCAAAGCACAAAATCACATCATCATGACCTGCCTGTGTCTCTACACTTGCCACCGCTTGGGCAATGCTGTCATGAGCATAAACGGTGCTGTTTGGTAAATGCGTGGCGATTTTGGTGTGCAGTTCGTCCACTGTCACGGCTCGCACATTATCAATCTTGCCAATGTGCCATGCACAAATCGGCAAATCAAACGCACCAATAAATGCTAACACGTCATCAATGTCTTTATCGGCAAGCATAGAAAAGACAAAATGCAATTTGGCAGTAGGGCGATTATCTTTAACAGTTTGCCAAAATGGGATAAATAAATCCATTAAAAACTGTATGCCATGCGTATTATGCCCAACATCAAAAATCCATTGTTTGTTATTTATCATTCTTTTGTCAAATCGCCCTGATAATTTGACATTTTTTAAGCCGTTTTCAATATCATTTATCCCAATAGTTAATTTGCTTGCCAATATCGCACTGATGGCATTACTGGCATTTATCAGAGCGATATTTGGCTTTGGCAAATCTAATGTCATCGCCCCATTGGCATATATCCAATATTTATCATGTGCTTGATAAATAAAGTCCCTGCCATAATGGTAGCATTTGGCGTTTTTGTCATGGATAATTTGAGATACACTATTTGGCATATCATGCTCGCCATAGATGACGGGCATATCATCACGGATAATCCCTGCTTTTTCAAAACCGATTTTTTCTCTATCATCGCCCAGCCACTCAATATGGTCAATGCCGATATTAGTAATCACGCCAATATCAGGGTTAATGATATTAACCACATCAAGTCGTCCACCCAAGCCAATCTCCAATACCCAAACATCGCACTTTAATTCTTTAAAAATCCAAAATGCCGATAATGTCGTCATTTCAAAAAATGATAAAGAAACATGGCAGTCCGTGCGTGCTTTTTCACAGGCGTTAAAGGCTTTTATCAATAATTCATCATTAATATCTGTCCCATTGATTTTAATGCGTTCGTTAAAACTAACTAAATGGGGCGATTGATACAGGGCGGTTTTGTAGCCAGCTTGGGTGCAAATCTCGCTGATGAGAGCGGTAGTCGACCCTTTGCCATTGGTGCCTGCGACTGTGAACACATAAGGGCGGTGTGGCAAGTCGTCTTTTAATACGCCCAACGCTTGGGCGACAGGTAGCACACGGTCAAGCCCCATATCAATGGCGGAGACGTGAATATTGCCCATATAATTGAGCCATTCGGAGATGGTTTGGGGGGTGTTCATGGGTGTTTTTGGTGTTAAAAATTTGAGGTATTGTGCATGATTTTGGGGATTTTTTCAAATGGAATTTTGGGGTGGTTTTGTGGTTTTAAATTATCTGTGTGATAAGGAGCAAAATACCAAGTGGGTCGCCAATGCCGAGAGTTTTCTAAGTTATCTATACGATAAGGAACTTGCCAATACCTTTTTTCAAAATTTTTGATTTTTTCTAAGTTATCTATGCGATAAGGAACCATTAACAGGCGATGATGCCATTGCCCTAGCATTTCTAAGTTATCTATGCGATAAGGAACTAAGAATAGCCAAAATATAAGGCGATAAAAATTTTCTAAGTTATCTATGCGATAAGGAACCCTTACTTGTAACATGGGGTCTTGACGTCTGATTTCTAAGTTATCTATGCGATAAGGAACTTGGGCTTGGCTGTGGGCTTGGCTGTGGTTGTGTTTCTAAGTTATCTATGCGATAAGGAACTTGCCTTTCGGTTCAACGCAAACATATGTTTTTTTCTAAGTTATCTATGCGATAAGGAACGCATTGGGTCAGTGCGTCTGATGTCGTAATCATTTCTAAGTTATCTATGCGATAAGGAACAGAATCTGCCGCTAATTATAATTGTCAGATTATTTTCTAAGTTATCTATGCGATAAGGAACTGCTGTTGCCCCTATTTGGTCGGCATAGGCGTTTTCTAAGTTATCTATGCGATAAGGAACGCGGTTCTCTTTCATAAAGGCATCAAAATACTTTTCTAAGTTATCTATGCGATAAGGAACTAGAATTATACAACATAAAACCCATTTATATCAAGGCGTAGAACCAATTTTTAGGCATTTACCCAATGGTTTTTCGCCTTTTTATAAATGTTTGATTTTTATTAAGTTTTTAAATAATCAAAAAATAAAGGGTATAAACCTTTACCACATTCGCATTTTAGCATAAATTTTGGCGACAAAAAACCGCCCCAAAGGACGGTTTATAAAATCAACCCACATTCGGCAATTTCATCATCTTGGTAAGCAGTCGATACACCGTATCCACAAGCTCATGGCGGTGTACCACCATATCCACTGCACCTTTGTCTAGCAAAAATTCGGCACGTTGGAACGGCTCATCAAGCACTTCACGCACGGTCTGCTCAATCACACGCTTACCTGCAAAGCCAATCATTGCCTTTGGCTCACTGATATGCACATCGCCCAGCATGGCAAGGCTTGCGGTTACCCCACCATAGACAGGATTGGTTAGCACCACGATATACGGCACACCTGCCAAACGCAAACGTTCGATGACCGCAGACGTGCGAGCCATTTGCATGAGTGATAACAAGCCTTCTTGCATTCTTGCCCCGCCACTAGACGCAAAACAGACCAAGGGTTTACGCTCGGCAAGGGCTTTTTCGCCCGCCATGACAAACCTATCGCCCACCACCGAACCCATAGAACCGCCCATGAATTTAAAATCAAACGCACAAGCAATCAGCTCCAAGTTCTTGATTTTGCCATTCATGACAATCAAGGCCTCGCTCTCGCCTGTGGTCTTTTGGGCTTCGCTCATACGCAAAGGGTAAGGCTTGGAGTCTGTAAATTTTAACGGGTCGCCTGCTTGGTAATTCTGCCCAAGCTCACCTGTGATGCTGTCAAAAAACCACTCCAACCGCTTGCGAGCCGACATCGTCAAATGGTGGTCGCAATCAGGGCAGACGTATTGATTAAAAATCAAACTGGTGTTGGTCGTCAGCGTATGGCAATTTGGGCATTCGGTGGACGGCTCGGTCTCCACCGCAGACGGCTGAACGATACGGTCTTGCTTGATGGACGGTACGGGGCGGTTTAGCCATGTGGTTGGCGTTTGGGCTTGGGTGTCAGTCATGGTATTCCTAATTTGATATTTAAATAGGCATAGTTTACAGTTGTTTTGATGATTTGGCAAATGGTTTTTGTTAAAGGCTATCAATGGCTTGGCGTAACTCGTCCATTTTTGCCAGCACCTTATCAATGGCAAGCTCTAGCTTATCCCTATCATCGCCCACATCGGCAAAATGACGCACCAATTCACTCCCCACAATCACCCCATCGGCAAACTGTGCCACTGCCTTTGCACTCTCGCCATCACGGATACCAAAACCCACACAAATAGGCAAGTCGGTATCCGCCTTAATCGCTCCGACTTGCTTGCCCACATCGTCAATATCTGGTGCGTTTGAGCCTGTTACGCCTTTGACTGACACATAATAGATAAATCCTGAACCATGTTCTAGCACCGCTTTTCGGCGTGTCGGCTCGGTGGTCGGAGCCAGCAAAAAGATTTGGTTCATGCCATGCTCGGTTAGAGCTTTGGTAAAATCACCTGTTTCATTATTTACCACTTCATTGGGCGGTAAATCCACCATCAGTAGACCATCCACGCCATTGTTTTGGCACAGTTTTAAAAATTCGCCATAGCCGATAATTTCAATGGGATTTAAGTAGCCCATAAGTAGCACAGGCGTTGTGGTGTTGGTTTTACGAAACTGTCCCACCATTTCAATCGCCCCGCGTGTACTTGTACCGCCCGCCAATGCTCGCTCGCCAGCTTTGGCAATGGTTTGACCGTCTGCCATAGGGTCAGAAAATGGTAAGCCAATCTCAATCACATCCGCCCCATGTGCCACAAGGCGGTGCATCAAATCTACCGTAACGCTTGGGGTTGGGTCGCCTGCCATAATATAGGGGATTAGGGCTTTTTTATTTTGCTGTTTTAGGGCAGCAAAGGTTTGGGAGATTCGGGTCATTTTAAGCTCTCTTTATCATTTAATCATATTTTTATTGACATAATTTTTTTGTATAAATCATCAAAAGCTTTGATATTTTCTGGGCTTTCTGAAAGGTTTCGCATATACGAGTCTACATCTTCATACTTGATACTCAAAAACTCATCAAAAAATGCCTTACCACGCCTTATATTTGTGTTTTCAGGTACATAAATATTGCCTTTCATCTTCTTATTGTTGAAGAAAAATAAAATCGGTTCAATTTTAGCGTTTGGGAACTCACGCACCAAATAGGCGTAAGTTTTGATGAATTTACGGTTAATATCAACAAATTTTCCCGTGTCGTGGTCGTCATTGTACTTTACTTCAAGGTAGTAAATAACGCCTGTTTGTTTGTTTTGAAAAAGAATATCAATATCATGCTTGATTGTTGAAAGATTGGTATCATTATCGTTTGCAATGGCGTGTAACAATTTGGGAAATTCCTCATCAAGATTTATGGTGTTGTACTGGCAAGAACTTATGAAATTGTCGATTCTTGTGTCATTTTGGGTAGATAACTGAAAACTATTGCTTTTCTTACCGCTATAATCTTCCAAAATATTATATCTTCCGTCTGATTTAATTAAAAGAGCCATAAACTCTTCCAAAAAGTTGCCAAATTGAATGTTCATACTTTGCAAAATACCGCCAAAAATACGGTAGTTTCTAGGTACAAAATGAACTTTTACATCGTGTGTATCAATCAACTTTCTAAGTTTCTTTTCGCTACTGCTGTTCTTCAAAATGTTTGAAACGGCTTCGTTGATTAGTGTTTGAATATTGTTATTCATATTATTTGCCTTGTGCTGTGGTGTATTCATATCGCAAACTATCAAGGGTTACAAAATTATTATTGCTAAAAATATAGAAATAATCCCAACCATTGTTATTGGTTTTATTCAAATATTTGGCACTCATTTTATGTATAGATAATTCTTCTTGATTGTCTGTTACACTACCGTTTTGCATAACAGTACAAATAGGTTTCTGATTTTTATCAAATAATGTTTGTCCTACTGTTAAGTAATCGTACTGAATTAAGGTTTTCATTGGTACTTTTGGGGGCTTAGTTTCCAAAGAAAGTAACTCAATATCATTAGGGTTTGGGGTAATTTTTGCAAGCCTATTTTCTGCTACTTCAATATATTTTGGTTCACGCTCTAACCCTATATAATTACGCCCCAAAGCCTTTGCAACCGCCCCAGTTGTACCAGTCCCAAAAAATGGGTCAAGAACCACATCATTTGGCTTTGATGATGATAAAATTACCTTGTAAAGTAGGGCTTCGGGCTTCTGTGTGGAATGGGCTTTTTTACCGTCTTCCCCTTTAATTCTTTCGCTTCCTGTACATAGTGATATTTGCCAAATACTGCGTTCTTGCTTATCATCATTTAAGTGTTTCATTGTTTTGTAATTGAAAGTAAATTTACTATTTTTACTTTTTGAACACCAAAGCATTGTTTCGTGAGCGTTGCAAAATCTCGTACCGCCAAAATTTGGTACTGGGTTTGTCTTATTCCAAATAACATCGTTTAAAATCCAAAAACCTAAATTTTGCATAATGTAGCCGATTCGGTATATATTTTGAAAAGAACCAATCACCCAAATTGAACCTGTTGGCTTTAAAACTCTTTTGCATTCTGTTAGCCATTCTTCACAAAAAGAGTCATACTGTTTAAAATCATTAAACTTGTCCCATTCATCTTCTACGCCTGAAAATTTTTCGCCATTAGTGCGTAGTAATTCCCCCTCCGTTTGCATAAAATACGGTGGGTCAGCAAAGATTAAATCAATGCTATTACTGGGTATTTTTTTTAAATTTTCTATACAATCCCCTTTTAGGATTGTATTAAGAAATTGATTTATATTGTCTTTCATAATTCTTGCTCATCTTTAATGATAAACTTTTTCAAAGTTTCGTCAAAATAAATCCGCTCATCAAAAATATCGTATTTTTCCCAATCAATATATTGATGTTCGGGTTTGGTTCTTAAATCTTGCAAATAAGCCACCTCCGTAAGACAATCATCAATATCCTCTTGCGTTAATGGCTCTTTGGCATAATGAGAAAACCACCCAAATAAAGTATCATTTTCTACCACTTTTTGAATGGTGTCATTATTATTTACAATACCATACAAATCCTCAATGTAATTGATTATTTTCATTCAATCCATCTCAATCCCATCCACGCTCATCACCGTATGCAAATCCTTATCACCACGCCCTGATAGATTGATGATGATGGATTTGTCTTTATCAAGCGTTTTGGCAAGTTTTAGCCCATAGGCGACAGCGTGTGAACTTTCTAGGGCGGGGATGATGCCACAGGTTTTGGTCAAAATACGAAAAGCTTCTAAGGCTTCATCGTCATTGATGACAGGGTAGTTCACACGCCCAGCGTCCTTTAAAAAGCTATGCTCGGGCCCCACACCGGGGTAGTCAAGCCCTGCCGATATGCTGTGCGTATGCAAAATCTGACCATCATCATCCGCCATAAGATAAGTGCGATTGCCGTGCAATACACCCACACGCCCTGCGTTTAATGGGGCAGAATGCTCGCCTGTGTCTATGCCGTGTCCGCCTGCTTCCACGCCATAAATTGCCACATCATCATCATTTAAAAACTCATAAAACAGCCCCATGGCATTAGAGCCACCTCCCACGCAAGCGACCAATGCATCAGGATTTTTGCCTTCTTTTTCAAGGTGTTGCATTTTGGCCTCACGCCCAATAATTGCCTGAAAATCACGCACCAGCACAGGATAAGGGTGCGGGCCTGCCACCGTACCGATGACATAATAGGTATCATCCACGTTCGTTACCCAGTCTCGCATGGCCTCGTTCATCGCATCTTTTAGGGTACGTGAACCTGATGTTACTGGCACGACTTTTGCCCCCAAAAGTCGCATTCTATACACGTTCATTTTTTGGCGTTCCACATCGTCCGCCCCCATATAGACCACGCATTCCAATCCCAAACGTGCGGCGATGGTTGCCGTTGCCACACCGTGCTGACCTGCACCCGTCTCAGCGATGATACGTTTTTTACCAACCATTTTGGCAAGCAGAGCTTGACCGATGGTATTATTGACCTTATGGGCTCCTGTGTGGTTTAGGTCTTCTCGTTTTAGGTAGATTTTGGCACCACCTGTCTCATCCGTCAAGCGTTTGGCAAAATATAAAGGCGTGGGGCGACCAACATAATTAACCAAATCGTCATGAAACTTTAACCAAAAATCAGGGTTATTTTTTACCGACAAATAAATGCGTTCTAACTCTTCTAACGCACCCATCAACGTTTCAGACACAAAGCGTCCACCATGAATGCCAAAATGACCTGTGGCGTTGGGGTATTGGGTAAAGTCTGTCATAAGTTTTTGCCTTTTAAATTAAATTTTTTACCAAATCACATCAATGGGAAATGCGTTTATTTCATCATCACAGCTAATTAAAATCAACTGTTCAATTTGAGTTTGGGCAACCAACATTCTATCAAATGGGTCTGCGTGATTTAATGCGTATTCGCCTGATAATTTGGCGTGTCGCCAATTCACCGATAAAGGTTTAAAATCAGCGTCAATCATTAAAGTTTCAAAATTTTCTAATATTTTTTGAGCTTTGCCTAATTTGCCTTTTCGGTGTTTGGTTGCCATTTCCCAAACACTTGCCGAGCTGACATAAATTTGATTATCATCATTGGTTAAAATATCAATGGCTGTTTTGGATAATTTTTCAGGTTCGGTATAGTACCACAGCAAAATATGGGTATCTAACAAATATCGCTTTACCATTTTTCCAATTCGTCCTTATCCAAAGGCTCATAAAAAGCAGGGTCAGCTTTATAACCAGATAATCTGCCTAATTGTTGTTGGCGTTTGCTCATTTTTGCTGTGGGTTCATTGTTAATTGTTTCGTCCAAAAATACCACCATGACTTGACTGGGTTTGTCAAATGGCGGTAATTCGTTTAATGAAATTTTACCGCCTTGATAAGTGCCACTAATTGTATAATGCATAATTTTTCCTATAAATCTTTAACAACCGTCAATCCTGCAAAAGTTTGGGCGGTTGGCATGACTTCCAAGCGGTTGATGTTAATATGTTTGGGCTGATTGATGAGCCATAATACCATATTACTAATGTCTTCGGGGCGGATAAATTCTACATTTTCATACACCTTGCCCGCCCTTTCATCATCACCATAAAAACGCACGTTACTAAACTCCGTACCACCGCACAGACCCGGCTCTATGTTGGTAACTCGCACTTTTTTGCCAATCAAATCGGCTCGCAAATTTAGACTAAACTGCGTAACAAATGCCTTGCTCGCCCCATAGACATTCGCCCCAAAATACGGATAATTGCCTGCCGTTGATGAAATATTGATGACATAACCGTCATTTTTGGCAACCATAAAAGGTAAAATCTCACGTGTGATATTGACAAGCCCAAGCGTGTTGGTATTTATCATCGCCTGCCAATCATTCATATTTGCTTTATCCGCAGATTCTAAACCCAATGCCAATCCTGCATTATTGATAAGCACGTCAATATTTGCCAAAATGTCATTAGGCAGTGTTTGTAGTGCTGTCTTTGTGGCAGACATATCACCAATATCAAAGCACAGTGGCATAAAATTATCGCCAAGCTCGCTTTTTAAGTCATCAAGTTTATTTTTACGGCGACCTGTGCCAATGACGGTAAAGCCATTTTTGATACAATCAATGGCAATTTGCCTGCCAAAACCTGATGTTACACCTGTGATTAAAATGTTCATGATGTTCTCCTAAGAAATAAATTTATAAAAACCGCCAAAACGGAGTTTTTAATTTCTCCTTGATTATTTTTTACAATTCTCCTTTTAAATAAAGTAGCCAACAATCCAATAGGTAAAAATGCAAAAATAATATATTCAATAATATGGCTTTTACACCGATACAAGCACCTATTAGTGCAGAAATAATACCTATGGGCACAATTTTCCAAATAATAGATTTGGCTTGTTTGAATTTTTCTGGTTCAGATTGGTGTGTTAGACTTTTAGAATGGATGTTTTTAGAATGGATATTATGATAATCAAATCCAAATAATGGCGTTATCTATTTTTAGGTCATCTAAGATATAGCCAACATCTCGAAGAGTATGTATTTTTTTCAAACTCTTCATTTTATTTATCATCATAATGATAGAACCGATGATAGAACCGTGCAACAATCTCATTGTTTGTCATTTTAAAACTCCCTATTAAAAATGATGGTTTGGATGTTACATGATTTAAATTTTTGTGTCAAGATGGATGGCATGATATTTTTATTATCTATGAACGTTATTAATATTATTCATAAAAGCCCACATTCTTCGCCCACACTTCACCCCCTTTTCTTTTTCAATCCCCCCACTGACATCAACGCCTTTTATTTTTGCCATAAGCGACTGATTGCTCAAAATATCTCCGACATTATCAGGAGTTAATCCCCCTGCCAAATAAATCGGCAAAGGTGAATGATTGGGGATTTTATTCCAATCAAATAAATGCCCTGTTCCGCCATAAGTACTATCAGAAAAAGTATCCAAAATCACCCCACTTGCCCCCCATGATTTAAATTCATTGATTTGATTTAAGATGCTGGCAGCGGTATCATTATGTTTCACCCGAATGGCTTTTATCCAACGTTTATTTACCGCACTGGCAAGTTTTTGGCATCTGGCAGGTGTTTCGTCGCCATGAAATTGAATGATGTCCAAAGAAACTTGTTTTGTTAGGTTGGTAAGTTCATCTTGCTCCATATTTACCACCAAAGCTACAATCGTGGTAAAGGCTGGCACGGTTAGGCTCAGCATCTTAGCAGTGTCAACATCCACAAACCTTGGGCTTGGCGGATAAAATACCAGTCCCACAGCATCCACACCAAGAGCGGTGGCAGTGTGCAAATCATCTGCACAAGTAAATCCGCAGAACTTGACGGCTAATTGGTTAAAAGATTTTTGGGTCATGTTATCAAGGATTACAAGGATTATTGAGTAGGTGGCATTGTCGCATTTATTGTCGCATTTTAAGGTATCATTAATCGGCAGACATGTCCATATCTTACCAAAAAAAATTTGTTATTTTCATAAAAAATATTAAAAATCACGAATGATATCATTGAGTTATTTTTATTTATTAAAAATATTGATAAAATATTAACTTTAAATGATAATTACCCATAAATGCAGGGATAAAATGCCTTGAATTTTTCATGAAATCTGTTATTATTGTTATCACTTATGAGTTAATTATTTTTTTTGATAAAAACTGATAAGTGCCAACCCTTTCATTCCTTTCGTTTCATCAGTTTTACCATAGGAGCATGCCATGACCATCAAATCCGCCATTACCAAAGTTGAGCAAAACTATGCCCATCAGCCAGAATTTATCCAAGCTGTCAAAGAAGTTGCCATGACCATTGAACAGGCCTATGCTGACCATCCTAAATTTGAAGAATACAAAGTATTTGAACGTCTGTGCGAGCCTGACCGCATCATCAGCTTTCGTGTGAACTGGGAAAATGACAAGGGCGAGATTCAGGTGAATCGTGGCTGGCGTGTCCAGTTTAGCAATGCCATTGGTCCATACAAAGGTGGCATCCGCTTTCACCCAACCGTTACCGAGGGCACGCTAAAATTTTTAGGATTTGAACAGATTTTTAAAAATGCCTTAACAGGTCTGCCGATGGGCGGTGCTAAGGGCGGTTCAGATTTTAACCCTAAGGGCAAAAGCGAGGCTGAGATCCGCCGTTTTTGCTATGCTTTTATGCGTGAACTTTACAAAAATATCGGTAAAGACATGGACGTACCTGCTGGCGACATTGGCGTGGGCGGTCGTGAGGTGAATTACATGTTCGCCATGTATAAAAACTTAACTCGCAAATTTGAGGGCGTGCTAACTGGCAAAGGTGTAGGACATGGCGGTTCACTCATTCGCACCGAGGCGACAGGCTACGGTTTGGTGTATTTTCTTGATAACATGCTAAAAGCCAATAACGACAGCCTAGAAGGCAAAACCGTGCTGGTATCAGGTGCAGGTAACGTGGCACAACACGCTGCTGAAAAGTGCTTACATTTGGGTGCTAAGGTCATCACTTTGTCTGATTCAAAAGGCACACTTGTGGACAAAGACGGCTTCACGGCAGAAAAAATTGACTGGATCAAAAAAACACAAAGCCGATGGCAAAGCGTTAGAAGATTATGTTGATGAGTTTGGTGGTCAATGGCTGTCAGAACAGCGTCCTTGGCAGTTTGATGCAGACATTGCCCTACCATGTGCCACTCAAAACGAGGTCAGTGAAGATGATGCAAAAGCTTTGGTTGAACATGGTGTAAAATATGTTGCCGAAGGAGCGAACATGCCACTGACTGCCGAAGCCATTGACGTGGTGCGTGAACATGGCATTGCCTACGCCCCTGGTAAAGCTGCCAATGCTGGTGGGGTTGCGGTATCAGGTCTTGAGATGAGCCAAAACTCGGTGCGTAAATACAAATCTTTTGAGGATTTGGACTTAGAATTACAAAAAATCATGAAAAACATTCATGAAAATGCCAAAACCGCTGGCGAAAAATACGGCACAACCGAAGGTGCTATTGACTATATGACAGGAGCAAATGTAGCAGGATTCATGCAGGTTGCCAATGCTCTTGTGGCGTATGGTTATCTGTAATTGTTGATTTATAAAAAATCCGTCCAAATGGGCGGATTTTCATTGTCTTTTTATCAGTGTAAGGAACGGAGTAAACAAAAGCACACCCAAGCCTGACTTGCCTTGGGTGTGCTTGACTTTTGTTTGATTTTGGCATATAACTTAGATTTTTTAGTAGGAGTAGCCATGAAACATTATTCTACCCAAGAGACGATAGATGCTCTGCCAGCCGACAAGCTCATTGACACCATTCAAGAATTTTTTGTGGAAGGGTGCGATGTGCCACTACGCCACAATCACGCCATACAGGACACCGCTGGCGATGAGCTTGGGCGGTTTTTGATTATGCCAGCATGGCAAGCGGGCAAGCGACTGGGGCTAAAAACTGTCTCTATTTTTCCAAATAACAACAAGCAAGGTCTGGCAGGACTGCATTCGGTCTATACCTTGTATGATGCCAATACAGGTGTGCCGATTGCAATTTTTGATGGCAATGTCATCACATCAAGACGCACGGCGGCGGCATCTGCCCTAGCAGGGCGGTATCTTAGCCGTGCCGATAGCCGTCATTTGCTTGTGGTGGGGGCAGGTCAAGTGGGCAGTCTGGTGCCTGAGATGTATCGGGCGGTCAGACCTATCGAGACGGTCAGTGTCTATAATCCAAGTCCTGCCAACGCCCAAAAATTGGTGGATAAACTTACCCAAGATGGCTTTGATGCCAAAGTCGTAACCGACCTAAAAAGTGCAGTGGGGCAGGCGGACATCATCAGCTGTGCTACTTTATCGACTGAGCCACTTATTTTGCGTGAATGGCTAAAACAAGGTCAGCACTTGGATTTGATTGGTAGCTTTACCCCACAAATGCGTGAAACGGACGGGGCGTGTTTTGGCGATACCAGCGTCTTTATGGACGCCGAAGAAGCACTCATGAAAGCAGGCGATATGCTGTCTGCCATTGATGAAGGGTGTTTTGATAAAGACAAAGTCTTGGCAACCTTGTACGACCTATGTCAAGGCAAGCACCAAGGGCGGGCTTGTGATGACGAGATTACCGTCTTTAAATCGGTTGGCACAGGGCTTGAAGATTTGGCGGCGGCAAATTTGGCGTACGACAGTTTGAATTGATTGTCAGTTGAAGTCGTTGATTTTGAAGTGATTGATATGATTTAAGACTGGCGTTTTGGGTATGCTTACCCCAATTCTATTGGCGACAAATTGGTCGCCAAACCTTGTCTTAATCCCCGTCTTAATGAGCGGTGCAACCGCAGTATTGCCAAGTGGCGGATTGAAATTAAGCCTTGCATAAGCAAGGCTTTTTCTTTGGGCGTGTGGGAGACTAACTGTAAAATTATACTAATTTGTTATATTTTAGTTAATAAATGTTTCGTTAATTTATAATTTTGATTTTTTTGTTTTGGGGTTATAATGTAACAGCTTTATTTTATGGAGTTGTATTATGCCAGTTAAGACCATTTTGCTCATCTTGGTGGTGGCGGTTAATTTGTATTTTGCCTTTTTGCTCATCAAGGATTTAATGAAGTACAAAAGCCAAGTCATGTCCGAGCCTGCCAGTACCAAGGCTTTGCCGTTTAGTAGCCCCATCATCTTTTTCTTATCCACCATGGGCATCTCTGATTTTGCCATCAGTAGTAGCCTATATCCCAAGCTCAACTGGGTCAGCGTCAAAAAGCTCCCTGGCACGCTAAACACCCAATGCACCATTCCTGTGGCGGTCATGGCACTGGCGTACATTACCAGCATTGAAGTGGGTGTTATGACCTTGGTTGTCTGTATTGTCAGTCAGATAATTGGCTCTTATTTTGGGGCGAAGTTTGCCATTGGCTTGCCTGCTGAGAAACTAAGACTGTCTATTGGCATTGGTATGTTGGTGGCGTTCTTTATTATCCTAGGCGGTAAATTTGGACTTCTGCCAAGTGGCGGTACAGCAACCGAACTGACGGGCATCAAGCTTGTCATTGCATCTGTGACGTTGTTTATTTTTGGGGCATTAAAGGCTCGTACGCACTCACCATGATTACGGTGTATCTGCTTGGGCTAAATCCTGCGGTTGCCTTTCCCATCATGATGGGGGCGGCGACTTTTTCGGTGCCGATTGGCAGTGCTCAATTTGTCAAATCAGGCGAATACAGTCGCAAAATCACGCTATTTACATCAACCTTTGGCGTGATTGGCGTGTTGTGTGCGGTGTTTGTCATCACAAGTCTTAATACGGCATTGCTACAATGGTTTGTGGCATTTATCCTGCTTTATAGTGCTTATGGCATGTTAAAGAAGAATTGATTGCCAAATATCAAAAACCCTTTATATTTATAAAACTTCACTCTCAACTTAAAATTGTAACTTATTGATTTTTAGTAAATTATTTTTTAAGATTGTAAGGGCGAATTGCAATTCGCCTTTGATAAATCAATCACTTGTGCAAAGTTGCGAATGGGGTTTTATAAAGGGTTTTTTAAATACAAAGCGTGAATTTTCGTGGCATAAATGTTTGGTAAATACCAGTTGTTTTTGATATGATATGAATTTTGACAAGAGATATGCCATGAGCCTTTCGCAATTTTTAGCCGATTTACACTTTGACGACAGCCAAATCAAAACCGACCCCGATAGCCTAGACAACTGGGGCAAGGACTGGACAAAGCATTTTGCTCCTGCCCCATCTGCCATCATTTTTCCCAAGACGACCGAACAGGTTGCCCACATCGTCCGCCTTGCCAACACCCATAGCATCTGCCTTGTGCCTAGTGGTGGACGCACAGGTTTATCAGCAGGGGCGGTGGCAAGTGCAGGCGAGGTGGTGGTAAGTTTTGACAAAATGAATGCCATTGGCACGTTTTATGAAGCTGACCAAATGGTGGAGGTGGAGGTTGGTGTTATTACCAAAGCCTTACAAGAATTTGCCAACGCCAAAAACCTATACTATGCCGTGGACTTTGCCTCATCTGGGTCAAGCCAAATCGGTGGGAATATTAGCACCAATGCAGGTGGCATTAAGGTAATCCGCTATGGCATGACTCGTAACCAAATCCTAGGCTTGACAGTGGTAACGGGCAAGGGCGACATTTTGGAGCTCAATGGCGGTATGCTAAAAAATGCCACAGGCTATGATTTTCGTCATTTGTTCATCGGAGCGGAGGGCACGCTTGGGTTCATCACTAAGGCACTCATCAAACTTGAAAAACAGCCTGTAAACTTGACCGCCATGGTTTTGGGTGTGCCTGATTTTGGCTCGGTAGTCAAACTGCTTGATAAGTTTGGTAAAGCATTAAACTTAACTGCTTTTGAATTTTTTGACAGCGTAGCACTCGATAAGGTATTGACCGCAGGACACGCCAAAGAACCTTTTGACACCTGTACGCCTTTTTATGTTTTGCTGGAATTTGAAGCGGTATCTGATGACGTGCTAGACACCGCCATGAATGTGTTTGAAAGTTGTGCCGAAGATGGCTTGATAGAAGATGGTGTGATGAGTCAAAGTGTGGGGCAACTGCACGAGCTTTGGAAGTTGCGTGAGAGCATTTCTGAGACGATTTCGGTATTTACGCCTTACAAAAATGACGTGTCGGTACTGATTGTGCATTTGGGTGATTTCATTGATGACATTGAACAAATTGTCAAAGACAATTACCCTGATTTTGAGATTTGTTGGTTTGGACATATTGGCGATGGTAATTTACACCTAAATATCCTAAAACCTGATACGCTTAGCAAAGACGACTTTTTTGCCAAATGCCAAATGGTAAATAAATACGTTTTTGATACGGTCAAAAAATACAAAGGCTCAATATCTGCCGAACATGGCGTAGGCATGACCAAAAAACCCTATTTAGATTACACCCGCTCGCCCATTGAGATTGAATACATGAAAGCGGTAAAAGCGGTATTTGACCCCAATGGGATTATGAACCGTGGTAAGGTATTTGATATTTAGAACTTTTTAAATTTAAAAACCTATTTTAGAATTATCAAGATAAGTTTTATTTATAAATTATGAAAAAACTTCGCAAAACTTTATTTTCCGCCTTGACTTATGTTGTGATGTTTATCATCATCTACACGGCGGTCAATCTGTGGCGGTCGCCTGTCATGCCAGACGGCCCCAAACTTATCTATCAAAACAGCTCAAAACAAGTGGTGGATGTCGTGGCACAAAGCCATGATACCCCTGTACTCATCTACTTTTGGGGGTCATGGTGTGGGGTGTGTCGCACAACCGGCCCCAACGTCCAAACCCTGCACGCCAATGGTCATGACGTGCTAAGTGTGGCGGTATCATCAGGTAATGATGATGAACTGCTTGCGTATATGAACAAACATGGCTATGATTTTTATACCCTAAATGACCAACAAGGAGTGATATTTCATGAATGGGGCGGACAAGTAACGCCATCTTTTGTGATATTAGATGATGGTAAAGTTGCCCAAAGTTTTACAGGCATCGCACCGCTTTGGTTGTTAAGATTGCGGCTGTGGTGGGCAGGATTATAAGGTGTATTAGCTTTCTTAGCTTTGATGACATTTTATAAATCTTGATAAAAAATTGAGGATTTAGCCATTTTCATGGCAAATCCCAAAAACTCGCCATTACGCCCCGTCCATATTGATTAACTCTGCATGGTGTTGCCTTTGTTCTTGCCTGCCCCAAGCACCCAATTTAGTAGCATTGCCATAAAAGTCGCCGTACCGATACCCCCCAAATCAAATGAGCCAATCACCAAACCAAAATTACCCGTTCCCAAAATCACACTGACCGCACCCACCATCAGGTTTTTGTTATCGCTAAAATCCACTTTATTATCAATCCAAATCTTTGCCCCTGCAATGGTAATCAAACCAAATACAACAATGGACGCACCTGTCAGCACAGGCGTGGGAATGGTCTGGATTAATGCTCCAAATTTTGGTGACAGTCCCAAACAAATGGCAAATACCCCTGCTACCACAAACACGAGCGTAGAGTATACCCGAGTAATCGCCATAACCCCAATGTTTTCACCATAAGTTGTCATGCCTGTACCGCCCACGCCTGCCGAGAGTGCTGTTGCCACGCCATCGGCGACGAATGCCCTGCCAAGCTCGGGGGTCAAATTCTCGCCTGTCATCGCCCCCACCGCCTTGATATGTCCCAGATTTTCTGCCACAAGGATAAACGCCACAGGCGCGATGATGAGCATGGCATTCATCTCAAAGATGGGGGCATAAAAATTTGGCACACCAAACCAGTTTGCCTGCCCAATCACCCCAAAGTCAATCGGCTTACCAAATCCCATACCATTGGCGATAATGGCATAAATAACATAAGCCAACATCAACCCCAAAAGAAGCAATAAACGTTTGACAAACCCCCTAGCAAAGACCGCAATCCCACTCATACAAAGCACAGTGATAAGCGTCATGGCAAGTTCAAAAGGTTTGCCTGCCACAGATGACACCGTAACAGGGGCAAGGTTTAATCCAATAATCATAACCACCGCTCCTGTAACCACAGGGGGCATGAGTTTTTCAATCCAGCGTGTCCCTGTTGCCATGACGATAAAACCAATCAAGGCATAAACCACACCGCAAGCGATGATGCCACCTAATGCCACGCCCAAATTAGGGTTTGTTCCACTGCCTGTGGCGTGGGCAGTTGCTGCTGCCACAACCCCAATAAAAGCAAAGGACGAGCCCAGATAGCTTGGCACTCGCCCACCTGTCATGATAAAAAATAAAATGGTACAAATCCCGCTCATCATAATGGCAAGATTGGCATCAAAGCCCATTAAAATAGGGGCAAGCACCGTCGCCCCAAACATGGCAAGGACATGCTGAATGCCAAGCATGGCGGTCTGAACAGGGGGTAGGTATTCATTTGTTGCAACAGCACTTGTGGCGATGTCGCCTTTGTAGGGGGTAAATTTGGGAAATAATGACATGGCTGACCTTATTGTTTTAAATCATTTTAAATTGTTTTAAATTGTCTTAATTTAAATAACCCCTTTCAATATGACGATTGAAGATGGGGTTTGGGTTTTATGAGACGCAACCAGCCAAGAGCAGGTACACTCTATTCATGCAAAAACACGTGTTTTTTTAAAATATTTAACATGTAAATTGCGTCATAACAGGCAGTTACGTTTTGGTGTTATCATGATTTTGTTATTTTTTTTGGATGAGTAAATCCGTCTCAGACAGACGCCATCGTCCCTTTTTTTTGCTCACCGAACGACCTTTTAGAGCAGCATTCCCCAAAAGTTTGTGCATAGAATGACTAGAATGGGCATGACAAATAGCACACGCCAACCCATCGGCTGCATCTGCCTGCGGTACAACATCAAGGGCAAGCAGACGGCACACCATGGCCGTTACTTGTTCTTTGTCCGCCGCCCCATAGCCACAGACCGCCTGTTTGATTTGGCGCGCGGTATATTCTGAGACGGTCAAACCCTGTGCACTCAAAGAGGCAATCGCCGCCCCACGAGCCTGCCCAAGCTTTAAAGCACTGTCAGGATTTGTCGCCATAAACACCTGTTCAATGGCGGAATGTATCGGTTCATCGTAATATTTTTGATAATGCTGGACAATCCTTGTGATGCCATCAAAAATCTGACCAATACGCACAGGCATGTCCATACTGTCAGTACGTATTGTTCCTGCATCCATGAATGTCAAGCCATCACCCACTGAACGCACGATGCCGTAACCTGTCATGCGAGAGCCGGGGTCTATGCCAATGATGAGTGTCATATTAATGTGGTTTGCCCAGATAAATGTTAAAAATTGTTACCTTTGCCATCAAAAAGTTGGCGTTGGTGTAAATATTTGGTATTATTTGATATTAATGAGAGACCTTTGTGCAAACAGTTACAAAAACACAAAAAGTCTATTGACTTGATATAATACAGCCAACTTGATATAATACAACCAAATCAGCAACATAGCAAGAGCACAAAACAAATATGGCATTATGTCTATTTAGTTCATAATTTTAAACCAATAACAGATATCTAAAACGTATCTGCCTTTTATGTCTACAATGCCATAGACGTTACAAAGGGCAAGCATGCTCTACCCTATCACCATGATTTGATTTGGTGATATGGATTGGACGGCGTGGTCGCTTCGTTTGACTTCCTCCCCGCCCTATCGTTTGGGGATTTCTTCTACAAGACGGTGAAGCCCCACCGCAAGCCTAAGATAGTGGCAACCGCCCGTACGACACACCGTACATCTTAGGTTCTTATTTTAAGCTAATCCTACTGTTAGGATTGTCATAGACACAAATTAGCTTAAGTGTGTGTTTAAAAACGTCTTACCAGTTAAGTTACTGCGTACTCGCAATTTAGTCTTAACTTAACTGTGGAATGTAAGACATTGAATATAGTGAGATGAGTATAGCAAAACTTATCGCATTTAACAATTGTCTTATATCCACCGCCCAAAGTCGCAGGTTTACGGCAACGGAGGATAAAGCCAACCAATGGGGCAAGAGCATCAAAGAATTGGACAGGTTTTATCCAAACTCTAAAACTTGTTCAAATTGCGGTTTTATTATGGCAAAAGAAAACTTGATATTTGCGGTTAGACATTGGATTTGTCCTAGTTGCCATGCCAATCATGACCGTGATATTAATGCAAGTATCAATATTTTAAATCAGGCAGATAAGGTTTTAACTTTATCTTAAAAATAGTTGGCGGTGAGTTTCACCGTGTCAGTCTATGGAGCTTATGTAAGACCCAAGTCAAACGACAAGGGCAACGAGCGTTGAAGTAGGAATTAAACGCTAAATTTGCCTTTGGGTAGATTTAGGTAGGTTTTAAGGAACGGTAAGGATATGAACTTGTCTTTTTTTGATAAAAAAAACAAAAAAACGCATGTCACAAACACAACAAGTCATACAAACTTGATGCGTGAGGCAGGTTTTACATTGGTAGAGCTGATGGTTACTCTTGGCATTATCGTAATATTGGCGAGCATCGCTGTGCCTGCGTTTTCATCACAAATTGCCAACATGCGTCTCAATGATGCTGCCAACACCATAATCACCACCCTAAAACAAGCAAAAGCAGACAGCTTCATATTTAGAAAAAACGTGACGGTAACATTGGATGTGAATAATGGCAGCATCACTCACGACAAACCTGAGTTGGGTAATGCCAATGCAGGCAATACCATCAGCACCCAATTAAATGACAAAATTGTCATCAAAATGACAAATAACACAAAACAAACCATCACTTTCACCCCAAAAAAAGACATCAAAGAACTCTCAGACACTGCCACAACCACACCCATTAGCATAACACTGTGCCATAAAGGTCAAAAAAGCAACCAACCTGTCATCAATTTGTATGCCAATGGCAATATTCATGTTACCACAAAACAAGGGGGCTGTGCATAATGTCCAAATCACCCATTTATAGAGCATCAATCTCTTGCATGCCAAAAGCTCAAAGGGGCATTGGATTGCTTGAAGTGTTGGTGGCTTTGATTATCTTAGCTTTGGCAATACTTGGGTATGCTGCCATGCAACTTCGTGCCGTACAGACAACAGGTGAATCCATTGACCGCACTCAGGCACTCTCCATCATGCAAGCGGTCGGCGAGAAATTGCGTATTAACGAGAACATGGCAAGTAAATACAAAGAACATTTTAACAACCCACGGGGCAAACCAACCAAAATGTGTGGTCTAGATGGCAAACAGGTAAACAGTTTATGCACATCAACAGAGTTGGTAGCTGCTGAGAGTTATCTGTTAACACAGCAACTTAGCTCACTTGGATTTGTCATGCGTATTGTTGAGTGTCCGAGCAATAAAAGTTCAAATTCCATCATGAATTCACAGTGTATCATCGCCTCTTGGGCGGATACCGAACCCACTGTTGGTACAGATGACAATAATGCCTGTTTAAATACCAATGGTGCCTATAACAAGCATGCCTCTTGTATGTTTATGGAAATCAATTAAGCCATCAGCCATGAGACCATCAACCATAAAGCCCCTAAGGAACATTGCCATGCAGCCACATCTGCCCACCAATCATTTATCTACCACGTGTAGATTGCATGCCATTACCTATAAGAATGCCAATGCTGGATTTACCTTGGTTGAGCTTATGATAGCCATGATATTAGGACTGCTAATATCAGCTGTCGCCTTGAATATTTATTATACCAACGTGGTATCCAAAAATACCCAAGAGGCCACAGGCGACATCATCGCAAATATGGCATTTGGTGCAAACAACCTTGTCAGACAAGTACAAAAAGCGAATTCTGGGGCAATAAGTGGCGATACCAGTTCACACTTTTTAAACCACAAAACACATCAAGGGGGCATCGTACTCTCTGCTGATAATGTCCATGGTGCCAGCCTACCTACATCTTGGTATTCTGCTGCTGCCAAAGGCGACAGTATTACCACCGACAAAAGCGACCAGCTCACCATTCACTATCAAGCAAAAGAGACAAATTGGTTTGACTGTCAAGGCAGAGCCATCCCCAAAGATTATTATGTCATAGAAAAATACTTTGTCGCCAAAACAGCTGATAGAAGTAACTTGCATTGTAATTCTATCATCTATCAATACAACCCCGCTTTGGCATCCAGTAACAGCATCGACCTAAACAGTTATACCGCAACAGATGGCACCAAAGTTACCTGGCGATGGCATCATTTATGTACCGGGGGTTGAGTATTTTCGTGTATTGCTTGGCATCACCGACCAAAAAACCATCACAAATACCGATATTAATATGGCATTTACCGCCATTCCTAAAAGTACCGAGCTTGATACCATCTTTGGTAGAGATGCCATTATCAATGCAGCAGGTCAGATACAAAGCCCTGAAATACCCAAAAGACGCATCATCAGCCTACAACTGGGTATGTTAGTGGCAGGCACCAAAAGTGCCAGAACTGAGCCAAAAGACTACCAAATCCTAGACAAAACCATTCCCAGTTCGGTCATTGCAAATACCGCAACCAATAAAAAAGGTGATGGCAAAATCCGTGATACCTATATCACTACCATCTTATTAAGAAATGCACGGGGTAATGTCCGATGAATCCTATCCACAAGCAGTCCATAACCTACAAACCCATGAGCCATGAACGTGGGGCGACACTCATCATTGTGATGTTCATGCTTATTTTGATTGCATTGATAGGGGTGATGGTTTTTAAAAACAGCACCAGCGATCTTAGAATAGCCACTGCATCTCAGATATCTACCTTGCTTTTTCAGGCGAACAGTAACGCCTTTGCCAAAGTAGAAAAAGAAAATCACCAAAATCCTGGCGGTTCTTTGGAATACTACATGACACACCCAGGCGATGAGTGGGTAGATACTGAAATCATCTTTTGTGTTGGAGAAGATGACACAAAAATCTTTGACAAAGGCACAATCGGCATCCGTAAGCCATCAGATGACCGCATCAGAACAACTGGACACTGTGATGCCAACGACCCCAAAATAAGCGGTGGACGTATCGTTACTCAGATGGTTTATATTCAGTCCAAACAAGACGCTCTTGAAGCGTTTGGTGGTGAGGTGGCAGGCACATCAAGCAATGACTTAGAGACACCCACAGGTCATAACCCAGCCAGTTGTAAGCCATTTAAAGGCTATGCCATCTCACTACTGCCAAGTTATGGTAACGTCAGTGCAGGCGACATCAATGCATGTTTGCTCAAAAAAGCCGATGACATCGCCACCTGCTTAAATGAGCTTGGCGTACCAAACAACGTACAAGTACAGACCTATCGCATCGAACCAAAATCAATCAAATGTCTATAACACACTCCATAAGGAGAACAACCATGAAATTAACAACCAAATCCCCAACATCAAAAGCCCAGTCATCCAAAAAATGGCTACCAAAAGCCCTGCTACTGGCACTGATGGGGACACTCGGTGCAAGCATCTATGGGGTGGTGCATGCTGATGACCTTGAGATTTATCAAAGAGGTGGTGGAGGAGATGGCTCAGGGGGACCTACAATGATGATCGCCATCACCTTGTCTGCGGCAATGGGCAATGATGATGGGTCTTTTAGGTTAGGCTATAAAAGCAAAGCTTGTATAAACAGTCAGTACGGTGGCAGCAAAACCAGCATCACCACTAAGAGCGTAGACTTTTATAGTGCCCCTGGCCAAAAAAATGGTAAAGTAAGTTACACAGAACGTTCTTGTAATGGCAAACTAGAACGTGAATCGGTACTCAAAGCGGCTTTTATTAATTTTATGGCAAACCCTTATAAACATATGGGCGGCGTAGATATTACTGAGTTTAAAATTGGACTATCTAGCACTTATGGTGGTACAGGTGGTGTGCCCAATGGTGTTGCCATTAATATGCCAGCGGTGTATATGACCCCAGACAACCGCAAGAAGCTTATCGCTGAACTAGACAAGCTTAGTGCTTCCCAAGAATCTGCACCACTTAGTCTGTTATATTCAGAAACCATCGGCTATTTGCTTGGTAAAGACACAAGAGACCCCCATGCCAAAACCGAAGAAAGCTACCGCATCATTGGCTTTAGTACGAAAAGTGGTACTATTAATTTGTGCCATGAACGCGACAGATTGGTCAATGCTTTAAAAAATTTCAGCTGCAAACCTGAAAGATCAAATAATGCCGATCTACAAGCAGAACTTAAAAAAGAAAAGAAAACCCAAAGTAGCACGCTACCAGGCCGTGGTCCAAATATTTATTATTATGCCGTGGTAGAAACCACAAGCAACCCCTACTCTGTTGTGTATGACATGATGCACCCATTAGCGATAAATAAAGATCCAGCGAAAGGGAAAGTAGGCTATATCTCACCGCTCACCGGTGCTAACCAATGCGGTGCCAATGGGGTGTATTTTTTGACCGATGGGGCAGGTTACCCTGCTTTGGGGGGGTAACACAACCACTGACACAGGGAAAAATCTCAGCTCAAAGAACCTAATAAATCAAATGCGCCGTGTTACCCATTTTAATCCTGACAACAGCATGAAGCAACGCTTAATCAAAAATAAGGGCACGCTGATTTATAACGTGGTGGGTGGCTTTTCCAAAGAGCTGCGCAATGTACGCGTCATCCAAGATGGCAGACAAGTCGATCCTAAGCTGATCGTCGCCATGGTCGGTTATGGCAATACCGTCTTTGCACCTTTTGCCACAATGCAAAAACGTGAGAGCGAATACACCAACGTAATCACTGGTGAACGTACGCGTGGTCTTCGCTACGACTGCAATAGTGTCAGCGGTGTTGCCAGAGATGCATGCCGTCTTGGTGAAAAAGGCTATGGCTATGGCGAGGGCGGCTTTTATTATATCGAGCCGGGCGACCCTAATGAGCAAATTGCCGCAAGCTTCTCTGAATTTGCCAAAAGCTTATCATCCGCTGAGGTCAAGCCAGTATCCACAGGCACCATGGCAATATCTTTGAATGTGCTGTCTGTGGGTAACACCCACGGCTCTGCTTATCTGCCTGTTTTGGACCCCATCCCCAACCAAAAAACCCTTTGGAATGGTAACCTAAAAAAATACAACATCAAAGACACTACCGTATACAGTGCCAATGACAAGCTGGTGGTGGACAGAGCAGGATTTTTTAATGAAGATACTTATGATTTTTGGAACAAAGCAAAGCGAGCTGACAAAGCCAAACCACAAGTAGGCGGTGCTTATGACAATTTACGTAACAGTCCTAATCGTAACCTATACGTCAATACAGGAGACTCACTGACCAAAGTGAGTGCCAACCAAAACATAGCGGTAGGCTTTACCAAAGTGATGAATCAGCTTAACAGAGGCACCGATAAAACAGAAGCATCAAAAGGTTTGGTGAAGTTTTTGGGCTATGATGGCAATGTGGTCAATCCCATCACAGATGGCATGTCTCTGCCTGGCCGCTACAACAAAGACTTAAAAACACTGGGCGGTGTACTACACTCAACACCACAGCTGATTACTTATTCTCAGGACCAAAATTATGTACTCTATGGCTCTATGGATGGGGCATTGCACATGGTAGATGATAAAACAGGTGCTGAGGTGATGACCTTTATCCCCAAAGAGATACTAGACTTACAAGCCCCAGCACTCTCTGGTGGTACTACTCATCTAGATTCAGACAAAGCCAAACTGCCCCATGGTGTGGACGCCCCATGGAATGTATACGCCTCCTATGGTACAGACAGTAATAATAAAGTAACAGCACAAACTGTCATCGCCAGTGGTGGTCTGCGTTTGGGTGGTTCAAGCTACTATGGTCTTAACATTACCAATAAAGAAAATCCAAAGCTGTTATATACCGTTGGCTCTGACTATGCCAATCTAAACGCAGAGGGTAGATTCACAAATTATGGAGCAACCAGTCTCAATGGTAACCGGGCATTTAGCCGTATGGGCATGAGCTGGGGCAAGCCAAGCGTGGGCTTTGTACGCTCTGGTGGCAAAACCGTTGCGGTGGACTTTTTGCCTGGTGGTTATGACATGCGTTATGAAAATCAATATCACCTTCCAACAGAAGGTGCCCAAGGTAATGCCGTCTATATGGTACAGCTTGGCGAAAAAGACAAAGACACCAAGAATGTCAATACCAATAATAGAGGCAAACTACTGTGGTGGGCAAGCCAAACTACAACAAACACAGGCATGAATGCAACAGACTCACGCACTGCCCGTAGCCCACATCTTCAAGAAAGCCATGTCGATGGTCTACATCACAGCGTGGTAACACAGGTGCGTGTCCTTGATCGCAACCTTGATGGACTCACTGACCACATTTATTTTGCAGACTTAGGAGGCAGTGTTTGGCGCGCCGACATCAACAACAGCCTAAACAATGACAACTTTAAGGTTGACCGTGTTGTCAGAGTGTTCAATCTAGGATTAAAAAGAGGCGGCGATGATAAAGCACCAAGAATTTATGAGCGCCCGGTGATAACTTTCACTCGTGAGATTGATGGTAGTATTAATGCCTTGGTAACTGTTGGTACAGGGGACAGAAGCCACCCTGTGAGCAATAAACGCAGCAATCCAGATGGCATTTATACCTTTATTGACAGAGATGTAACACGCTCAGATTTATTTGATTATAGCAAAGATACCAAGGTGTCTGATGATGACATAAAGCTCATGACCACCGATTTAGATGATAGAGATTTGGTACAGATGCAATTTAACGCCAATGATCGCCAAATCAAAACACAAATGAAAGCAAAAGCCAAACAAGGCTGGTTCCTAAACTTTGATAAAGGCGTCAAAATGTTTAACGAACCTGATGCACAAGCTGGCTACTTATTTGTTAGTACCTATGACCCCAGTCAAAACCAAACACCAAAGAATGCTTGTGCTGCATCTGTTATTGGTACAACCAAGCAGACACTGATGTGCTTGCCTTTTGGTAACTGTGCTGCCAACCTAAAAAATCCAAATGACACCATGTGGGGAAGATCTACCACCATAGCAGGGGCGGGAATTGTGGATAATATCGTAACCCAGTCCAAATCTAAAACAGATGGACATCTATTTGGTCTGCTATGCACAGGTGCAGATTGCCCCAAAGAAGTCTTTGAGGATAAAGGTAATAACTCACCAGATGTCAGAAGAATTGGTTTTGACCTAAGAAAAGACTTTGGCCCAAGAAATTGGTGGGAAAAATAACCATGAATAAAATGACGCATGCCAGTGATTTTATCACCTCCAAGATGTCAAGAGATGTTGATAATAATGTTATTGTCAGCCATACCAATATTGGGATGGCAGAGCAAGGCTTTACATTGATTGAACTTATGATTATCTTAATAATCATTGCAATCATTGCAAGCATTGCCCTGCCAAGCTATCAAGCACAAATTCGTAAAAATAAAATAGAACGCACCCAAAGTCAGCTGCTAAACATCGCTTTGACGGCTGACAAATGGCGTGCCAGTCGTTTAACATTCACAGGGTTTGGCTTAGATTTTACAGCAGATCAATATTATCAATACCATCTACAAAATAATGGTCATGAATGGGCGGTGTTGGCAAAACCGATTGATGTCAAAGCAGGCTTACCAGTTATTGGCATCACCAGTTACGGACTCCGTTGTACCGCTAACGTTGCTGTTGCGGTACAATCGCCTGCTGCTTTGCTAAGTGATAAAAACTGTGGCACCGATTCATCAAGTTGGTAATTTAACACAGATTGCTTAAATTGGACATCACGCTAATACATCACATAAAGGTAAAAAATGCCAAAACAATTGTCAAACAATCGCCCCACAAAAAAACCAAAAACACAAACAGGCTTTTCGTTGATTGAACTGATGACCGTTGTGGCAATCATCGGTATTTTGGCGGCGATTGCCTATCCTTCTTATCAAAAATACGTGATTAAAACCAAGCGTACTGAGATGATGAGCAAACTACAAGAATTGGGGCAACAAATAGAATCTGAAAAACTAAAAAATGGCAGTTATAGAAAGATAAATCGCCAAACTTTGGGCTTTGCTAAAAATAATATGCTACTATATCCTGACAGCAACAATCCAACGTATGCCGTAACTTTAACCCCAGACCCATTAACCAGTAATTGGCAATTAACCGCCACGCCAAAAGGTATGATGGAAAAAGCCAAAGATGGGGCATTAACCTTAACTGCCAATGGTAAAATGTGCCATAATAGTGATTGTACTAACTAAATAATTAACAAATGGGGCATTCTGTCGCTTTATTATTTTGGCTCAAAGGGATTGATGACTTAGCAACAACACCCATCAACCATTTTCATGAGCCGTTTTTTGCCAAATTTCTAAATTTATGAACTGATAAGGAAAATATATGGGCGTTATTGTGGGCATTGCTTTGGTGTGGTTCATCATTGAGATGTTGATTTGGTATCTGCTGGCTCAGTTTATGAGTGGTTGGCTTGTTTTTTTGTGGTTTGTCGTGGCGTTTTTTATCGGTCTGACACTCATCAAAAAAGCCGCCAGTACCCTAAATCCCATGGCCAAGCAGATGAAAAGTGGCGTTATCCCCAACCCTGCCAATCAACCGCCAGAGTCTGCCATCACCAAATCGCTTGCGATGGGCATTGCAGGGATTTTATTTGTTCTGCCGGGCATCTTAACTGACATTGGGGCGTTTTTGCTCTTGTTACCCGCCATTCAAAAAGTGCTGACAACCAAAGCCAAAAACTACGCCATGAACAACCAAGACAAAATGATGGCAATGATGGCAAAACAGATGGGGGGTCAAAATCCCTTTGGTGGCATGGGGGGCATGAACCCCAATAACCCATTTGGGCAGAAAAACCCCTTTGGTACTGGCGGTTTTGGGGGCAATTATGGCAACTCTGGCACTACCATTGACGGACAAGCCAAAACAGTTAAAAAATCAGCCAATGATGACTAAGCTAAAATCACAAACAATCGCTCAATAACATTGGGCGATTGTTTGTGATTTTAAGTTGGGGGTCGCTTATAAATATCAATCGGTACTTTATAGGGCTTGCCTGCCATCTCTTGCACCAGTTTCGGCACAAGATAGCCCGATAATTTTTCCAAAAGTTGCCAATAAATCTGTATCGCTCTGTCTATCGGCAAATCAAAATGAGCCGACCCTGCCACTTTGTCCAAAACATGCAAATAATACGGCATCACACCAATACCAAATAAAGCATGACTTAATTGGCACAATGTCTCTACATCATCATTGACCCCTTTTAATAATACGCTTTGATTGAGCAGTACCACACCATGATTGTTTAGGCGTTGGCATTTTTGGGCAAGGGCATCGTCTATCTCATTGGGATGATTGATGTGTAGCACCATGATGATGTTTTTTGGGCAGTTTGCCAATATCTCAATCAGCTCATCATCAACACGATTTGGCAATATCGCAGGCAGTCGGGTGTGAATGCGAATGGTCTTAATATTATCAATATTAGACAATGCCCCAATCCATTCATTAAAACGACGGTTATTGATGTTCAATGGGTCGCCCCCACTTAATAGCACTTCATTGATGTTTTTGTCATTGGCGATGTATTGGCAGATTTGGCGAATGTCTTGGCTGTTTGGCAAGTTCGCCCCATAATCAAAATGCTGACGAAAACAATAACGACAATGCACCGCACACGCCCCTGTTACCGTGATTAAGGCACGGCTTTGGTATTTGTGTAATAAGCCCTTCATTGGGT
Source organism: Moraxella lacunata (assembly GCF_002027545.1). Classification (GTDB taxonomy): domain Bacteria; phylum Pseudomonadota; class Gammaproteobacteria; order Pseudomonadales; family Moraxellaceae; genus Moraxella; species Moraxella lacunata. The sequence continues at coordinate 39,995 of NZ_MXAN01000019.1, forward strand.
TGTGGGAATTCTCACCAAGTGGGTCAGCGGTATAGCCTGCCACAGGCAGACTCTCGGCAATGTCAGGCAGGATTTGGCGTAATAATGGGTCGTTTGGGTCGCCCTTTTTCATCTTATTGATAAAGGCGTGTGGCACTCTTAGGGGGAATTTATTTGGGGTGTGTACCTGCTCTGGCAGGGGCAACTCTAACAGCTGATAAAGGCTTGCCACGTCGCTTACGGCATCTGACAGCTCTTTTTGCCAATTTGGCTCATTAAAAAAAATGTCGTTCATTTTTGACAAAACTTAGTAATATTGGGTATAATAGTCGGTTAGGTGTGTCATTATAACGCATTTTGGTTTTTATTTTTAAGGTAATTTTAAGGTAATTTTCATGGCAAGTTTTTCTACCAATGATTTTAAAGCAGGCTTAAAGGTCATGCTAGATGGCAATCCCTGTTCCATCCTAGAAAACGAATACGTCAAACCGGGCAAAGGTCAAGCCTTTAACCGTGTCAAACTTCGCAATCTAAAAACTGGTAAAGTCCTAGAACAAACCTTCAAATCAGGCGACAGCCTAGAAGGGGCGGACGTGGTGGATACTGAGATGGAGTATCTGTACAATGACGGTGAGTTTTGGCATTTTATGCACCCTGAAACCTTTGAGCAAATGCAAGCTGACAAAACGGCGATGGGCGATACAGTGCAATGGCTAAAAGAGAACTCAAATGCTCGTTGCACCATCACCTTGTTTAACGGCTCACCGCTGTCGGTTACTCCGCCGAACTTTGTAGAGCTTGAAATCATTGAGACCGACCCTGGCGTGCGTGGCGATACGTCAGGCGGCGGCGGCAAACCTGCCAAGTTAGAAACAGGGGCAGTGGTACGTGTACCGCTATTTGTCCAACAAAATGAAGTGGTCAAAGTTGATACTCGCACGGGTGAATATCTGTCTCGTGTGTAATGTGTGATATTTGACACAAAAAACAGTCCAAATGGGCTGTTTTTTTTGTTTTTGGATTTTCGTGATGAGCTTTTTATGATAATAAAAACCCAAAAGCAGGACGCTTTTGGGTTTTTGTGATGAACTGATTATTTTTTCAAATCATCGCTATCAAACGTTGATGACACTTCTGTTTTGGTCATCTCATCGGTTGGTAAGATGATTTTGTTGTCGCTTTCGGCTTCTAGCTTGTCTTGCATGCGAGCCAGATAGCGAGCTGCTGCTTCACGACCACCAAGACCAAAGGCAAGGGCAAACGCCACCGCCACAGAGCCGAGCGTTAGACCGAAGGCAAGGTTTACAATACTATCAGCAATACCCATCGCTTTTAGACCCATCGCCAGCACAAGACCGATGATAAGGGTACGCACGATGTTGGCTAGGCATTTTGAGCCTTGCTGTGAACGCTCAACCACACCTGCCACCACGCCAGAGAGCCAAAAACCGATAACCAAGATAACCGCACCTAGGATAATCTGACCGCCAAAGTGGATAAAGCTCGTTACGATATCGCCAATCTGTACAAAACCTAGTACATCAGCCGCTGCCACTGTGGCAAACAACATGGCAAAGAAGATGATACCACCACGCACCAAGCCCGATACTTTTTGCTCACCTAGGGCTTCTTGCACGCCCAGTTTGGCAGGTAATGCGTCCACTTGGGTGTTTTGTAGTAGTCCCTTGATGATGTCGGCAACCATACGCACCACAAAATAGGTAACCACCAAAATCGCCACTGCCGTAAAGACATTTGGCAAGGCAGACATGATTTTGTTAAGCATGTTGGTGGCAGGACGACTGATGGCTTCTACTTTTAGAGCGTCAAGGGCAGCGATGGTAAACGGCACAATGATAAATAAGAACACCAGCGAACCCGCGATGTTTGGCAAGCTGTTTTTCTCGCTGATACCCGCACGAGTGGCTAGGGCTTGAATGTTTAGCGAGCTGACCAAATTGGTTACAATGCCTTTGACAATCTTGGCAACCACAAAACCAATAAAGAAAATCACGCCTGCGGTAAAGATGTTTGGCACAAAGGCGAACATCTTATCAATCATGTTGGTCAGTGGCGTAAACAGTCCGTTTAGCTCCAAACGACCCAGCACCATGGTTAGCACCACCAGCAAAATCAGCCAGTAAACCATGTCAGCGATGGTGCTACTCATGGGTTTGACCGATGCTTCTTGGGCTAATTTCTCATCCAGTGTGGTTTTGGACAGACCTACCAATGTGGCGTTTTTGGCAACAATGGCAATCACCCAACCAATCACACCCACGGCAGCGGCTGCCAGTAGATTTGGCACGAACAGTAATACTTGATTGACCATATTGGCAAACGGTGCTGAGATGGTGGCAAGATTAAGCTGATTGAGAGCTGCCGAGATGGCAATCACAAACACGAACCAAAAGACGATTTTGCCAAGCAGACTATGTAAGTCGTAGTTTTTGCCTGTTTGGGCGTTCATTTTTTGGTTTAGGTTGATTTTGGTTAAGGCTTTTTTGGTCAAAGAGCCAAAAATTAAGGCGGCAAAATAGCCCACCAAGAAAATCAAAATCGCCCCAATGACCGAGCCTATCGGACTGGTCATGTAATGGTTAAATACCATAAAAGAATTTGGATGCATATACGCTCCTTGACATTAAAACATAAGACAAATAAATACAGATAAATTCTTACAAATCAAATCTGACAAACAATTGTTGCAAAAAATATACCCCAACTGTCATACAATAACATCATAATCGCTTTTGATGACACAAACTTTACAAAAGCCAAGACAAAGTAACAAAACAACACACAAACACCATCAGTTTATCGCAAACGTCCGCTACAATGTTGGTGATATAACCAATAGTTAGCAAAACTTTTTATTCATCCTTTATTTTGATGATTAAAAAACCCAACCTTCAAGCGTGAAAGTTGGGGGTGGAGAAAACACAATATTTTAAAGATCGGTTAGGTCATCAGCCAAATCAGTAAGTGAAGTTCACGCCAACACGGAAATCACGACCTGCCCCAGGTAAAGCGTTTTCAGAAGCATTCTGAGTGTGCGGACGATAGTTTTTATTAAAGACGTTGTTCACTGAGAAATTCACATTCACCTTATCATTGCCATAAGGCTTCCAGTTGGCATAGATGTCGCTGACATTATAGCCTTCACGGTTATAAATGGTCTTACCATCTCTTGATTTGCTAAATTCACCGCTCTTGATTGAAGTGTCTTCGGCACTTACATCTTCAACCAATGTGTGTCTCACACCAAGCTCTACGCTGGGGTTTGGCAGGCGATAGGCGACATCTGCTGTCCAAGTACGACCTGTACGCACGGCATATTCAGGATTGCCTTTAAATTTGACATTGTGCATGGTTGGTTTGCTGTGAGCAACGCCAGCACGCGCACGCCACGCCCCATCAGCATAGCCTACGCCCAGCTCATAGCCGTGGTTGGTCTGATGACCTTGGTTGCCAAGTGTCGGTACTTTAATAGGCTTACCCTTAGCATCTGTTGTGCCATGACGAACTATATCAGCGGTAGCTCTGGCATTATCCACACGCTGCCAAAAATAGCTACCAAAGGCGGTATATGGTCCATTATTATAGTTAAAACCAATCTCAGTATTGCGTGCCTTTTCTGCTTTTGCATTGTCATCAATACTGATCACACCACCACGATAACCACGACTTAAAATGGCATCAGCAAAGCGTGGGCTACGAGTGGCATAGATTAGGTTACCGCTGACGCTTAGGTTAGGATTGACATCATAAATCACCCCAAAGCTTGGGTTGATGTCGGTTTGTTCAACCTTTTTACCGTCCATGGCTTTAAAGTTAAAACGGTCAACACGCACGCCTGTATTGATGGTAAAGTCATTGATATGGTTAACCGCTTCTAGATAAATGCCAGCATCGGTTTTTTCTTGATGCACCACACCAGTGTTTAAACTTCTGGGCGGTACGGCTTCTTGATGGCGATAGTTGATACCGTATTTTAATAAAGTATGGTCAACACCAAAGCCTTTTAATGGACTGTGGTTGAACTCGGTGTCAAAGTTTAGATTTGCCCCTGTGGCTACCACATGCATGTTTGATGGTGTATCAGCTAATTTTTTATCATTCTTTTCAGGAGAATCGTTCGTGACATAAGTATTGCCCAAATCACTTTGGGAATCACGACCATGCTCTAAGCGATAGACATTGGCAGTAACTTCACTTGCAAAGCCAAGGTTTTTACCTGTCCATTCAAGGTTGGTTAATTTTTGATAAGTATCACGCTGATGTGGCGCTTGGATTTTAGGATCAAAGTTAACAAACTCTTCACGCACTGGGCGTACACCTTTATGGCTTTCTTGTAAGTGGCTTAAAGATAATCTGTGATCACCTAAGTTAACACCTGCTTTGGCTAAGTAGCTTTTTTTATCCAAAGCACTGTATTGAATCTCTCTGCCTGAGCCATCTTTATAGTTGCTGTCATTGACAACATTGGCAGAGACAACAAAATCAAAGTTATCTGTTTTACCAAAGGCACTGGCACCATAGCCATGACCTTTATTGCTGCTGTAATCTGCCTTAACTTTTGCCCCAAAATTTGGGTTACTGCTATTGGCTAACAAATCATTGGCGTCTAAGGTTTTGGTAACAATCGCACCGTTAGTTGCCCCAATGCCTGCACTGGCAAAGCCTGCCCCTTTTTGTACCGAAACGACTTTGACCATCTGGGGGTCTAGCATAAAGCGACCTTGGTGATAGTGTAATTGACCATCTTGATAAGCGTTGTCAATTTTTAGGTCGATGGCATTATGACCCATGCCACGAATGCTGACAAATTGAGAAGTACCATTACCACCGCCAAAACCGATGGCAGGTTCATCTTGCAACAGACCACGCAAATCTGTGGCAGTGCTTTCGTCTTTTTCTCGTAAGGTAACAACATTGGTTTTAATTTTCGCACCTTGGCGGTCAGTGCTAATCACCTCGTGTTCTAGGCGAACCGTCGGCTCCACGTTCGTGGTATCTGCCATGGCAACGGTCGCTGTCATCGTGCCAATGACGGCAAAGGTCAAATGGCGTAGTGCAAAGGTCTTTTGTGTCATAAAATCACCATAAGTATCAAAAAGGAGTGAGACTCACATCGTACATCAGTGTGTGAGCATCAGCGTTGGTAAGAGACTGGTAATAATATTAACACGATTATTTTAAAAAGTAAATAATATTTCTTATTATTTGTAAAATTAATATCTTTTGGGAAAAATACCTTTTTAGGATAAGATGATAAATAAAAAAGGCTTACATATAGCAAGCCTTATTATTTGATTAATTATTTTAATGATAAATCAATTTTTAATTAAAATAATCAATTCATTTTAAAAAAATGTTTGGACAGTCCGTCCTACCAGCTCACGCCCCAAAAATGGTGTGTTTTTGCCTGCTGATAGCATGGTGTCTTTGCTCACCATCCAAGACTGATTGGGGTCAATCAGCACCGCCCCGCCAATGGTTTCATAATCTGTAATCCCTGCGATTTTGGCAGGGTTGGTGCAGATTTTCTCCACAAGCTGTTCGGCGGTCAAAATACCGTCCGCCACAAGTTTACAACCCAATGACACAAAGGTATCAAAGTTGCTAATCCCTGCCGTACTCTCAGCAAAGGGGGCTTGTTTGCTACTGCTTGAAAGTGGCTCATGGTGCGAGCAAATGGCGTCAATCGTGCCGTCTTGTAGTCCCTTGATCAGGGCTTGTTGGTCAGTGTTGGAGCGAAGTGGCGGTAATACAAAGGCGTGGGCGTTATAGCCTTCAATGTCATCATCGGTCAAGTGCAACTGGTGCATGGCGACATCGCAGGTAATCGGCAAGCCCTTTTGTTTTGCCCAGCGAATGAGCTCCACAGACGTACGACAGGTGATTTGGCTAAAATGAGCAGACAGCCCCGTCTCTTCTACCATAAGGATTTGCTTGGATAAGGCAATGGTCTCGGCAAGCCACGGAATGCCCTGCAAGCCATGAAAAGACGCAATGTAGCCGTCATGAGCCACGCCCCCTGCCGACAGGCTTGGCTCGTCAGGATAAAAAAACACTTTTAAATCAAAGGTGGACGCATATTCTAGCGTGCGGAGCATGACTAGGTCATTTTCAAAGCCTTTGGCACAATTGGTTACGCCAATCGCTCCGCCTTGTTTTAGCCCTGCAAGGTTGGCAGGTTGCTTGCCGTCAAGCCCTGCGGTCAATGCCCCCAAAATGTGCAGATGAATGCCCCCGTCCGCCCATGCTTTTTGCTTTAAGCCCTTTAACAGTGAGCCGTTTTCTAGCACAGGGCTAGTGTCGGGTGGTAAGACAACGTGCAAAATGCCATTCATGCGAGCGGTCTTACCCTCGCTTGCTAGCGTGCCATGCGACTGATGCCCTGGTTCACGCAAACGTCCGCACAAATCCACGATAGGCGGTATCAGCCATTTGCCGTCCGTCTTAACATCATCTAAGTTTGGCATTTGCCAAGTGGGGGGAAGTAGGTTTTTCATGGGTTTTCCTATTTTAATTCACTGTCATTTTCTTTAATTAGACTTACTTTAACTCACACGCTTTACTAATGCCTTTTGTGCAAGCCTTTTTATAATAGACTTCTTTCCAAACCCTGATTTTTATGGATTTTTAAAAACTTCAACCCCAATACTTATAAGGGTTTATTTTTAGTTTGGAAAGAGATTTAACACATTTTGGCTTGATTGATGTCTTTTTTAACGCCCAAACCGTATTCGTACATCGCCCCCACCTGATAATAAGAACGACTGGCATGGCTCATAACTGGCATATTGATATCTAGTTGGTAATAATACATCGCTTTATCATAATCTTCTAATTCATTATAGATATCGCCAAGCCACAAATAATCACCACTTAACGCAAATCTTGCCTCTTGAACCTCAGCACTTGTATCACTCTCGTCCTTCTTAACTATGATTTTTTGATTTTGTTTAATGGAAATCTGATACCATTCAATGGCTTTTTGTAAATCACGATTACCATCTGGGTCTTTACGATACAAATCAGCAATCAAACCACTTGCCTTATTATCTCCCTGTTTATAGGCTTTGGTTGTCCAATCTAAGGCTTTTTGAAAGTCTCTTTTACCGCAATAACATACGCCATCATCTAATTGTCTTCGCCCATGATAATAATTAGCAAGCCACAATTGGGCAAATGTCTCGTTATCATTCGCCATTTTTAAATAATAGTCATAAGCCTTTTTTTCATCTCTTTTAAAGCCATCAATCCAACCTGTCTCATAAGCACTTGCCAATCGATAAAACACCACAGAACCTGCTTTTTTGGCAAGTTGGTCTGTCCAATAAACTGCCTTTTCTTCATTAAATCTCTTTCCAAACTAAAAANNTTGAGGTTTTTAAAAATCCACAAAAATCGGGGTTTGGAAAGAAGTCTATTAGCTCCATATAAATAAAATTCTGCTAATTCGCCCATGGCTTCAATATCGCCTTTTTCTGCCTTGATTTTTAAGGCATTTAATTCTTTCTGAACTTCTTGCTGTTCATCTGTTAATAGCTGATGACCATTGAATGCCGTAATTTCAAATACCGCAGAATTATCAGCATCAAGGCTAAGATTTTTTTCACGCCACAAGCCCCCGAACCAATTCCTGCCCACGCATTGCCATTGCCATGACCGCCATACGCACCGCAATGCCGTTATTGACCTGCTTTAAAATCACCGATTGACTGCCGTCCGCCACGCCAGACGCTATCTCCACGCCACGATTCATGGGGCCTGGGTGCATGACTAACGCATTTGGTTTGGCAAGTTTTACACGAGCCTCGGTAATGCCATACATCTTAAAATATTCAGACGTGGACGGCAACAGGGGCGAGCCGATACGCTCATTTTGGATACGCAAACCGATAATCACATCAGCGTCCGCCACGCCCTTATCAATGTTGTCAAATACCGAGACGTTATACCGCTCAATGCCTTTTGGCAACAAGGTCTTAGGGGCAATCACACGAATATCACACACCCCCAAAGTCGTCAATGCCGAGATGTCCGAGCGAGCCACACGACTGTGCTTAATGTCGCCAACAATCGCCACAGATAGCTCATCAAAAGGCTTGTCCGCCTCACGGTAAATCGTGAGCATATCCAGCATGGCTTGGGTGGGATGGGCGTGCCAGCCGTCCCCTGCATTGATGATTGCCACATTTGGGGTAACTTCGGTCGCCATAAAATGAGCTGCCCCACTGGATGAATGACGCACCACAAACATATCGGCACTCATCGCCTCCAAGTTCCAAAGCGTATCACGCAACGTCTCGCCCTTGTTAGTGCTTGACCTTGCAATATCAAGGTTTAGCACGTTCGCCCCAAGGCGTTTTTGAGCTGCCTCAAAGGTCGTGCGGGTGCGGGTGGAGTTTTCAAAAAACAGATTCATCACCGTCTTGCCCGACAGCTCATCGGTGTTAATGAGCCGTCCATTATCATCAAAATAGCTCATCGCTTTATCAATAATCCCTTCAAGCTGTGGGCGTGTCAGCCCCTCCACGCCGATAAAATGGCGAATATTGGTGTCATCATTGGGGGTAAGCTGTGGGCGGGCAAGGGTTTGGTTTAGGCGGGCGGTAATGTCAGTCATGGGTTTTTCCTTCGGTGTGCGGTTGTACTGTGGCAAATTAAAAACAAATTAAGCCATTTTAGCAAACTTTGGCGGATTTGGGAATGGTTCTTGATGATATTTTTGGGTGCAAATCAAGCAACAAAAAGGCGGGAGCGGCTAAACACACAGAGATGGGGTGTTGGTTTGGATGGTTTTTTAGTCATTTAAATGGCAAACTTCATTTCACAATTTAACGTTGCCGATGAATGTTGCCAAATTTGTTGTTCGTCATTAAAAATACGAAAGGTTTCTAGGTGTTGCATGGGGTTTTTCCAAATTAACCATTTAATTACTTATATTTAATCAACTACTTAATAATTTTCTAAATGTCAAACTCATTCTGGGTGTTGTGGTATTATCCATAGGAATGGCGTGCAACCAATCTTCTTGCACTTTATCGTCCATATACAGCAAACTGCCTTTTGTTAATAAATAACGGTATTCATTGTTTTTATTTGTTTTTTGACGATAAACAATTTCTCGTTCCGCCCCAAGACTGATGATAACCACGCCTGTATTTTCATACATTTGGCTTATATCATCAGAATGAAACCCCATTTTATTCTGCCCATTTTTATAATAATTGATTAAACAATTATTGGGTAAAAAGCCAAATTTATCCGCTATTTGTTCAATAATGGGTAATGACCAATCAGGCATGGTTGTTTTTGGATAGGATAAATTGGAATATTCATAAGCCACGCCAAAACTTGCCGTTTTTCGCACCGACAGACGATTATCCCAATTGGTTGTATTTTCAATCAATTCAAATAAATCTTGGGGATTGGCAATAAAATTTGGCATAAATGTAATATTGGGTTCATTAAGGGCATTCATATTAACACCTAAAATAATTTATAAATAAATTTATTATACCACACCCCAAAAAAATCACTCTCTTCTTAATGCCTTATTTTCCCACCAATTATCATTCACAAAACCGTCCGTATATTTCTCGCCCATTTTTGGCACGTCAATGGCAAGGTTATGTTCTTTGGCACTTTTGACCGCATTATCAATGGATTCATACCACGGATTTCGCCCCAAACTGAACACGCCCCAGTGCATTGGCACCATTTTTTTGGCATTTAAATCAAGGCTTGCCCGCACCGATTGATGAGCAAACATATGCGTTTTTGGCCAGCCTGCGTTGGCGGTCAATCTCCATAAAGGCGATGTCAAATTCGCCATATTTTTTGCCAATGTCGGAAAAATGCTCGGCATAACCCGTGTCGCCACTCCAATACAGCCGTTTGCTCCCTTCAAAGACAAAAGACGCCCACAATGTTTTGTTGTGGTCATTCGTCCAGCGTGATGAGTAGTGCTGAGTCGGCTCGGCGGTGAGTTTGATTTTGCCAATTTGCGTGCTGTCGCCCCAACCCAGTTCGGTGATTTTTTCAGACGGCACTCCCCAAGATTCTAGCCTTGCCCCCACGCCAAGCGGTACGACAAACCGCTCTGCCTTATCCGCCAAATGGCGAATGGTTGTGGCTTCCAAATGGTCATAATGGTCGTGGGTAATCAGCACAACGTCAATGGCAGGCAGGTTTTGGCGTGTGATTGGGGCTTCTTGAAAGCGTGGGGCGATGAGCGGTAGATTTAAGGGGTTGGCGTTGTCAAACACAGGGTCGGTCAAAAAGCGTACGCCGTCCAGCTCCAAAATGGCGGACGCATGACCGAGCCAATAATAGGTGAAGTTTTCAGGCTGGCCAAAAGTCGCCTGATTTAAATCCACCATAGGCAAACGAGCCTTTGGCGTGTAACCGTCAAACCGCACAAAACCGCCTTGCCCTGTGGCTTTGTCGGGATAATAGGGCAAATCGGTGGTATAAAGGTTCACAAATTGCCCGTTTTTGTAATAGGGCAAATGAGCAAAACGGCTCTCATCGGGCAATCCGCCCAAATTGCGATAGAGCATCACGCCCAAAATGGCGATGATAAGCGTGAGTACACCCAAAGTGATTAGGGTGAATTTAAGCAGGCGTTTAAAATGGGGTGTTTAACAGTCGGTTTCATCGGTTTGGCAAATAAAATAAACCATTAGGGAATGGACTGTCCTAATGGTTTGGTTTGAAAACGGATATTAGACCTCTTTCCAANNTTGAGGTTTTTAAAAATCCACAAAAATCGGGGTTTGGAAAGAAGTCTAATAGAAAAATCATCAGGCACATTCATACCCATACCGCCAAGCAGCTTGCCCAAACTAAAATTTTGACACACAGGGTCTGCTTTGACCATTTGGCTTAAGTTTGCCACATCAGAGACGGCATAAAACGGCACACTCGCCTTTAAATGCTTGCCTTGCGTTACCGACAGCCACTGTGCTAAATGCCCACCAGCACTCTCGCCCATTACTGCAAGGCGACTCGTGTCTATGCCGTATTTTTGACCATTTTTTAAAATAAATTCAAAGGCTTTTGTTACATCATCGGTTTGGGCAGGCATTGGATAATCAGGGGCAAAACGATAATCCACCGACACCACCGCATAGCCATTATCCAAAAGACGGGCAATCATTTTATCCACACCCATTTTTGAGCTTGCCACTTCAATTTTATCACCCCCAATCCAACCGCCACCGTGAATATAAACGACCGTTGGGGCATGGATTGTCTGATTGTTAGGCAAATAAATGTCCATTTTTTGGCGTTCGTCCACCGTATCATAGGCGATATTGGCAAATTGGGCGGTTTGTGTGCGTGGCAAAGCACGCAAGTTTTGGCTCATTTGGTTTGCCATGTGTTTGATGACTTGTGGTGAAAGACTTGCGTTTGGCGTTTTGTCATTTGGTGTGCTTTGGCAAGCGGTGAGAGCTAATGTTAGGCTAACTGCTAAAAATACTTGTTTTAACATGGTTAAATACTCTTAAAAATGAATAAGCCATTATAAAAAATACCGCCATGCTTTGCTTGCTCAATTCTGTATAATACTTGCCTAATTGTCCGTTTTTTATGTTTTATGTTTTGTCAAAATACACTTGGCATTGTCAAAAAATTTAGCACACCCACCATAGCAAGCCCCAGTCATTTGCAGGGATTTTGGCTAAATCATGCCGTCCAAAACCAATCTTATGACGGCAAAATTTTGTTTAGTAATGTCGGTTTTTGTTTGAGTGGTCAAGTCAAACTTAGCACCAACAATACATCACACCTGATAAGTGCTGGCGATATGATTTTTACACCAATCAACTTACCCGTTGTTGCCAACGTCCCACAAAACAAGCATAACGATGAAGTTTTGGCGTTAATGTTAGCACTTGATGAGACAGACATCGCCCGTGTGTCAGCCCACACCAGTCCTACCTCAAAATCCGATGAATACATTGCTTTGATTGATGATAACATTGCCGATTGCTTGTACCGTATTATCCACCTACTCTCCCAAGACAACGCACAGTTTTTAGCAAACATCTATCGTGATGAGTTGTTATATCTTTTGCTTAATTCTGCACTGGGTAGCAACATCAAACAGCTTGCCAATCCCAACAGCCCCCTTGTCAAAATCAAACAGGCTTGCCAATGGATACAGTTGCATTTTGACCAACCCTTTAAAGTGGCAGATTTGGCAAAACAAGTGCATTGGGGCGAAACGCAGTTTTATCGCCATTTTAGGCACATCACAGGTCTAACGCCCATTGGCTATCAAAAAGCAATCCGCCTAAATCACGCCAAATCACTCATTTTAAAAGAAAATTTATCCATATCCGAAGCAGGTTATCAAGTTGGCTATGAAAGTATCAGTCAGTTTAGCCGTGAGTATAAGCGAGCCTTTGGGGTAAGCCCAAGCACACAAAAAGCGTAAAATGACTTTGGCATAAAAAACACCGCCCAAAAGCGATGTTTTAAAACTTAGCGACACTTAACTGCCAGCTTCACTCATCACCCGCTCCAACTCCCCCACAAAAGCACGCATTTCACTCACAAATTTATCCCCCCGTTTTGCCCCAAACTTGGCAACGGCACGGTTTTCTATCTCATCAAGCTCGCCAATGATTGACAAGGCATAGGCACGCCCATGTTCAGTCAAATACAGCACCTTTTCTCGCCCGTCTGTGGCACTATCAAACGCCAAAAGCCCGTCCTTATGGAGCTTTTGGCAAGTGGCGGATATGGTCTGCTTAGGCAGAGCCCATTCGGTGCAAATATCTTTTTGGGTGTGGGCGGTGTTTTTGGTCAAGGCGTGTAGCACGGCAAGCGTGGCATAATTTAGCCCCCTGCTCTTTGCCCACGCCCCATACAGCCCAAAGACGTGGCTTGCGGTTTGTCCAAAATAATCAAATGAATTCATGGTGCTTTTTTCCGATAAATTTTAGGCGGATATTGTCATAAATCCAGTTAAAAATCAAGGCATAAACCGTAATGGCAACAGTCAATCCCACGTCCGCCAAAAACGCCTGCCACAGCGTCAAGCCCAAAAGATAAGCAATACAAGCCCAAAAGATAAGCAATAACAGGAATGGTAAAAGCGAGCAAACCCGTCTCAAAGGCAACCGTATGAAACACACGCAGTCCAAAACCCCGAGTCTCACGGGGTGCGGTAAACACCTTGTCAAAACCATAATTAAACACAAAATTCCACACAGTCGCCATAACCGCCATGACCACACTCACGCCAATCGCCGAACCTGCCTGCACGTCCGAAAAGGCAAGCACCAACACCGTTGCCAACGTGATTGCCCCCAGTTCAAATAAGATAGAATGCAAAACACGCTCTTTTAGGGTCATTGGAGTAGATTGAATTTGGCTCATAATTTACCTATAATTAGTCTATAACAGGACTAATTATAGTCTATATATGGACTATTTGCAAATCTTTTTAAATTTTCAAAAACCATTTATAAAACTTGACAACTTCATTCAATATATTGATATTTAACATTATTTTATTAAAAATTATAAAAATATAGTCCATACATAGACCTTTTAGCAAGTTTTCTTATACAAAAATTTACCATTTTTAATTTATATTTTTGGAGTAATAAAAGAATAATAATATCTCAACATTTACAATCCCTTTTCATTCTTTTTTATCATCAGGTTTTTTTATGAAAACAATCACCCTACTAGGTATCGCCATGACCGCCCTAACCTTAACCGCTTGCACCACAACCACCCAAAGCCCTGCTGTCGGCATGGCAAATCCTGCGTCCGAATTTTGTGCCAAACAAGGTGGAAAAACCGAAATCCGCAAAAATGCAGACGGTTCAGAATATGGCGTATGCCATTTGCCAAATGGTCAAGTGGTAGAAGAGTGGGAATTTTTCCGCCAACATCAAAAGTGATTTTTTGATTTTAAAAAAAACACCGTCCAAATGGGCGGTGTTTTTCATCGCTTATTTTTTCAACCATTTTACCCCAAATACCTGCACCACAAGTGCCACCATGACCACCAAAGACCCTGTCCAATGCCAAGCATTTAAAGGCTCATTTAACACCAAATACGCCACCATTAAGGCAATCACAGGCACAAACAGGGCAAGCGGTGTGATTTTACCAGCAGGGTAACGAGACAGCAGACTGCCCCAACCTGCATACCCTGCCAATCCTGCCATATACGCCAAAAACAGCACGTCCACCCAACCACGCTAAGTCATGCCGATGATTTGTTCTGCCACGCCATTTATGCCATAAAGCCCCCAAGCGGTCAAACCAAACAACAAAACCGTAACCACATTGCCCCATACCACAAGCGATAAGGCGTTCACCGAACCGATTTTTTTGACCAATGTATTGCCAATCGCCCATACCAAAGCGGCAGCAAGCATCAAGGCAGCGCCAAGCATCGGCAGTTGCCCCTGATACTGCCCCACACCCACCAAGCCCAAGCCCAAACCTGCCAAGCTCATTGCTATAAGATGATTGGCTTTTAGGGGTTCACGCCAAAACACACAAGCAATGATGACCGTAAAAAATACCTGTGCCTGATGAATGAGAGCAGCAAGCCCTGTTGGCATTCCCACAGAAATTGCCGAAAACAATAAGGCAAACTGCCCAAAGCTCATCGTTAGACCATATAAAGCCAGCCAATGCCATTTGACGGCAGGTTTTTTGATAATAGACTTCTTTCCAAACCCTGATTTTTATGGATTTTTAAAAACTTCAACCCCAATACTTATAAGGGTTTATTTTTAGTTTGGAAAGAGATTTAATAAAAATCGCAGGCAATAACAAAAAGACAAAACGCAAAAAGCCCAAAACCATTGGGGAGACTTCATTTAAGACAAGTTTGATAAAATAAAAATTAATCCCCCATAAAAAAATGACCGCACCTGCCAAAAGCGTGTCTTTTTTGTTCATTTCATTCATTGTTATGCCTTGACGCATTGATTAAAAGTTGGTATTTTAGCAGTTTTAATGGTTATGAACTAGATTTTCATTTACCAAAAAAGGTAATATTCAAAACCAAAAACACCGCCCATTTGGACGGTGTTTTCTCGTTTAATCTTTCTTTTTGGTAGAAAAATTAAATATCCGATAAATGGGGCAAAAGTTGATAAATGCCGTCAAGACAAACACCGCCCCAATATAGCCCCACACCCCAATCACGCCCATGACCGCCAAAGCCACAAGCAACGCCCCAACCACCAAGCGTAAGATACGGTCAATGCTGTGTAGATTACTTTTCATGATTTTCTCCTAAATGATTTTGGACAAAACAATTGATAAATTAAGACGACACACGATTATAAGGCAACAAGGCAAGCACTCTTGCCATACCACAAAAGCCCGTAACCCCTGCAAATAGTAGCCCTGCCCCGACAAATCCACTCACGCCATAAAACACAGGCGACACAAGCGAGCCTAGCACCACACCAAACAGTATCAGCACCCCTGCCACGATTTGCACTTGCCTTATAAGACTAATGGGCTGTGTGCGGTCAATGACAGTTGGTAGCCCTGCCTTTTGCCACGCCTGCAAACCGCCGTCCATGATATAAGCGGTGCAATTTGACGTATAAGCGGTGATTTTGTCGGCATTTTGGGCGGTTCTCATGCCTGATAGACAGTGAAAAATCACGATATTTTCGCCATTTTCGCCATTTTGACCGCCTTGTGGATTGGCATTGTTGGCGACTTGGTTGGCGATACTGTCTTTATCAAGGCTGTCAATCGGCACGCACACCGCCCCACCAATGTGCATTCGGGCAAATTCATCAGGCGAGCGAATGTCAATGAGTGTCGCCCCCTTGGCGAGTTTTTGGGCGACTTCGTTTGGGCTGATTGTTTGGGGTTTGGGCATGGTTTTTGCTCCTTAGGGACAAAAAATTTCCTTTAAAACCATGATGATACGAGCAACCCTGTCATCACAAATCCGATAATACAAGGTCTGAGACTGCCTGCGATAACTTACCAGTCCTTCATCTCGCATTTTTGCCAAATGCTGGGAGAGTGCCGACTGACTAAGCGTGGTCATCGCATTGATTTGTCCGACACTCATCTCGCCATGCTCTATCAGCAGGCACAGGATTTGCAGGCGGTTTTCGTTTGCCAAAATGCGTAAAAAGTCGCTCGCTTGTTTGGCTTGCTCGGGGAATGTTGCATTGGATACAGTATCATTCATAGTTTAGATTTCTCTAATTTAGTTAATTCTAATATAAAATTTTGCCAAGGTCAAGCGTGTATTTTAAAATAAGCCGTTATTTTTGCCAATAAAAAACACCGCCCATTTGAGCGATGTTTTCTTTACGCTAATTTTTACAAAGGCTTATGAATCTTAAAGCCACCGTCCACCAAAATCTCAGCCCCTGTGATGAATTTGACTTCATCGCTTGCCAAAAACAGCGTGGTATGTGCCACATCAAGCGGGTTGCCCATGCGTCCAAGCTGATTAAAGCTGGCGATTTCTGCCAATTTTTCATCGCTGGAATACTGCTTTGCCATAGGGGTCAAAATCGGACCGGGCGATACGGAATTGACACGGATATTGTATTTGCCAAGACGTGAAGCCATGGCACGGGTTAAGGCGTCGACCGCCCCTTTGGACGCCGAATACGAAATGCCCGCAATGCCTTCGCCTGCCACGTGTACGCCTAGGGTATTGATATTGACAATCGAGCTGATGTCGTTTTTCTTCATATAAGGCACAACGGCACAAATCCCCAAAATGCCCCTTCGGCATTGACTTTCATCACTTTTTGCCATTCTTCCAAAGACGCATCTTCGTATTTCCAGTCTTTACCGCCAATGGCAGCGTTATTGACCAAAATATCAATTTTGCCGAATTTCGCCACAACTTCTTGGGTAACTTTTGTCCAAGACTGCTCGTCTGCGATGTCGTGGACAATGCCCAACGCCACATCGCCATACTCGCCTTGAATGTCGGCAACCAAATCTTTAATCGCCTGCTCTTGCACATCGGTAATAATCACGGTCGCACCTTCACGGGCAAACACCCGAGCGGTCGTCTCGCCCATGCCACTGGCGGCACCTGTGATAATGGCGACTTTATTGGTTAATCGTTTCATATTCAATCTCCTTAACTAATTGATTATTTATAAATTATTTTCTTAACCCATACTGATACGGCACGCCCAACTCACGCAAAGTTGAACCTTCATAATCAGCATGATAAATCCCACGCTCCTGCAAAATCGGTACGACTTTTTCCACAAAATCTTGCACGCCTTTTTGGCTGTCGGGGGCGAGCGAAAAGCCGTCTGTTGCCCCTGCTTTGAACCAGTTTTCCATAAAGTCCGCCACATCGGTTGCCGTGCCGACCACCACAGGGTGGTAGTTAATCACGCCATTGGCAAGGGCTTCTTTGGGCGACATACCTTGTTTGATGAGTTCTACCGCTCGTGGCGAGCGTGGGTCGTGTGGGTGCGGTGTCGCCTGATTTTGCAAATGTTTTGGCAAAGGCTCATTCAAATTAAGCCCATGCAAATTCACGCCAATCATCGCCGACAAATAGCGAATTTGCCCATAAAATTCCTCATCACTCATAAAATCAATGAGCTTCATTCTGCGAGCCAACGCTTCTTCATACGTGTCGCCAATCGTGAACATAAATCCGCTAAACATATTGATGTCGTCAGCGTTTCTGCCGTGCTGTATGGCACTTTGTTTGAGTACATTGCGGTAGGCTCGTGCTTCGTCAATCGTAAACGGATTGGCATACACGCCACTGGCAAAACGCCCAGCCAGCTCCACCCCCTCTGGACTTGGGCCTGCCTGAAAAATCGGCGGTTGCCCCTGTGGTGTGGCAGGAATGGGCAATGCCCCTTTGACTTGGTAATGCTTGCCTTGGTAATGGGCAGGCTTGATTTGGCTCATGTCGGCAAACACGCCTGTGGCTTTGTCAGTGATGTAGGCATTTTCGCCAAACCCGCCCCACAAGGTTTGCACCGCTTCCACCATTTCGTGTGCCATTTCGTAGCGTGTGGTCGTATCAGGCAGGGGCTTGTCGCCAAAATTGTAGGCGGTCTCTCGTGTGCCTGTGGTAACCGCATTCCAGCCGACACGCCCTTGGCTTAATGTGTCCAGCGTTTTTAATTGACGAGCCAAATTGTAGGGCAGGTTGTAAGTGGTGGAAAAAGTCGCCACCATGCCGATTTTTTGTGTGGCGTAGGCAACGGCAGAGAGCATAACCATGGGTTCAAGCGGAAAGGCAGGCGAACGGGTGGAAATGTCCGTGCCACCGCCCCCCCCACCAAAAGACGGGGTATCAGCGATAAAGAGCGTGTGGATTTTGCCTTTTTCGGCCGTTTTTGCCATTTGGGCATAAAAATCAATGTCGGTATAGGCACGCTCGTTGCTGTCGGCAAGTCGCCACGACTGGAACTCACCGCCATAACCTGAAACCAGTTGTAGGGCAAGTTTCATTTGTTTATTGGCATTGTCAAGATAATCAGCCATGTTATTTCTCTCTTATGGTTAGGGTATGGGGATATTATAGGTTTTTATTTTTAAAATTTGAATGGCGAAAAATGGGAAGTTGGTTTTCGTTTTTGGAAAGATAAATTTTTCAGGCTGCCTGAACACACAAACATCATTTCAATACATATTGAAATGAAAAGCACGCCCTGCTATACTAACCGCCTATGAATATGAACACCGAACACGCCAGCAAACTGTTTGAAAGTCTTGCTTCGCCCACACGCCTTGCCATTTTCCAAGCCCTGACCGCCGAAGGGGGGCGTGGTATGGTGGCGGGCGATTTGGCAAAACAGCTCAATCTTGCCCCCAATAATCTGTCGTTTCACTTAAAAACTTTGGCAAACGCCAACCTTGTTTACAGTGAACAGCAGGGAAAATTTGTCCGTTATTTCGCCAATTTAGCGATGATGAACGGCTTGATTGAATTTTTATTGCATCGCTGTTGTGAAAACGCAAGCGGTGGCGATTGCGAAAAATTTTGCCAATCGTGTTAGCAAATTTTTTTGCCCATTCATTTCAATAACTCTTGAAATAAGGAACATACTATGCATCCAATCAGCATTTATCACAATCCCAAATGCGGTACTTCTCGCAACACGCTGGCTTTGATTCGCCATTTGGGCATTGAGCCGACCATTATTCATTATCTGGACACCCCGCCCGATGAACGCACATTACGCCAACTGATTGAACAAATGAACATCACGCCCAGAGAGCTTTTACGAAGCAATGTGCCTGAATATCAACAATTTCATTTGGACAACGAGGTGAGCGATAACGACATCATTAAGGCAATGCTGACCGCCCCCATTTTAATCAACCGCCCGATTGTCATCACCGAAAAAGGCGTGCGTTTGTGCCGTCCAAGCGAAGTGTTTTTGAGCATTTCACCTGTGGCATTGCACAGTGATTTTGTCAAAGAAGATGGCGAAATCATCCGCGTACAAGGGGCATAAAATGGGCATTTTTGAACGGTTTTTGAGTGTGTGGGTGGGTTTGGCGATTTTGCTTGGCGTGGGGCTGGGTATTTGGTTTACGCCTTATTTTCAATGGATTGCCACAATGCAGGTGGCTCAAATCAATTTGCCGATTGCGGTGCTGATTTGGCTGATGATTTATCCGATGATGATACAAATTGACTGGCTTGCCATTAAAAATATCCGCCACAATCCCAAAGGGCTGTGGCTGACTTTAACGGTGAATTGGTTGATTAAGCCTTTTACGATGGCACTTGTGGGCTGGTTGTTTTTTAAGGTGTTTTTTGCTGGCTGGGTAGATGAACAATCGGCAAGCGAGTACATTGCAGGTATGATTTTGCTTGGGGTTGCACCTTGTACGGCAATGGTTTTTGTTTGGTCTCAACTGGTCAAAGGCGACCCCAATTACACGCTGGTGCAAGTGTCTTTAAATGATGTGATTATGATTTTTGCCTTTGCCCCGATTGCAGGGCTACTTTTGGGTATGAACGACATCACAATCCCGTGGGACACGCTGTTTTTTAGCGTGTTGCTGTATTTGGTGTTGCCTTTGCTGGTTGGGCTTGCCACTCGCAAATCTTTGCAAGATGAACACAAAATTCGCCAATTCAGCCAGCGTTTTAAGCCTTTGTCTATCTTGGGATTGTTATTGACGGTGGTGCTGTTGTTTGCGTTTCAGGCACAAACCATTGTGGATAAGCCGATGATTATCCTGCTGATTGCCATTCCTTTATTGGTGCAGACTTACGGCATTTTTGCCTTGAGTGCGATTTGGGCAAAATGGCTTAAATTACCCCACGCCATTTCCGCCCCTGCTTGCTTAATCGGCACAAGCAATTTTTTTGAATTGGCGGTGGCGGTGGCGATTGCTTTATTTGGTTTAAATTCAGGGGCGGCATTGGCAACGGTGGTGGGCGTGTTGGTTGAAGTGCCTGTGATGTTGTCGCTGGTGTGGTGGATAAACCGAAAATCGCTGGAAAATAAAGGGGTGTAGGGTTTCAGGTTGCCTGAAAAATCCAATGCCGTCTTAAAATCACAAACCTTTAAGACGGCATAAAAAACACCGCTTTATCAAAAGCGGTGCTTTTGCCTTATTGCCCCTACTGTTTTAGCCAATCTTCCATCAGCTTAATTTCAGGCTCTTGGGCATTGATGATTTGCTTTGCCAAATCTTGCATTGCTTTATCTTTGCCGTATTCTAATTGCACTTTTGCCATATTGACCGCTCCCTTGTGGTGGGGAATCATCGCTTTGGCAAAGGCGACATCAGGGTCGGTCTCATAAATTGCCGTCATCATTTCGCCGTGTGAATTGTCCAAGGCATAGGCTTTGGCGTGTGGGGCGTTGGCGTTTTGGGTGGTCGTGTCTTTGCCATTCAGCCAGCCATTCATCAAGTCAATTTCGGCTTGTTGTCCATCAATAATCGCTTGGGCAAGCTTTCGCATTGTTTCGTCTTTGCCAAATTCAAGCTGTACTTTTGCCATCTCAACTGCTCCGATATGGTGCGGAATCATACCTTTGGCAAAAGCGGTATCAGCATCGGCAAGATTGCCCGCTTTGCTCATCTCATCGCCCATCTTGTTCATCATTGCAAGATAGGCTTGGGTATGGGGCGGAGCATTTTGAGTGTCCATCGCCATAGCAGAGTGGTTCATATTGGCGTGGTTCATCTCTGCGTGCCCGTTTTGGTTATTTGGGCTGTCGTGGGTGGTTTGGGTGTGGTTATTGTCACCTACCATCGAGTGCGTCGGCACTTCGTTTTTGCCGTCGGTACAAGCGGTTAAAGTCGCCAAAACAACAGTGGCAGCGACAAGATGTACGGCACGGTTTTTGATGAATGTCATTGGATTCTCCTTGTCAAAATGGGCATTGATAACATTGGGCAAATGACAGATTCGCCCAATGTCCATTTCACTATTTGGTTTTACGATTCACACGCACAGCCGTTGCAAGTGCAGTCATCACAAATGCAGGGCTCGCCATTTTGGCAGTTGCATTTTGGATTGCAATTTTGCCCTGTGCAAGATTGGCAACCGCAGTGGGCGTTTGGGTTTTTGATGATGTCGTTCATAACAATTCTCCAAATTAAAGGTTGATTATCAAAACAAAAACCGTTTTTAAACCACTAAAAACATTGCTTTTTTGTTTTAATGAGCGTATTATAAAGTCTAACCTTATGTTAGGGTCAAGGGTTATTTTTACTTGATAACATTTTTTTTACACACCACTCAATAAGGAGCAACAATGAACATCGGACAAGCGTCTAAATCTACCCAACTTTCCGTCAAACAAATCCGTGATTATGAAAAAGCAGACTTATTAATTAACCCATCACGCAGTGAAGCAGGTTATCGGATTTATAACTCCAATGACATCGCTCGGCTAAAATTCATCGCCAAAGCCCGCAGCGTCGGTTTTTCGCTTGCACAGATTGGCGAGCTTTTGGCACTGCAAGACAATCCACACCGCACAAGTGCTCAGGTCAAAACGCTCACCGCCAGTCATATTGATTTTTTATCCAATAAAATCAAAGAATTAAAATCAATGCAACACACCCTGCAAGCGTGGAGCGATGCCTGCGGGGGCGATGACAATCCCGACTGCCCCATCTTAAAAGGCTTGAGCGATTTTTAACCACTATCAAAGCAGATGAATGCCATAGCTTGATAACAGCCGTGCATAACCATAAAAAACTTATTTCAAATTCGCCTGATAAAACTCGGTTAATTTATCAACCACTTGGCTGACACAATTATCTTGGTCGTATAAATCCATATGCCCAGCCCCTTTATCCAACAGCACATCGCCTTTGGCGTGGGTGCGTGTCAGGGCGATGACGGTTGCCCCTTGCATTTTGGCGATTTGGATTGCCGCCAAGCCGACCGAACTGGTTGCACCGCCCAGCACCACGACATCGCCTTTTTGCAGTTTGCCAAATTCCAACAGTCCGCCATAAGCGGTAACAAACGCCATCCAACTGGCGGACGCTTGCTCCATTGTCAGCGTGTCGGGGTGCTTGACCACGGCGTGTTTGGGCATATTGACCAGCTCGCCATAAGTGCCGTATTCGGTAAACATAAAGGACGGAATGACGCTGACCTTATCGCCAATGGCAAATTCGCTCACGCCATTGCCAATCGCTGTTACCACGCCTGCCCCTTCGTAGCCCAAATCGCAGGGAACACAGGGTCAATCACATACGCCCCTTCACGGTACATCATCTCGGCACGGTACATCATCTCGGCACGGTTTAAACCAATGGCGTGGATTTGGATTTGTACTTCATCGGCTTTGGGGGCGGGGATTTGTACGTCAACGATTTGCAGGACATCAGGCGAACCTGTTTTGGTAAATTGAATTTGTTTGCTCATTTTTTTCTCTTTAAGTAAATATTAAATCTCTTTCCAAACTAAAAATAAACCCTTATAAGTATTGGGGTTGAAGTTTTTAAAAATCCATAAAAATCAGGGTTTGGAAAGAAGTCTATTGATTTAATCGTGGAAAAACACGGTTTCGCCTTGTGGGGCTCTGGGCTGACGAATGTCATTGGCTGGCGATTGGCTATCAGGTTTACCAAAAGACACGCCCACCATCAACTGATAATCATCAGATACGCCAAACTCTTCTCGTACCACATCAGGATACATCGCCAACAATAGCTGTGGCACGCTACCAAAACCACGAGCAGTCAAAGACAACATAAAGGTTTGTACAATCATACCCACATCCATTGCCGAAAACACATTGTCGCCAATTTTGGGCATAAAGAAAAAAGCACAATGCGGTGCACCATAAAAACGCACATTCTCTTCGGCAAAATTTTTACGACCTTCTTTATCGGCACGAGAGATATTAAAAGCATCGTACAGGCGTTTGTAGGCATCACGCATACGCTCTTCATACACGCCGACAAAATTGGCTTGGTCATAACCAAAATCAGGGTTTGGCGTGCCATTTCTAAACCGCTCAACCAATTTATCGGACAAACGAGCCAATGCATCACCCGACACAATATGAATTTGCCAAGGCTGGGCATTGACCGCAGACGGGGAACGCAAGGTATCATCAAGTACCGCACCAATGTCGGCTTTGGATAAAGTTTCGGGCAAAAACTCACGAATGGATTGGCGAGTTTGAACGGCGGTTGAAAAATCAAGCATAAATTACTCCAAATAAATGATTTTGTTTAGGACGTGTTAAATTTACATCTTATTTTATAAAATGTTATCAATGTTCAATACGTCCAAAGATAATGCCTATTTTAAAACAATATTAAATTTGTTAAAATAACATAAACAACAAAACTCTTTTGCTAAATTAGCATAAATAGTTTTGATAAGACAAAAAACACCGCTTTTATTTAAAAAACGGTGTTTTTTATTAAATCTCTTTCCAAACTAAAAATAAACCCTTGTAAGTATTGGGGTTGAAGTTTTTAAAAATCTACAAAAATCAGGGTTTGGAAAGAAGTCTATTATGTAAAATTAGTATTCAAGTGGTGTGTATTCAACAGGTACCCAAGAATAGCCCTTTTTCTCTTGGCGAATATGCCCAAGTCCTGGGAATGGCAAGTGAGCCCCTGCAATCCAAGTTTTGTTTTTGGCAAGTTTTGGAAACATCGCCAATCGGCTGGCACGAGCTGATTTTGCATTCACATCAAACTCGGCTGCCACACTTGGTTCAGGCAGTTGCAAGGCGTGGTTGTGCAACAAATCGCCCCACACAAACAATTTTTCGCCTTTTGATGAGACTTCCACACTGCTATGACCTGGGGTATGCCCTGTGGTTGGCACGGATTTGAAATTTGGGATAATTTCATCGCCCAAATTATAATATTTCACACGCCCTGCCGCCACATAAGGAGCAACCGCATCTCGTGTCCATTGGGCATATTTTTGGGTATGCTCTGGCATTTGGCTGATAGGCGTGTCTAACCAAAAGGCTTTTTCTTGATTGGCAATATAAACGGTTGCATTTGGAAATTCCATTTTGCCATTGCGAGTTACGCCACTAAAATGGTCAAAATGCAAATGCATTGGAATAATGGTATCCACCTGTTCAGGGCGATAGCCTGATTTAATCAAACTTTCGGCTAATTTACCCACTTTATCATCAAACACATCACCAGAACCTGCGTCAAGTAGCACCAAATTTTTGCCTGTGTTAATCAAATACCCCGTAACAGCCGTTTGTGCGCCACCATCTGGAAGCATTGGACGAAATTGCCCTGAAATCAACTCATCTAATTGTTTTTTGGTTAATTTGGTAAACTGTTGATAAACAGGTGTACCAATGGACAAATAACCGTCATACAAAGCGGTAACTTCATAATCGCCAAGCATCATACGATAGTAGCCGTCCACTTGGGTGCGTTTTTGTGCTACGGCATTTTCTGTGGGTTGATAAACTGCGTGTGAATGCGAATGCGTACCGTGAGCCATTGCCACCGAGCTAAAAAGCGAGCCTGCAAGCAATAACGCCGTGCTGATTTTGGATAATGTTTTCATAAAAAACCTTATAAAATAATGAATAATAGATAAAGCAAAATGCTCTATCCTGTGAAGTGAGCATATTGTAATGGCTTTTTAAATTTGTTAAAATAGCACCAATCAAAAAACACTTTTGCAAAATAAGCATAAATGAACCCCAAAAACACCACCTTTTACGCCCTAGAAATTTTTTTAGCCGTTGCCAAAGAAAAAAACTTTTCCGAAGTTGCTCGCCGTTATGATGTGGCAAGCTCAGTCATCTCTCGGCAAATCAAACAGTTAGAAAACGATTTTGGGCAAACGCTGTTTTATCGCAATACCCGCTCCATGACGCTTACCCAAGCTGGCGAGCGGTTTTGTGGCTACGCCCAAACCATACTGCACCAATTTGACCGTCTGCACCATGATATGTACCAAACCGACAGTGAGCCAACAGGCATTGTCCGCATTAACGCCCCTGTGTTTTTTGGGCAAAAACACCTAACGCTCCATTTGCCAGAGCTACAAACTCGCTACCCCAAACTCAATATTCATCTAACCCAAACCGATGATTTTATTGACCCATACAGCCAAACGGCGGATTTGATTGTGCGTGTGGCAAGCCTTGCCGACAGCAATTTAAAGATGAAAATCATCGCTCGCCAGCGACATTTTCTTTTGGCATCGCCCAACTTTTTGGATAAATTTGGCACACCTAAAAGCACGGACGATTTGCCCCATTATCAAGGCTTGTTTTATCGTGGACAGCTTGGGGTTTTGCATTGGCGGTTTGGCAAGGCAGGGCAAATCATTGATGGACAGCCTTATTTTGTTAGCAACAACGCCACGAGTTTGATAGAAATGGCGGTCAATGGCTTGGGGATTGTGATGATGCCCGATTGGGCAGTGGCGGACGAAATCCGCTCGGGCAAACTTATTCCCATTTTGGCGGATACACCCATTTCCAGCGATTTGCAAGACATCTACATCGCCCTACTCACGCCACAAAGTACCTACCGCCCACACAATGTACAGGCAGTTATGGATTTTTTAGTAGAAAAATGGAATCAGGGGGAAGATTGGCGGGTTTAATTTTTATAGCAAAAAACACCGCCTATCCCACGATAAACGGTGTTTTTTTAAACTAAACTTTCAAAATCTGACATTGTCAATATCATGCAATTTATTTTTGGGAAAGTGGTTTTTGGATTTGGAAGGATAATTTTAGGAAATTAAAAAAGAAAAAACACCACCCATTTGGACGGTGTTTATCATTTATTTCCCCATTTTTCGCCCAAAAGGCATATCCGATTCAATCACTTTAAATAAACTCGGATAAAACACCACGCCTTCCACTTGGTTGTCAGGCAGGGCTTCACGCATTTTGGCGGTGGCGTTTTTAAAATCATCGGCACTACGCCAGCGAGCGACATTTACCAGATGAAATTTGCCATTGGGGTCAAGGTTTTGGTGCAACTGCGTGCTGATGTAGCCGTCTTGGGTTTGCAAGAAATCACGGGCTTTTTGCCACGATTGCAAGGCTTCGGCTTCTTTGCCTTTTGGCACTTCAAAGGCGTTAATCAGCACCACGCTGTTTTGCCATTCGGCTCGTTTGCCTTGCCAATGCTCCGCTTTATTTGCCATACCGCAAGCACTCAAAACGCTTGTCATCACCAAGGCGGTTGCCAATAATTTGATTGATTTCATGGATATACTCCTATTAACTTATGCGGTTTCAATTTTTTACCCTTAGCACGGCAAACCGCTACCATACTAGGTATTACCACCAAACATTAAACTTCCTGCAAAACTAGGTTTTCCGTTCGCCCTGAGCTTGTCGAAGGGTAGCGGAAAACCGTTATGGGCAGGCATGGCTCGCCACGAACGGTTTTCTTCAATTGGAGTTTTGCAGGAAGTCTATTACCAAATTTAAGGATTGGTTAATTTATGGTATTTCTCATCTAAAATCATTTGCTTTTTCTGATGCCAAAGCCGTCTTTCATTGACAAAAACATCAGCCGTAAATTAACCGTCCCTGCCAACAATTCCACGCCTTGCACCGCATAAAAAACGGTGTCAAATTCGCCAGCGCTCGCCTTGTGGCACAGATAAAACGCACAGGGCAACAAAATCAACAGCCCATTGACGGCAATCATCGGCATGCGTTTTTTCTTGGCAAGGATTTTGGGGTGTTTGGACTTTGCCCCCATTTTCATACCGCTCACCCCAGTCATTGCCATTGCCAACATCAGTAAAAACACGCCATAAGCAATCGCATTTTTGACCCAAATCACCGCTTCTTCTGACAAAAAAATCTCGCTGATTAAAGTGCTTGTCCAAAAAGTGCCAATCAATAACGTGGCGATTATCGCCGTGAATTTGTGTAGGGTGCGAAGGGTGTCTCGTGTCATCTTGGTCTCCAAAAAATATAGCAAGCTATCAAATTAAAAATAGTATAGCACGCTATGTATTTATATAGCAAGCTATTTTTATGCTATAATGACAAAAAATTTATGACTAGGGCGTGCCTGCCTTTTGTATTTGCAATGAAAAATGAGAAAAATCGCCCGTTTTTCAAGGAAAAGTCCGCAGTTGATATTGAAATATCAACAAGGATTTTGACGATGAAAAACAAGATTTAGCCATTTTTCATGCAAAAACGGTTGATTTACTTATAAAAATCTTTAAATCACAAATAGTGTTATAAAGGGCAGGCACGCCCTAATTGTTTTTAAAGGAAATTTTTATGCAAAGAACCGCATCCGCAGGCTACCTGATGAACCACATTGCCCGCCAATTCGCCATTTTGTTAAACGAAGGGTTAAGTCCCTTGGGGGTGTCGCCCGCCCAATTCCCCATTTTGCTGACCCTGTGGGAAAAAGACGGATTGAGCCAAAACGAGCTGGTAGAAATTGCCGATTTAAAGCAAGCGACCATTGCCAACACGCTTGCCCGCATGGAAAGAGACGGCTTGATTGTGCGAGAACCGCACCCAACAGACGCACGCATTCGCCTGATTATGCTGACCGACCACGCCAAAGCCCTGCAAGAGCAAGCGACCGCCATTGCCCAAAAAATCAACCAAACCGCCCTGTCGGTGCTGACGGACGATGAGCAAGTGGCGTTTATCCAAATGATGAATAAAGTTGTGGCACAGCAGAAAATGATGATAGAGAATAAGGTGGGTTGAAAATATTTTGAACTTAATTTCAGGCAGCCTGAAAACAAAAAACACCGCTTTCACGGTGTTTTCATCATCAACGCTTTATCATCACGTCTTGCCAATTTGGATTGCGTTCTAATTCAGCGAGTATTTTGCCCGCCTGTTCATCACGCTTTAAATGATACATAAACCAAGCGGTCATATAGCCGTCTGCACGAAACAGCATATCGCCGTGGTCGGTGTTTTTTCTGCGAGCGAAAACCGCCCATTGACCATTTTGGATTTTGTGGTGATTTTCTTGTAGCGACGACAAAGGGGCAATACCGCTATCAGGTTTGCCATTGCCACCGTCAATCTTGCCCGTACCCGATACGGCAAAATACGGCGTGCGAATTTGGCGAATGTCATAATCCCATTTCAAGCCATTTGCCAATGCCAATTTTGGGGTACTGGCAGTATAAACCGCTTTAAACTGGTGCGAATTGGCAAAACGGGTTGCCCCATTGATTGCCCCCACACCGCCTTGCGAATGTCCGCTAATGCCTGCATTGCGGGTATTTAATTTGTTGTAAAATATGGAATTTTTATCCGAATTAAGTTTGTCAAGCAAAGCCAGAGACTGTGATGACGAATCGCCACGAAAGCTTTCTTTATCGTCATTGCCAATCACGACAAAACCCCAACTTGCCAAATGTTCAAACACGAGTTCGTATTTGTAATACGCAGTGCCTGTGCCATTGGCAAACACCACCACAGGCAATTTGCTCATGCTGGCGATGTTGGCAGGATACCAAATTTTGTATTCTTGATAGCGATTTTGACCACTCGGCACAATTTGCGATGACACGGCAAATTGTCCCATTTTTGTGTACTGGGCTTCAATCGGCATTAAGCCTTGAATTTGCTCGGTGTAATTGGCAGGGACGGCAGGTTTTTGGTCTAATTTATCCAGAGTATAGCAGGCACTTATAGCCAACGTACCCAATAAAACACTGGTTAATAATACATTGATTTTCATAAAATTATCTCTTAAATAAAACCTTATTTTATAAAAACCTTTTTATAAAATCCAACCCAAATCCAAAACTGCGACAAAAAAGCGAATTTGTTGCAGTTTTTAAAATGATTTTAATTTTGTTAAAATAATCAAAAATTGGTAGTAGTCTAAAAAGTATGCCAAACTAGGTTTTCCGTTCGCCCTGAGCCTGCCTGCGGGTAGGAAAACCGTTAGGTTGCCCAAGCTCACCACGAACGGTTTTCCTTGTAGCATACTTTTTGAACCAGAGCCCAAAAATTTAAGAGTTAATAATGAAACATACCTTAAATACCCATATCAAACACTATATCGCCCAAGCCCTGATTTTATTGCTCAAACAAAAACCATTTGATGAAATTAAAATCAATGAAATTTGCCAAAAAGCAGGGGTAAACCGCTCGTCTTTTTACCGCAACTTTGCCAATAAAGAACAGGCGATTGTGTTTTATTTACAGCTTAATATGTTGCCTGCGTTTTTGGCTCGTCAGCCTTTTACTCGTACAAAAGATATTTTTGTGGCGATATTTCACAGCGTCAATGATATGGGCGATGTCGTGGATTTGTTGTATGTCAATGATTTATCGCATATTTTTTTGAAATACATTAAAGATTGTTGCGGGGCAAAACCTGTTTTTGATGACGATGAAGCCTATCGCACCAGTCTGATTATGGGACTGGTATTTGGCTCGCTTGATGAATGGATACGGCGTGGGCGTGTGCAAACGCCTGATGATATGGCAGATAAAATCGGCAAACATTTGGCAAGGATTGGAGAAAATTGGGACGCATTGCCCGATGAAAGCTAGATTTGCCCACTCATCACCCGCTCCAACTCCCCCACAAAGGCTTGCATCTTGCCTGCCAGCTTGTCCGCTCGTCTCGCCCCAAACGCCATAACCGCACGGCTTTCCATGTCGTCAAGTTCATTGATGATTGGCATGGCAAACGCACACCCATGCTCGGTCAGCTCCATGAGCTTTTCTCGTCCGTCTGCGGTGCTATCAAACGCCAACAGTCCGTCCTTATGGAGCTTTTGGCAGGTGGCAGAGACAGTTTGTTTGGGCAGTGTCCACGTTTGCCAAATCTCTTTTTGCGTGCAAACGCCTTGTTTGACAAGGGTATGTAGCACGGCGAGCGTGGCATAATTTATCCCCTTGCTCTTCGCCCACGTCTCGTACAACCCATACAGATGACTGGCGGTTTGCCCAAAATGGTCAAATGAATTCATGCGATTTTCCCGACAAATTTTAGGCGGATATTGTCATAAATCCAATTAAAAATCAAGGCATACACCATGACCGACAGCGTAATGCCCAAATCCGCCAAAAATGCCTGCCACAGGGTCAGCTTTAACAAATACGCCATGACAGGAATGGTAAAAATAAGCAAACCCGTCTCAAAGGCAACGGTATGAAACACACGCACACGCACGCCCCGAGTCTCACGGGGTGCGGTAAAGACCTTGTCAAAACCATAATTAAACACAAAATTCCACACCGTCGCCAAAAACGAAATGGCAAATCCCACGCCAAAAGCGAGCCCCACTTCGGTGTCCGAAAACAGCAAAATGAGCGACATACCCAGCACAATCGCCCCAATCTCAAACAAAATGGCATGGATAAAGCGTTCTTTTAGGGTCATGGCGGTGGGGTTGGTTTGGCTCATGGCTTACCCTGTCAATGAATAAATAGTCTAAATTGGGACTATTATAGTCTTATTATGGACTATTTGCAAGGGGAAAAATGACTATTTATTTTGGGTAAAAATGGTATAATGGCGTTTTATTTTTTTTAAAAAGGCTTTTTATGGAAACAGTCGCCCTATTAGGTATCACCATAACCGCCCTAACTCTAACCGCTTGCACCACAACCAACCCTGCTCCGAGCCACAAAGTTGGCGTGGCAAATCCTGCATCCGAATTTTGTGTCAAACAAGGTGGAAAATCTGAGATTCGCAAAAGTGCAGACGGCTCAGAATATGGCGTGTGCCATTTGC
Source organism: Moraxella lacunata (assembly GCF_002027545.1). Lineage (GTDB taxonomy): Bacteria > Pseudomonadota > Gammaproteobacteria > Pseudomonadales > Moraxellaceae > Moraxella > Moraxella lacunata. The sequence goes on from NZ_MXAN01000019.1 coordinate 71,147, forward strand.
CAAATGGTCAAGTGGTAGAAGAGTGGGAATTTTTCCGTCAACATCAAGAGTGATTTTTGTGATAAAAATGCCGTCCAACTGGGCGGTGTTTTTTATGAAATAAATTACCCAACAATCATTACCTGCCACTTTTTTAATGGTCATAAACCTGCTATCATACCCCAAAAAACGGGAATAGACCATGACAGACGTTGCTTTTATTGATTTGGAAATTGATGGCAAAAATCGCATTGTGGATATTGGGGCGATTTATGATAAGGATGATTTTCATCAAAACCGCCCAAGTGAGCTGATACAGCTTATCAAGCCTGCCAAATACTTGTGCGGACACAACTTTTTGGCACATGATTTTGAGTATCTAAAAAGCGATTTGACCGCCATTGGCAAAACGGACAAACACATCATTGATACGTTGTTATTATCACCCCTGTTGTTCCCTGCTCGCCCTTATCACGCATTGGATAAAGACTACAAAGCCCAGTTTGAAGACTCCAACAATCCCCTAAATGACTGCAAAATCACCCAAGAGCTTTTGGATGAGTTAGCCCATGCTTTTGGTAAATTGCCCATTGACGTGGGGCGTATTTTTTATCGGCTTTTACACCGACAAGCAGGGTTTGGGGCGTTTTTTGAATGGATGAAATTTGAAGACATTCACGAAGAGTTATCCACGCTTATCAGCACGACTTTTGGGGCAAAAATTTGTCAAAATACCCCACTAGACACGCTCATCAGTCAGCACCCTGTGGAGCTGGCATATGCTCTATCACTCATTTATGCCCAAAGTCGCTACTCTATCACACCTGTGTGGCTACAACACCAATACCCCAAGATTGAGATGATTTTGATTGAGTTGTGTGCCACGCCTTGCCAAGGCTGTGCCTATTGCCAACATGAGCTGGACGCAGTCAAGGGCTTAAATCGCTACTTTGATTATCCAACCTTTCGCAGTTATGACGGCAAGCCCTTACAGCAACAGACTGCTGAATGTGCCATTGCAGGCGGGTCGCTGTTGGCGGTATTCCCCACAGGCGGTGGCAAGTCGGTAACGTTTCAAGTGCCTGCACTCATCGCAGGCGAACGAGCCAAAGCCCTGACGGTGGTCATCTCGCCCTTGCAATCGCTTATGAAAGACCAAGTGGATAATTTGGAACAAAAAGGCATTAGCGAAGCGGTAACGATTAACGGCTTGCTAAATCCCATTGAACGCCAAAAAGCGGTGGAACGTGTCCAAGACGGCTCGGCAAACCTGCTCTACATCTCGCCTGAGAGCTTGCGTTCACGTACCATAGAAAAGTTGTTGCTCGGCAGAAACATCGCCCGGTTTGTCATTGATGAAGCCCACTGTTTTTCGGCATGGGGGCAGGATTTTCGGGTGGATTATTTGTATATTGGCGAATTTATCCGAACGCTGTGGCACAAAAAACAGCTAGATACACCAATCCCTGTCTCATGCTTTACCGCCACCGCCAAAATCCAAGTCATCGAAGATATTTGTGCTTATTTTAAAAAAGAGCTCGGGCTCACACTCACACGCTTTATCGCCCCCGTCGCTCGCAAAAATCTGCATTATCAAGTCATCGCCAAACCAAACGAAGATGAAAAATACCAAGCCTTACGCAGTTTGATTGAAACGCACAACTGCCCCACGATTGTCTATGTCTCTCGCACCAAACGCACCGTTTCTTTGAGCGAACATCTGCAAAAAGACGGTTTTTCTGCTTTGGCTTATCATGGCAAAATGAATGCCGATGACAAAATCCACAATCAAAACGCCTTTAAAGCGGACAAAGCTCAAATCATGGTCGCCACGTCCGCCTTTGGCATGGGCGTGGATAAGCCCAATGTGGGGCTTGTGGTGCATTATGACATCTCGGATTCTTTGGAAAATTATGTTCAAGAAGCAGGACGGGCGGGGCGTGATGAGAAGATTTTGGCGGATTGTTATGTATTGTTTAACGCATCGGACGATTTGGATAAGCACTTTACCTTACTAAACCAAACCAAAATCTCGGTCAATGAAATCAAGCAAATTTGGCGTGCAATAAAAGATATGTGCGGTACACGCCCACAAATTTGTGAATCTGCCTTACAAATTGCCAGACAAGCAGGTTGGAATGATTTGCACCCTGACGACATAGAAACCCGTGTCAAAACCGCCATTTCGGCATTAGAAGATGCAGGTTACATCAAACGTGGGCAAAATATGCCCCGTGTGTTTGCCACGAGCATTCTTAGCAAAAACGCCATGGAAGCGATAGACAAAATCAATGCGTCCACGCTCATTCACCCTGATGAAAAAATGCACGCCGTGCGGATTGTCAAAAAGCTGTTTTCGCACAAACGCCAACAAATGACCGATGAAGACGGCGAATCTCGGGTGGATTATTTGGCGGATGTATTGGGATTAGAAACAGAGAGAGTGGTGCGGATTATCACATGGCTAAGGCAAGAGGGTATCCTAGCCGACCAGCAGGATTTGCAAGCCTTTATTGGCAAAAATACCCGTACAGGCGACAACATCGCCAAACTAAACCGCTTTATCAATACTGAAAAAGCCATGCTTGACGCATTTGGCGAGCATGAGCCGAACTGGTCGTTTAAAGAATTTACCCAAAACGTTCAGCAACATCTGACGGATGCCACGCCCAAAAACATCAAAACGCTCATCAATTTTTGGAAAATCAAAAACTGGCTTGGGCGTGATGATGACAGTCATGGCGACATGGGGCTTGCATTAAAGCACGACATAGACACGCTCAAAGAGCTACTGACACGCAAGGCAGAATTGGCGGATTTTGTGGTGCGGTATGTATCGGATTTGGCAAAAAATTCAGGCAAAGCATCTCATGGCGACTGGCTAGAAGTGCATTTTTCGGTGGGCGAATTAAAAAACGCCTTTGATGGTGGATTGTTCGGCTCGGTCAGTCTTGATGACATCGAAGACGTGCTGTTTTATTTGGTAAAAATGGACGTGTTAAAAATTGAAGGCGGGTTTTTGGTGTTACATCAACGCCTTTTCATCTCTCGCCTAGAAAAAGACGGACGTAAACAGTACACGCTGGACGATTATAAAAAACTTGCCAATTATTATGACACTCGCAAAGAGCAGATTCACATCGTGGGCAAATACGCCAATCTCATGCTTGCCGATGAAAAGGGGGCAATGGGCTTTGTGAATGATTATTTTGGACTGGATTATCAAGAATTTTTACAAAAATATTTTGATAAAGATGAAAGGTCTGCCCTAAAACGCAACATCACCGCCAGTCGTTTTGAGAAATGGTTTGGCAATCTGTCGCCACAGCAGTTGCAAATTATCCAAGATGACAAAAGCCGTGCCATTGTGGTGTTCGCCTCCCCTGGTAGTGGTAAAACACGGGTGCTGGTGCATAAACTTGCATCTTTGTATCAACTAGAAGATGTCAAGCATGAAGGACTTCTAATGCTGACTTTTTCTCGTTCGGCGGTGCATGAGTTTAAAGCACGGCTGTTTGAAATCATGGGCAATTCGGCAAGTTATATAGAAATCAAAACCTTTCATGCGTACTGTTTTGACTTGCTTGGGCGTGTGGGCGACTTACAAAACGCTCAAAATGTCGTGCGTGATGCGACCGTTAAGATTAAAAATGGCGAAGTTGAACCCAATCGCATTGCCAAAACGGTACTGGTCATTGACGAAGCTCAGGACATGAATGAAGAGCAATTTGAACTGGTGCGGACGCTCATGACCCAAAACGAAGACATGAGAGTGATTGCGGTGGGCGATGACGACCAAACGATTTATGAGTTTTCGGGGGCAAGCCCTAAATACATGCACCGCTTTTTGCGTGATTTTGGGGCGACATCGTATGATTTGGTGGATAATTATCGCAGTGCGGTTCGTGTTGTGGAGTTTTGTAATGGTTTTGCCAAGCACATCACAGAACGCCTAAAAACCCAAGAAGTCAAAGCAGTCAGCACCGATGTGGGGCGTGTGTCGGTGGTGGATTTTACAGGCGATGTGTCAGCATACCTAATCGCACAAGTGCGTGAAGCCTATGGCAGCAAGCGGTCGGTGGCGGTACTTACCCAAACCAACGAAGAAGCGATTTGGCTGGCAGGACAGCTTGGGCAGGCGGACATTCCCAACAAACTTATACAAAGCAACCAAGGTTTTGCGGTGCGTGATTTGTTAGAAGTGCGTGTGTTTGAGCATTATTTGGCACTCACGCCTGAGCAGGTTTTGATAGATGATGACGTGTGGCAAACCGCCAAACAGCAAGCGGACGAATACCTTGCAACCAGTCGCCATTTGCCATTACTGCACAACATTATCCGTTCGTTTGAGACCGCCCAACCCGAACGCAAATACGTCTCTGACTGGCGTATGTTTATCCATGAGTCGCATTTGGAAGATTTTTATCGTACTGAAAATGGCGTGGTGATGCTTTCAACCATTCATAAAGCCAAAGGGCGTGAATTTGACCATGTGTTTGTATTGATTGATAAAAATGCCAGAAATAATGAGCTGGATGACACCAAAAAACGAGAATTCTATGTGGCGTTTTCTCGTGCCAAGTCCGATCTTGTGGTACTCTCCAATCAACAAAAACTGCTTGAACTACTGCCCAAGCACAATGTCCATTGGCAAAGCTATCAAGGCAATAGTTCCAATAAGCGAGAGCTTGCCTTATATCTTAATCATAAAGATGTGTATTTGGATAAGTTTTATGAATACGCAACGCATATTCGCCCTTTGCGAGCAGGAATGGCGTTACGAGTGTTTGAGTGGGGCTGTCGTGATGAGTATGGTAATGCCGTACTGGTTTTTTCTAGATTATTTAAAGAGCGATTGCAAGGGTATCTGCGAAAAGGTTATCAGATGACTGGGGCGAGCGTAAATTTTGTGGTGGTTTGGCAAAAGGCAGATAGCGATAATGAGACTAGGATTGTGTTGCCGATTGTGCATCTAAGACGCTAAAATAATCCTATACAATCCCCCAAATTTGCTTTACAATTTTATCATCAAATCAACAACGCCTACGCCCATGACCGACCTACTTTTATACACCTTTATTTATCTCTCCTTTGCCGTGCTTGCCGTTATGATAAGCCAAAGAGCAGGCTTGGGGTCGGTTTTGGGCTATCTTTTGGCGGGGATTGCCATAGGGCCTGTGCTTGGCTTTGTCGGCAAAGAGACCGAGAGTATTCAGCACGTTGCCGAATTTGGCGTGGTGATGATGTTGTTCATTGTCGGCTTAGAGCTTGCCCCAAAAATGCTGTGGCAGATGCGTCATAAGCTCATCGGGCTTGGCGGATTGCAAGTATCTCTTAGTCTGTTTGGGATTACGGTCGTTGCCATGCTCTTTGGTTTGCCGTGGCAAATTGGCGTGGCGTTAGGCTGTATCTTGTCCTTATCATCCACCGCCATTGTCCTGCAAACCTTTGCCGAAAAAAAGCTCATGAACACCCAAGGTGGTCAATCAGGCTTTGCTGTGCTACTGTTTCAAGATGTCGCCGCCATTCCCATGCTTACCCTGTTGCCCCTGCTTGGCGTGGCGAGCGTGCAAAGTGAGCAGACCGACCTGCTGTCTGGCATGGACGGCTGGGTGATTGCCCTTGTGGGTGTGGGGGCGGTGGCTCTTATCGTCATGCTCATGCGGTATGCCGTGCCGTTTTCTTTGCAGATGATTAGCCGTTATCGCATTCATGAGATGTTTTTGGTATTTACACTCACGGTGGTGGTGGGCATTGCCACGCTGATGTCGCTTGTGGGCTTGTCGCCTGCGTTGGGGGCGTTTATTGCAGGGGTCGCCCTTGCCAATAGTCCTTATCGTCATGAAATGGAAAGCCAGCTTGACCCCTTTAAAAGCCTGTTTTTGGGACTGTTTTTTATCACAGTGGGGGCGAGTATGAATTTTGCCCTATTAAAGTCCAATCTTGGCGAGATTATCGCCATAACGCTTGGGGTCATGGCTCTAAAAGGGGCGGTGCTGTACGGGCTTGGGCGACTGTTTAAATTAAACCCCTTATCCAACAAACTTTTTGCCCTGTCATTGGCAGGGGCAGGGGAATTTGGCTTTGTACTCATCTCCATTGCCAATCATAGCCGAGTTTTGCCAAAAGAATTAAGCGATAAAATCCTACTGGTGGTCGCCTTATCCATGATTTTAACGCCACTTTGCTTTGTCATTTATGAAAAAATCTTTGCCAAAAAAGCCCTAAAAGACGAGAAGCCCGTCCGAGCCAATGACGACATCGCCCACACGGGGGAAGTGGTGATTTTGGGGCATGGTCGCTTTGGGCAACAGGTCAATAGCCTGCTTATGGCGTGTGGGTTTAATACCACGGTGATTGACAATCATGTGGAGATGATTGAAGGGCTTGCCAAGTTTGGCATACAGACCTATTATGGCGATGCCACACGCCCTGAGATGCTAAAAAGTATCGGACTAAAAAACGCCAAAATGCTTGTTATCTGCCTTGCCAATGAACAAGCGTCTACTGATATTATTCATTTTGTCCGCCGTCATTATCCGCATTTGACGATTTTGGCCCGGGCGTATGACGCTCGCCATACCTTTGATTTGCACCACGCTGGGGCGAATTATATCATCAGAGAGACAGCCGATTCTGCCATTCGTAGCGGTCGCATTGTGCTAGAACAGCTTGGTCTGCCCCGTGATAAAGCCCGTGAGCTATCTAAGTTTTATGAAGCCCGTGAACGTCATCATCTGGGGCGTGCGTCCTATCTGTATGACCCTGCCGTGTCGGTCTATGATAATGATGAAATGATGAATCTTATCAAGGACTTACGAGAAGAAACGCACGAGATGATGAGTGCGATACGCCGTGGCGAGAGCGTGGACTGGCAAGAAGACCCTGAATGTTGGACAAGGACGAAGAAGGGGATTAGTTAAGGGCGGATTTTATCGCCCTTGCAATCTCATAAGCCAAATTGACAGGCACGGCATTACCTATCATTTTGTAGCCGTCATTGACATTTTGATAAATAAATTTAAAATCATCGCCAAACCCTTGTACTCGTGCCACTTCTCGCACACTCATGCGTCTGTACAAATACTCTTGACCGCCCACAAAACGAAATTCATCGCTTGCCACTTTGACCATTTTTGGGGCTTGGGGGTGTAGCTGGCATTGTCGCCCAGATGCTTGGACGGTAAATCCCTGCTCATTCCATGCCTTGACACGGTTTCGGCTCATAAAAATGGGGGAAAAACTGCCCACAAAATACTCGTTATTATTAACAGCCTTGGGATTGGTTTGGTTTTTATCCAGTGCAGGTACGGCGGTGTCTTGTAAATCAAAAATCACGTCTTTTAGGGTAAGTTTTTTATCATCATCTACCGTTGAACCTATCGGAAATTTAAAATCTATCGCCAAATCCTTACGAAACCCGATATAAAAAATCCGCTTTCGCTCTTGGGCAACACCATAATCCTTGGCATTGACCATGGTCAAATCCACGTCATAGCCACATTCATCAAAGAGTTTTAGAATGTTTTGCACCGCTTCATTATGGCGATTGGCAAGCATACCACTCACATTTTCCGCCAAAAAAAACTTAGGCTTTTTATCTTTTAAAATGCGAATATAATCAAAAAACAACTGCCCACGAGCATCATCAATTCCCCGCAAACTGCCCGCTTCTGACCATGATTGGCAGGGTGGTCCGCCGATGATACCGTCAATATCATCGGGAAAATCGCTCTCTTTAATGTTTCTAATATCGCCCTCTATTAGGTGTGTGTCAGGGTGGTTGGTCTTAAAAGTCGCCCAAATGGCTTTATCATACTCATTGGCAACAGGTATCTTAAACCCTGCTTTTTTAAAGCCCAAATCAAGCCCGCCACAGCCACTAAATAAACTGATGATTTTCATAAGATATAGATAAATTATTTTTTAAAACGGATGAGTTTTGCTTGTCTTAACTGAGCGGGATTATTGGGATTTTTGATAAGCACATCCACAATCTCAAATCCGTCAATCTGGCCGATAAGCGACTCAATTAACGCCACATTGTCAAAACTTTGATATTTTTGTTGGTTGATGAGACACATAAAATTAAACTCGCTATTATCGTCCCTTTGATAGACATAGTCAAACACTTTAAAGGGGCTGGCGATAGACCACATGCCACGCACTCGCAAATCAGTAATGCCAAGCGGGTCTATCCTTTTGACTTTGGCAAGCTCATTTGTGGGTGTAAATTCTATATTAGGAATACTCTTAACGCCAAGCGATATGGCATCTCGCACCCGTTCATAAACGGATTGGTCAGCACAATAATCATCGCCATAGACCATACACAGACTTTGCAAGCGGTTGTTTGGGGCAACACCAATCACATAAATAATGTCCTTTTCCTGCCAATCTGGCTCGCACGTTTTGCACGCTTGGGTGATTAGGGGAGAGCTGGCGTGCAGTTTATTTTTGGGGTATGAACTGTTTAGTGCCAACGTAGCGTTTTTGCCGATGACTTTCTTGACTTCTATGGCATCGCCGTGCTTTAAAATCATGTCGGGCGGATTATTTTGATTACCAAGATAGCTAAATGTTTGGCTAAGTTTGATTAAGCGGTCGTTTTCATCGGTACTGTCTAGCGTATCGGCAAAAACGTCTTTTATCCACTCTTCTAACGCCCCGCCCATTTGGTTGGCACGATTTAGTCCGTGGCTTTGGCGGTGTAACTCACCCCCAAATGACGTAACAATGCGATAAATGGCGTTAATGATATTCACAGGCTCTCCCCTAATGCTTGTACCCACCCCACAACACGCTCCACCTGCTCATCATAATCACTCATTCTATGGTCGCCCCCGTCTTGGGCGACAACGTCCACCTCACAACTTTCAAAAAATGCTTTGGTGGCGTGAGCGTCTAATAGCTCATCGCCCATTTTTAATAACACTTTGATTTTGTGGGGATTTTTGGCGGTCAAACGGTGCTTTTCAAACCACGCCAAATCGCCATAGCAAATCTGCCAGCCCCCTGTCGTGGTGTAGATGACAGTATCGTCCGTGAGCGTTTGCCCGTCAAAATTATCTGTTAAAAATCGGGTAAAACTCAAATCAGGGCGTATGCTTGGATTTAACAGCACCGCAGGCGTGCCTGTCATGTCGGACAAGAGTGTGGCAAAATATCCACCCAACGATGAGCCAACAAGCACGGCATCGGGATTGTCTTGTATCAATGCCAAAATTTTGGTAACCACCTCATCAGGCGGACAGTTCAAATCAGGGCGTAGCGTATCTATGCCAAACTTTTTGGCGTGGTCGGCAGTAATGACGGCTTTATTGGCGTTGGGGTCGGAGTCGAGTCCGTGCAGGTAAATGATGGTCATGGTCGTTTTATGGATTGTCAAATGGGGGTTATAATGAGTATCGCAAAATGGTACGACAGGCGAATATATGATAAATAAATCAAACGCCATTGTATCAATTTTTATCAATTTTCGCTATAATTAACGCCTTTTACGCCTGACATTTGCCCTTTTTTATTAGCCACACTCGCCTGCCATGCAAAACGAACTTTTTATGATAGACAACCCCTGCATTGGCGTGTGTGCCATGAATAAAAAGGGCTACTGTGAACCGCACCCCAAAAG
>NZ_MXAN01000020.1 GCF_002027545.1 Moraxella lacunata
CTTATCAATACAATCCAACCTCCAATCTTGTCTTAATCCTTTAATCCAACTCCAAACTTGTTCAATGGGATTTAAATCAGGTGAGTAAGGCGGTAGCCAAAGAATGGTGTGATTGTGCTTTTGTATCAACTCTTGTATGTCTTGTCTTTTATGGAAGGTGGCATTGTCCATCACAATGACACTGTTTGGTGGTAGTTCTGGCAGTAGCACTTGTTCTACCCAAGAGTAAAATACTTGACTGTTAATACTGCATTCATACAAACCCACAGCAAACAGCTTGTTGTTATAGATTGCCCCAATGGCGTTGGTTTGATTTTTGGCTTGCCAGTTATAGGTTCCATAACATCTTTGACTTTGATGAGCATAAGCATAAGGGCGATGGGTGTTACCTCTAAAACCACTCTCATCAAGATAAACAATGGGACGATTGTCTTGTTTGTATTGTTCAAGTTGTTTGACAAACTGTTGTCTTAGTTCAATATTGGCATTAGGATGCTTTAATCGCTTTTTTTACGAGTAAGTTTTAGGCGTTTTAATGCCTTGGCAATCGCCCTATCTGTGCAATTAAAACGGGTGGCTCGCTCTCTTTGATAAGCATCAGGGTAGTCAAGAACATCTTGGCGTAGTTTTTCCAAGTCTATCTTAGAAGTATAAGAAGTACGCACCTTTCTGTCTGGGTTTGCTTTCCAGTTTAAAATGGTGCGGGTGCTGATATTGTACTCTTCG
>NZ_MXAN01000021.1 GCF_002027545.1 Moraxella lacunata
AACCTAGTTTGGCAGGAAGTTTAATAGGACGTGTTGAACATTGATAGCATTTTTATAAAATAAGATGAGAATTTGACAATTTCAATCAATTTTTGCATGAAAAATGGCTAAATCTTGTTTTTCATTGCAAATACAAAAGTTCAACACGCCCTAGTAAACTACACTCTACAAATGAAAAAGTGCTACGGTTTCTGTTCGTGGTGAGCCTGTCGAACCATGACGGAAACCGGCCCTTCGACAAGCTCAGGGCGAACGGTTTCTGTAGTAAAATTCAATTTTGTTAGCTGTATCTTGAATGAGCCAAACAGATTTCATGTAGTTTTTAGTTTATTACAGCAATATTACAATAGCATTAATCCGTAAGATTATCAAATATTTTTTTGACTTCCTTGTTAATTTTCCATTCACTGAGTGGTTGATGAAATCCATCTTATAACACTTGTTGTATTTTTATCATGCGGCATGATTGGCTTTTCATTGATTTTTAATCTATAAAATAACTTTCAGTCCAACCCAAATCACAACATTATTTCAATAAACAGACGCATTATACACCTCCAATAAAACCAAGCCTGCAAACACCGACACAGCCACGCCATAACGCAAATAACTATTTTTTATACCAAATATCTGATAAAAGCCATAATACCCCAACATATATCACACTTACTCACAGATAAACATTCCAAGAAAATAGCATGCTAAATAGCATGATTATCATATTTATCTTAAAAAACACCATGATAAAGATGGTGTTGGTAAGAGCGTCTATCATGGTTTTACCCAAACTTAAATAATATATCCACAGCATAACAAAGCAGAGTATTTGACAAATGCCATAACAGATTATCGTTTGCTTAAATTGTGAACTATTTACAGCTAATAAAATTGAATTTTACTACGGAAACCGTTCGCCCTAAACTTGTCGAAGGGTCGGTTTCCGTTATGGTTCGACAGGCTCACCACGAACGGGAACCGTAGTACTTTTTCATTTTGTAGAGTGTATTTTCATGCACTTCTTATCCAAATTAGCCATGCTTATTTTACCCGTCTGCCCCGTCTATCGCACCGATTTATCATGCCAGTTTCATACAACAGTTTAGCACAGATGTTTTTTCTTTCATGCCTTGCCAATCCCCCCATTTGCCCTTAAAATATAGCTTTAAAAATAAAAAGAGCAATAACGTGGACAACACACCTCTCCATTTAGACCCCACATCAGTCGGTATTGTAACGCCCCAAATCTTGCATTTTGATGAGCCATTGACCCTAGAATGCGAGCGGGTGTTGCCGTCATTTGACCTAGTCATCGAGACCTATGGCGAGCTAAATGCCGACAAAACCAACGCCATTTTAATCTGCCACGCCCTATCAGGCTCGCACCACGCCGCAGGGTATCATAGTGAGCATGATACTAAGGCAGGTTGGTGGGACAACCTGATTGGCAATGGCAAGGCGATAGACACGAGCCGATTTTTTGTGGTGTGTCTAAACAACATCGGCTCCTGCCACGGCTCCACGGGCCCGACAACTGTTAATCCTGCCACAGGCGAGATTTGGGGGGCGGATTTTCCGCTTATTACGATAAAAGACTGGGTAAAAACCCAAGTCATGCTATCAGACCGCTTGGGCATTGCCAAATGGCACGCCATTGTCGGTGGGAGCATGGGCGGTATGCAGGCATTGCAATGGTCGGTGGATTATCCCGACCGCTTAGAACGTGCCGTCATCATCGCCAGCACGCCCAAGCTGTCCGCCCAAAACATCGCCTTTAACGAAGTGGCTCGCCAGTCTATCCTATCCGACCCCAACTTTTATGACGGCTGGTATCTCAAAAAAAATGCCTACCCCCGCCACGGACTGATTTTGGCACGCATGGTCGGACACATCACTTACATTACCGAAGATGCCATGAAAGTCAAATTTGGACGGGACTTGAAATCGGGCAAGTTCATGTACGGCTATGATGTGGAATTTCAAGTAGAAAGCTACCTGCGTTATCAAGGCGAGCGATTTAGCAAAAACTTTGACGCCAATACTTATCTGCTCATGACAAAAGCCTTGGATTATTTTGACCCGACACGGGACTATACGAAAGATGGGCTGGACGAAAAAGAAGCCTTGAAACAAACACTTGCCCGCACCCAGTGCCAATTTCTCATCGTGTCTTTTACCACCGATTGGCGGTTCACCCCTGAGCGGTCGGTTGAGATTGTGGATGCGTTGATGGCAAACAACAAGCCTGTAAGCTTTGTCAATGTGGACGCACCACATGGGCATGATTCGTTTTTGTTTGACATTCCCCGCTACACGACTGCCGTTCGGGGCTTTTTGACCGCCCCAACCCCAAAAAGAACCACCAAACAAAACACCATCACGCCCCACGAGATTTCAAAATTGGCAAGACACTAAGATAGGCAACGTATGAACATTGACCACAAATTGACCGAAAAATGGATAAAACCCAACTCAAAAGTCCTAGATTTGGGCTGTGGGGACGGCACACTATTGGCACACTTACAAGAGAATTTGGGTGTATTTGGCTATGGGCTTGAGATTGACCCCGACAAAATCAACGAAGGCATCGCCAAAGGGCTAAACATCATCGAGCAAGACCTAAATGACGGTCTGTCTCGCTTTGCTGACAACAGTTTTGATACAGTCGTGATGGCTCGTGCCTTGCAAGCGGTCAAAAATCCCGAAACCCTACTAAACGATATGCTCCGTGTCGCCAAATTTGGTATTGTAACTTTTCCAAACTTCGCCTATTGGCAAAACCGCATCTACCTTGGCATTAAGGGCGTCATGCCAATGAGCGAGACCCTGCCCCACCAATGGTACAACACGCCCAACATTCATCTTTGCACCTTTAAGGATTTTGAACGGCTGTGCCACGACAACAACATTCGCATTTTGGATACGGTCGCCCTATGGGACAACCCCAATCCAAAAATCCCTGCCCTTATCCGCAATAAAGCCGTCAAAACCGCCCCCAATCTCTTGGCAGATGTGGCGGTGTATCGGGTCGTGCGGGGTTAGACCCATCAAATTAACAACACCGAACCGACTGATAAATGATGTTACAAAATTTGACATGTTTAGCCAATGAAAAAATTGAGTTTATCACTCATTAATGGTATGATAAAGGATTGATTTGGCATTTTAATGTCCATACACAAACTCTCAACCACAGGTCGTCATTTTATGAAACGTTTAAAACTTAGCATTTTATCCACCCTACTTTTGGCAGGTGTTGCCAACGCTGAACTCATCTCAAACGTGCCACTGAATGTGTCTCGTTTTGAGATTATGGACATCTCATCACTTGCCAGTCAAGCCAACAGTGGCAACCATCACGCCCAATTTTTCCTAGCCAAACGCCTACAAAAAGGTGAAGGCGTTGCCAAAGACCCTGCCAAAGCCGTGCATTGGTACACCCAAGCTGCCCAAAAAGACATCGCCCCTGCTCAGCTAAACCTAGGACTCATGTATCTGCGTGGCGAAGGCGTCAAAGCCAGCATGAGTGAAGGTCGTAAATGGCTAGAACGTGCCGCTCATCTGGGCGACAACCGTGCCAGCTATGCGTTGGCGATGATTGATGAAAAACAGCAACGCTATGTGGATGCCTACAAATGGTATGATCTATCTAGCCGTGACGGCATGCTTGACAACGGCATTCGTGACAAAGCCCAAGCCAAAATCGGTCAGCTTGCCCTAAACCTATCATCAAGCGACATCGAAAAAGCCAAAACCAGTGCTAATGATTGGTTTACCATCAAATAATCATTTATTTGCTCGCTCACCAAAAAGCCCATGACATCATTCATGGGCTTTTTAAATGTGGCTTTGGTTTGAACAAAAAGTTCGGTTGTGGACCACCACCGTCCTAAGTTTCAATCAAAATACACTCACATTTTATACATTTACCATTTTTGCCAAAATACCTTATCATGAAAATCAGGCATAGGGGCAGAACTGACAGCAAAGTAATGCAAATCGCCTTTGATGTTTAGTATCGCACATGGGTTGATGAGTGTCTGCTCGGGCAACAACTCCGCCACGGCTGACACATCAAGACTGACGTGGCGTTCATACACCAACACGTTATCGTTATCATCGGCACGCCACAACAGAGCTACCTTATCGGCCTGTACGAGCGTGGCAGGCGTACGATAATCGCTAAAATGATACAGGGCATAACGTCCATCGGGGGCGATGTTTATCTCAATATAACCCCCATCTGCCAGACCGATAAAGCATTCTAGGCAGGTCTCCTGCCACAGCCCATCGGCACGCTTGATGTTATCATCATGATAATTGGCAAAATGCAGTCCATCCACCTTTTCAACCATAAAACTCATGTTAATCACATGCTTACCCCCATGCGTGTCTTCACTGATGTAAGCATGAACCTTGGGGGCAGGCTTGTTTTTTTGGTTGGCTTGCATGTCTTGCAAGACAAACAACTGCTCTCTTTGCATGACCGAATTATCATCATAATAAAACTCGGTAAAGTGCGACAGCGACAGCAGGCTAAACAGTTTATCAATGGGGTTTGCGGTAAAAAAATTCATGACATTCCCTTATCGTAACAGCCTAAAAGCCAAAACGTGTTAAATTAGACAATTTATCGTTAGGTTCGTCATTTTTACGAAATAACAAAACCATACGCCCTATGTGATGCACCACTTGACTCTCGGTAGCGTCAGCTAGGGCGGATGCACATTCTTTGCGTTCATCACTACTACCTGCGGGGATTTTGACTTTGATGAGTTCGTGGTCGCTTAGGGCACGGGCGGTCTCTTCGATGAGCGTGGGTGTCAAGCCATTGCCACCCACCATGATGATGGGATTTAGGCGATGACCGATGCCCCGTAGCTCTTTTAGGGTGTCATTAGATAGGTTTTTAAAATTGGGAGATAGGTTTTTAAAATTGGGTTTTGCCATAAAATGTCTCAAAACAGGTTTTTAAATAAATTAATGTTCATTATAACAAAAATATACCAAATTTTCTCATAAAAATGTTAAACTAAGCAGTTATTTTAATTCATCACTACCCGACCAATGGCAACTCGCATTACCAACAAAAAATTCTCCAAATCATCAAAAGCGTGGATGAAAGAGCATATTGACGACTATTACGTCCAACAAGCCCAAAAAGACGGCTATCGTGCCAGAGCAGCCTATAAGTTATTGGAAATTAACGAAAAAACGGGTCTTATCAAAAAAGGCATGACCGTGGTGGATTTAGGTTCTGCCCCTGGTAGTTGGTCGCAGGTGGCAGGCAAGCTCGTGGGCGATGACGGGATTTTGATTGCGTCTGATATTTTGCCCATGGATACTTTGGAGAATGTTACCTTTATCCAAGGCGATTTTAGAGAAGAAGAAGTCTTTAACAAAATCATGGATGAAGTGGGCGGACGGCGTGTGGATGTGGTGTTATCGGACATGGCTCCCAACACATCTGGGATGTCGGCAGTGGACATGCCACGCATGATGTACCTGTGTGAGTTGGCGGTGGATTTTGCCCTAAAAGTGTTGCCCGAAGGCGGTGCGTTAATCATGAAAGTGTTCCAAGGCGAAGGCTCTCCCGAACTGCGTGCCGACATGCAAAAAAAGTTTAGCAAAATCAAAAGCATAAAACCCAAGGCAAGCCGTCCCCGCTCCAAAGAGATGTTTTGGGTGGCGATAAAATAATCATCTAAATTTAGGGCTTGATTTATTGATAATAAGCCTTATTAAAAGCAATGTCTCTTTGTGTAAACAATTGCACGACTTGCCCCATTTTCAATTTTTAAATCTTCAATCAAAGTTGTATCAAACGCCAAAAACAGGAAACCCTTTGTGAACGACATGGCAAAAAACATTCTATTATGGCTCGTGATTATCACCGTGGTAGTCATGGTATTTAGTAATCTCGACCGTGGTTCGGGCAAGGCTGATGACATGAAATACTCAGCCTTTGTCACGGCAGTTGCCGAAGGTCAAATCCAAAAGATTGAGATTGACGGCGAAGAGATTACCGGCACAAAGGTCAATGGCTCAGAGTTCAAGACCGTTCGCCCTGCCCTAGATGACAGCGAGCTAATGCCCCTACTTCGTGAACACAACATAGAAGTAGAAGGGTCGATGCCACAGCGTCAAGGCGTGGGCACTCAGCTACTCATCGCGGCATTTCCCATTTTGCTCATCATCGGTCTGTTTTGGCTATTCATGCGTGGCATGAGTGGCGGTGCTGGCGGCGGTGGCATGGGCGGTCGTAACCCCATGAGCTTTGGCAAATCCAAAGCCAAAATGCTCTCCGAAGACGACATCAAAGTCACCTTTGCCGATGTGGCAGGGTGCGAAGAGTCCAAGCAAGAAGTTGTTGAGATTGTGGATTTTTTAAGAGACCCAGAAAAATTCACCAAACTTGGGGCGACCATTCCCCGTGGCGTGCTGATGGTGGGCCCGCCTGGTACAGGTAAGACGCTCCTTGCCAAAGCCATTGCTGGCGAAGCCAAAGTGCCGTTTTTTAGTATCTCGGGTTCGGATTTTGTGGAGATGTTTGTTGGGGTGGGTGCAAGCCGTGTCCGTGATATGTTTGACCAAGCCAAAAAGAACGCTCCATGTATCATCTTTATTGATGAGATTGATGCGGTGGGTCGTCATCGTGGCTCGGGCATGGGTGGTGGTCATGATGAACGTGAACAAACCCTTAACCAACTTTTGGTAGAAATGGACGGTTTTGAAGGTAATGACGGTGTGATTGTCATTGCAGCGACCAACCGTGTGGACGTGCTGGATAAAGCCCTGCTTCGCCCTGGTCGTTTTGACCGTCAAGTGTCGGTTGGCTTGCCAGACATCAAAGGTCGTGAGCAGATTCTAAATGTACACCTGAAAAAACTGCCCCAAACCATTGGCGTGGATGTCAATGCCCTAGCTCGTGGTACGCCTGGGTTTAGCGGGGCTCAGCTTGCCAACCTTGTCAATGAAGCTGCCCTATTTGCCACCCGTCGCAACAAGATGAGCGTGGACATGAATGACTTTGAAGATGCCAAAGACAAGCTCTACATGGGGCCTGAACGCAAATCCATGGTCTTGCGTGAAGAAGAACGCCGTGCCACCGCCTATCATGAAGCAGGTCATGCCCTAGTCGCCCAACTACTTCCCTTTACTGACCCTGTACACAAAGTAACCATCATGCCCCGTGGCTGGGCATTGGGGGTAACGTGGCAGTTGCCCGAGCAAGATGCGGTGAGCAGTTACAGCGACAAAATGCTCAACGACATCTCTATCTTGTTTGGTGGGCGGATTGCCGAAGAGATTTTTATCAATCGCAAATCCACAGGAGCGTCCAACGACTTTGAACGTGCGACCAAACTTGCCCGTGCCATGGTAACCAAATACGGCATGAGCGACAAACTTGGCGTGATGGTCTATGAAGACGAAGAGCAAGGCGGATATTTTGGTGGGGCAAATCGCACCATCAGTGAAGCCACCCAACAAAAAGTGGACGAAGAAGTTCGCCGTATCCTAGAAGAGCAGTACGATGTGGCGTATAAGCTCATTGATGACAATCATGACAAAATGCACGCCATGGTGGAAGCACTCATGAAGTGGGAAACCATTGACCGTGAGCAGTTCTTGCAAATCATGAATGGCGAGACTCCACGAGAGCCAAAAGAATATCAGCATGAAGTGCCAACGGTAAATATCGTTAAAAATGACGAATTGCCACCGCCTTTACCGAGTGCGTGATAGTGGCATGAGAAGCACCGCCTTGATTTTGGGCGGTGTTTTTATAAAATATGAACATATTTTTCATTAAATCTCTTTCCAAACTAAAAATAAACCCTTGTAAGTATTGGGGTTGAAGTTTTTAAAAATCTACAAAAATCAGGGTTTGGAAAGAAGTCTATTATAAAAATGATTATAATAGCAAGTTAGGTGTAAGATATACTACCGTTATTTACAGAACCCAAGGTAAAATACTGTAAATGAACATACATAAAAACTTGAAGACTGCTTCCCCATCACAGACAAGCTATTTGGACAGCTTATCATAAGCACAAGCAATCTGTTACTTCGTTGGCACTTGAGTATAAAGTATCAAGACCTACCATATACAAGGTCTTAAAACTTGCTCGTGTTAAACTCCTTAAACCACAGTCTAGCACCAACAATCGCTTTAAACAAGCAAGATTTGGCATTAAACGCTTAGCTAAGGTTGAAAAGTCAATACAGGACAAACTCAAAAGACAAGCCAAACGTTATAACAAGTCCTATCCTGGTGAACTGCTTAAAGGACAAAGCACAAACAGTCCCAGAGAATATCTCTTTGTTGCCATAGATGACTATTCTCGTGAGTTATATGCGTGTATCATGCCGGATAAAACAGCATTTAGTGCAGCTAAGTTTCTTACCGAACAAGTCATAGAGCCTTGTCCTTACGTGATTGATGTGATTTACTCTGACAACGGCACAGAATTTAAAGGCACCAAAGACCATGAATTTGTTAAAGTCTGTTATGATAACAACATCAATCAAAAATTCACCAAAGTAGGCAGACCACAAACCAATGGTAAAGCAGAACGGGTTATTCGCACACTCATGCAAATGTGGCATGAAAAATGTGAATTTACAAACAGTGACCATAGAAAGCAAGAGTTAACAAGATTTCTTAATTTCTATAATACAGTGAAACCCCATTCATCTTTAACCAAAAAAGATGAAACAACTGGCAAGACTCACACCTTTACTCCTTATGAGTGGTTAGAGTTTTATTTTAAACAAAGTGTAAATAACGGTTGAGATTTTTACAAGTTAGGTATTAAAAAATCTTAGCATGTATAGTGCCATGGTAAAGTCTTGACTAACGTGAACTATAAAATTACTTATCATTAAAGATAAATTTAAAAAAGAAAATTGCATGAAATCAGAAAATCAATTAGTAACCAATGCAGATAAATCAGCATTGTTAAAATCAATCATAGGCAATATGCTTAATATCAAAAAAGATGTCTATCTATGTTTTAATTTTGATTTAGATAATCTTAGTCATCAAAAGATACAATATGATGATGACGATGTGCAGGTATTTCACGCCAATACCATTTTGGATGATTTTGATAAGGTTGCACAAATTACCCAAAACACAGACGAGTTTATTATTTCCTTATTTGATGATTTTTCATCTTATATAAAAATGTATACTGATTTTGAATTAGCTCCCAATCGTTTTTGCTATACTTTTGTTTTTGAGCCATGCCGTTATGATTTATTACATCAAGAAGGGTATATGATAGATAGTTATCATTATATCAATAATGCGTACACCGTTAGCATAAACACTACCGTGCAATCAGAAAATGATGATATTTTAGATGGATTGGCACAAATGCTCGGCATGGAGCCAAAAAAGGATTTTAAAACCGATGAACAGATAAGAGAATATACCAATTTTTTAAAATAGCCATCGCTAATAACAGCAGAATTGATGGCAGATGGGTCATGTCAAGACAAATAGCTTGCTTATAAAGCTCAAAATACTGTGGTGTTAGGAAAACTGTTTGAAATTCATTAGAGTTTTTTGTGCATTAATGTTTACCAAAAACACTTGCAATTTTGCCCAAAGTCTTATAGGATATGCCTTTTAATTGACAATGATAATCTTATGGCAAATTTTCTAAATAAACAACTAAAACGCACCAAAATCATCGCAGGCATGAGTAACACCTTGGTTGGTGGCTTTACTACCGCCAGACGCATTGGGGCATTTAAAGCACCGCCCAGAGATGTTTTGCCAAAATACATCCAAACCTTTTGCCGAAAAATGGTCAATTCCTTTGGCGTGGAAGTCGTGCAAGTTGAGCCTGTGCCACAGACACACGGACTTTGGGTGTCCAATCACATCTCTTGGCTGGATATTCCTGTGGTGGGGTCGGTTGCTCCTGTGTTCTTTTTGTCAAAGGCGGAGATTGGTGAGTGGTTTATTTTTGGCAAACTTGCCAAAGCAGGTGGGACGCTGTTTATCAAACGTGGCTCGGGGGACGCTGACGGTGTGGCACGCCAAATTGCCGACTTTTTGCGTGGCGGTTCATCGGTGGTATTTTTCCCCGAAGCAACCACTACAGACGGTACAAAAATCAAAAAAATCCACGGAAAACTTTTGCAGGCGAGCATGGATACAGGCTTGCCCATCTGCCCTGTGGTGATTGCTTATGTCAATGCAGACGGTACGCTGTCGGACGACTGTGCGTATTATGACAAACGCACGATGGCAGAGAGCCTAAGACGAGTGGCGGACAGCGATGGGGTCAAGGCGTATGTGTTGCCCCTTGCACCGATTTCACCCGAAAACAAGACCCGCACCGAGCTTACCGAGATATTGCAAAAAGCCATGGAAGACGGGCTGGCAGAGCTACATAGACGAGTATTAAAGGCTTGATTTAGCGAATCAAACTAACGACCCACGCCCAAATCCTATCCCATGACCCACGCTTTGCTGTGGGTTCTTGATTGGGTGTTTGGTTGGGCGTGGCAAGTAGCCGACAGGATCTATCAGGAAATTTTGGGTCATTGACAGCTTGCCCTGCACGGTCTTGCAAAAATAGTGTACACTGCCTACCGTCTATGCGTAGTTGCCATTCATGCCCATAGACATCGTTCCACATGGGGTAGTGGTGTGATGAGGGTTTGATAATGAGTGTACCGTTCCTATCTACAAAGCCGACTTGGTATGGATTGTCTAAATCTTGATAAACCCTTGATATGCCTTGTTTATCAAAAGGCTCCATATCGTCATAGCCTTGTGTGAGTATGTTTTTATTACGGTCTATCATCATGGTTTGGTTATCTATGCTCACCATAAACCGCTCATCGCCTGCTTTATCGTCCAGCAGTTTCACCCAGCCATACTGCCCTGCCAAGATGATATTGCCTTGCGTGTCCATAAAGCCACTTTGCCCGTTATCATCATCTTCAAAGCGTATCAAGACATCATTTTCAAAGTCCCATTCACCACGCCGATAACCCAAAATGACTCCACCGTCCACCCCATGCACCGCCAAATATATGCCATCATCACGATTATCGGTGATAATGACTTTATCCACGCCATTAAAACCCCAAGGCTGTTTGCCAAAAACAAAGGGTGCTACCACACGCTGATGAGCGTCCACCAAGCCCCACTTACCTTGTTTTGATAAGGTTACATAACCATTTAGGCACGCTCCGTCATCATATTCAAGCGGTAACAATACTTTACCTGTGCTGTCCGCCATGCCATATTTGCCGTGTTTTTTGACAACGCCGAATATGTTGCTGTTTTCTGCGGACGTTGAACAAACCACGTTTTCATCATAACGAAAATCGCCCCAATCGGCAGACTCTATGATAACGCCCACGCTTGCGGTAGTGTGAGCAGGGTGAATAAGGCGATGAGTGGCTTTTTCATGAGTTGTCCTAGGTTGTCATTTGGGCTGTATGTCTATCAAAATATGGGGATAGGTACGGGTCAAAATGGGTGATTTGGTGTACTTGACACAAATCACATCGCCTGCCTTGTACGGGCGAAAAATATCGTCCCTATGCCAGTTGTCAAGGCGGTCAAAACGATACGATTTTTGGCTCATTGGGTCATCAAGATACAGGCTTAGTACACTTTGCCTACCCAAAGAGCGATGTTCGATTTTGTTAAGTTGCCCACAAACTTGATGAATACTGCCGTGGCTTGTCTAGGGCGTGCCCACCTTTTATAACACAATTTAACATTTAGAAATTTTATAGAAATAAAATAGTGTTTTTGCATGAAAAATGGCTAAATCTTGTGGCTCGAAGTCAAAAGCTTGTTTGATAGAATGACTATCAAACTTCACTTTTTCCTTGAAAAACATGCGATTTTTCTCATTTTTCATGGCAAATACAAAAGGCAGGCACGCCCCTAATAACCACAAATAAATAATAAAGCACAACAGCAACCAACAACGCCCCGATACTTATCTTTATAACTAGGTGTTTACCTTGTGCGGTCGCCACACCCAAAAACACCATCGCCAAGATGATGAAAAATGCGTCGCCAACAAGTATCGAGATGATAACAGCTAAGACGATAAGGGCGATAGCAAATGGCTGATGTTCTGGGTTGAAAAATGACATGACAAATATCCCTTTTGCTGTGGTTGATGTTATTTATTATCGTTCATAATTCGCACTTCTTTTAATATGTGGGGCGAAAAAAGGGTAAATGCTGGCATGGGAATATAATCCACGCAAATCGACTCATTTTTATCATAACGATTTTTAAAAAAGTCGGTGTGTTCGTGATAGCGATGAATGTGCATAAAGTCATAAACTTTTTGCTCATCGGTGGCATACATCGACAACATCAAATCCTACCTTTTAAACACTTTCTTTTTATAATAAACTTCCTGCAAAACTAGTTTTCCGTTCGCCCTGAGCTTGTCGAAGGGTAGCGGAAAACCGTTATGGGCAGGCATAGCTCGCCACGAACGGTTTTCTTCAATTGGAGTTTTGCAGGAAGTCTAATACTCTTTGAATGTGCCACAAACCGTTTTGGCAGGTGTGCGAGAATAAGCATACAAACCATAACCAAAATAATAAACAACAAACAGCCCAATCACGCCCCAAATACCAAATTTGACGGTGTCGGATTTGTCATGGGCAAAAAACAAACTTGCCATCATCGCACCAATGCCAAGCGTCATCGTCCTGTCGTCCACAAGCAACAAACAGATGATGACCTGCATGACAATAATGCCATAACCGAGCTTTTTTGAGATTGGGGCGTTGTCGCTCATTTTAGTTCAATCGCCATTTGTCCTTTTGGCGTAACCTTAAAAATCTGCACCTTAAACAGCACGTCTTGCCCTGCCAAAGGGTGATTAAAATCCACTTTGACTTCATCATCATCGACATGACAAATCACGCCTGCCAAGGTATTTTGCCCTTTGTCGGCAAATTCCATCATCATGCCGACCACAGGATTTGGCTCGGACAGGCTAAACTTGGTACGGGGAAAGGTTTGGACGTTTTCGCCATTCCACTCGCCAAAGGCTTGTTCGGGCGGTAGGTGGGCGGTGCGGGTGTCGCCTGCTTTTAGGTTGATGAGTACCTGCTCAAAGCCTGCCAGTAGGCTCTCATCGCCTATCGTCAAGGTTACAGGCTCGTCTCGCCCAAAGGTGCTATCGATGACCGTGCCGTTCGGTAGACTGACTTCAAAATGTAGCGAAACGGTGCTACCGTCTGTAATGCGAATCTCTTCGCTGGGTAAAATGTTCATGGTATCATTCCAAAATAAAATAGGGCTAGTTTACCACAAGCCCCATGTATAGTAAAATCGCCAATGCTCTATATGCCAATCAGTCATCGCCCAGTAGTTTCTTCGCCCAAGCAATCACTGGCAAATCCACCATCTGCCCATCAATGGCAAACACCGCCTGCCCTGTGGCGTGATGATAAGATAGCACTTTTTTGGCAAAGGCGACATCGCCATCACACTCCTTGTGTGTCCCCACCACACCCAACTGCTTGGGGTGTATGACAAGACAGCCACCAAAACCAAAATCACGAGCATGCATAAGCCATCTGGCAAAGCCGTCATCATCGCCAAAATCAGGATAAATCGTCTCAATCGGAGCGGTCAGCCCATGTGCCTGCGAGTGTAGCACCAGCTCGCACCGCACCTTATCAAGCATTATCATCTCTGCTGATGTGTGCCTGCCAATCCCTAGCGATGTCAATAAATCCAAACAGCCATAGCTCAACGCCATAAGCCCTGCCACACCTGCCATAGAAGCAACATTTATCACGCCTTGCCCGCTCTCAATCATGGCAACGATAGGGCGAGCGGTTAGTTCATGAGCCAGACTGACCTGCTCGGCATTTTCGGCTTTGGGGAGTACCACCGTGCTGATGCTGTCGTGGGACTTTACCCATTCACAATCCAAACGAAACTCGCCATGAGACGCCCCATGTATCCGCACCCACAGCTCTGGCGTGGTCTCTGTCTGCATGAAATTGCCTAATAAATCATCAAACTCATTACGCACATCATTAGGCGAGCGGTCGGCGGCGGCATCTTCTAGGTCGATGATGACGGCGTGGACGTGAGCGGTTATGGCAGGGTCGGTTAGGGCTTTGATGATACGCTTGGGGTGCGTGGCAGGGACAAATAGATAGGCGAGCATGATAAAATCCTTTTGAAAATTGAATGTGCTAACATTTATTATAGTAGCGATTATTTATTTTTGCAAATTAACAAAAAACACTAGGGCGTGCCTGCCTTTTGTATTTGCAATGAAAAATGAGAAAAATCGCACGTTTTTCAAGGAAAAAACGCAGGTTGATAGTTATTCTATCAAGCAAGTTTTTGACTTCGAGCCACAAGATTTAGCCATTTTTCATGCAAAAACAGTTTATTTATTTCTAAAATATTTCTAAATTGTAGATAGTGTTATAAAGGGTAGGCACGCCCTACTCATCATCACTTGACAAACAATCAAGCATGGTACAAAATTCATGTTTTTTTAAACAAAATAACCGCATTGACATGATAGCAAAAAAATCTCCCCTAAATATCTTAATCGGTGCGGCGGCATTGGTCATCGTGCTGACAGGTATTAAATTGGCGTCTAGTTTGATTGTGCCATTTTTGATTGCGTTATTTGTGGTCATTCTCTGCTCGCCACTCATTAATTTTTTGACACGCCATAAAGTACCGCATTATATGGCAATCGGCATTTTGTTTTTAATCATTACGCTGGCATTGGTATTTTTGGCAAATTTAATTAATTCATCCATCATCGAATTTACCCGCTCCATTCCCCAATATGAACGTTTGGCATTATTGCGTATCCAAGAATTAACAGCATTGGCACAAAAATGGGATTTACCCCTTGAATTAAATACCACCATGATTATGGAGTATTTTAATACCAACTCCCTATTATCCTTTATGGGGAGCTTAATGGGTGGTATGTCAAGCATTGCAACCAATGTTTTTATATTAGCACTCATGATTTTATTTATGCTCTTTGAAGCCCCTGATTTTAAGCATAAATTATCTTATGTCATGGGAAAAAGTGAAAAATATCATCACATTGACCAAATAAGAATCCGCCTAATCTTAAATAGCGTGATTCAATATTTGGGCTTAAAAGCCTTAATTAGTTTATTTACAGGATTTTTTGTGTGGCTATTATTGGTCATGCTAGATGTGCAATATGCCATTCTTTGGGCGACCCTTAGCTTTTTATTAAATTTTGTGCCAAACATCGGCTCGGTCATGGCGGCAGTGCCTGTGGTGTTGCAAGCATTATTATTAAATAGACTTCTTTCCAAACCCCGATTTTTGTGGATTTTTAAAAACTTCAACCCCAATACTTATAAAGGTTTATTTTTAGTTTGGAAAGAGATTTAATGGCTTTTCGGTGGGGGCGAGCGTGGGTGTGGGCTTTTTGGTGATTAATATTATTATTGGTAATTTGGTTGAGCCTAAAATCATGGGACAAAATTTGGGCTTATCCACGCTTATGGTGTTTTTGTCATTATTATTTTGGGGTTGGCTATTGGGCGTGGTCGGTATGTTATTATCTGTGCCACTGACCATGGTATTTAAAATTATCCTAGAAGCCAATCCCAATACGGCACATTATGCAGTATTAATGAGGAATGATAATAAAGAATCCCTAGCCAAAAGAATGATTAGGGAAAACGATGTGGATTCATTAGGAGCTTAATAAACTTCCTGCAAAACTAGTTTTCCGTTCGCCCTGAGCCTGTCGAAAGGTAGCGGAAAACCGTTATGGTTCGACAAGCTCACCACGAACGGTTTTCTTTAATTTGGGGTTTTGCAGGAAGTCTAATGAATTAATAACAAATAAAAAACCCAGTAACAAAAATTGGGTTTTTTATTTGCCCATATGATTTATCAATATTGCAATCAGCGATATTTTATTAAATCTATCGGATAAATCATAATTTATCCGATGATAAATATCAATTTACTGAACTTGACTCACCATATAATCCACCGCCGCATACACTTCGGCTTCGGTAACGTCCCCTGCAACCTGTGCTGGCATTTTACCAAAGCCTTTGGCAGAGTGTTTGTGCAGAGTGTCTATGCCTTTGTCCAAGCGTTTTGCCCAGTCGGCTTTGGCGGTGAGTTTGGGGGCGTCTAGGAGTCCTTGCTCGTGGCAGATTTTGCAAGTTTTCTCATAGCGCACCTTACCTTCGGCGATAGATAGAGCCTGTACTGGGGCAGGGGCGGTGTCCGCTTGCTCGGCATTGTCCACTTGGGCGGTCTCGGTCGTGCCTTTGCCGGTCTCATCGGACGTGGCAGAGTCGGCGGTTGCCACTTCATCGGCTTTGGTGTCATCTGCGACAGGCTCGGTGGTCTCTGGTGTGACTTCATCGGCTTTGGGGGCGGTATTGGCAGGCTCGGTAGGGGCAGTTTGGGTGCTAGGTTCGGCTTTTGGGGCGGGCTCGCTAGGCTTGTCGCCACCACAGGCGGTCAAAAATACGGCACTCGCCAATAATAATGATAGGGTTTTGCTGGGATTTTTCATAAAATAACCTTGCAAGTTGGCTGATAATTATAAGTTTTTAAATGCAAATGGTGTTATAAATGCTCAACACGCCCTTACTAATATACCGAATTTTTGTAAGGAATTAAAGCAAAAAATTGTAAAGATGAATTTTTAATGAATTTTATAAATGGAAATGAGACTTATTTTTATAATGGTCAATGGTTAAAATTTATCATCAAATTTTATCGTATCATTCTTTTTATAAAATTACCAAAAATAATACACGCCTTCTAATAACATAAAAATTCCAATAAAAGCTATGGCAGGATTATCATAATCCTTTTTAATCAAGATAAAATAACCCAAAATTACCGCACAAAATAACATGGTGAATTTTGACGTGATTTTTCTGCTTAATTTTTTCATGATTATCAAGTTGCCAAAAATATTATCTTAAATCTACCAAACCACCCCCAAAAAGTCAATTTTTATCCGTCAAGCCTTTATAAACGCATGATTTTGGGCTATAATTAGCCGTTTTTCACAATTTTGAGCTAAGCCATGACAGACCAAGCCACCGACTACAAAAATACCCTAAACCTTGCCGATACGCCTTTTCCCATGCGTGGGGATTTGGCAAAACGTGAACCTGCTTGGCTTGCCGAGTGGGAACAAAATGACGTGTACGGACAAATCCGCAAAGCACGACAAGGACGTGAAAAATACGTCCTGCATGACGGCCCCCCTTATGCCAACGGTCAAATCCATTTAGGACACGTTGTCAATAAGGTGCTAAAAGACATCATCGTCAAATACAAAACCCTTGACGGCTATGATGCCCCGTATGTCCCCGGTTGGGACTGCCACGGCTTGCCGATTGAACAAAAGGTAGAAGAGCAGTTTGGCAAGGTCGGACACGCACCCAAAGCCGACAAAAATGGCGAGCCGATCACCGCCACCCAGTTTAGAAAGGCGTGCCGAGACTACGCCAAAAGTCAAATTGAGCTACAAAAGGCGGATTTTAAACGCCTAGGCGTGCTTGGCGATTGGGATAATCCGTATCTTACCATGAATTTTAAGACCGAAGCGGACATCGTGCGAGCGTTGGGGCGGATTTATGACAACGGTCATATCGTGCGTGGCTTAAAGCCTGTAAACTGGTGCTTGGACTGTGGCTCTGCCCTTGCCGAAGCCGAAGTAGAATATGACAACAAAAAATCCGATGCCATTTATGTGGGATTTGACATTGTCAATCGTGAAAATCTGCCTGCCCTTGCCAATGTAAACGGTACGCTCCGAGCGGTGATTTGGACAACGACCCCTTGGACACTCCCTGCCAACCAAGCGATTACCGCCCATGCTGATTTTGATTATGCAGTTATCAAAGGCAAAAAAACATCTGAATTTGTACTAACAAGCCAAATTGACAGCGAGAATTTCACATTAAGAACCCTAACCAAAGCCGACAAAGATGCCTTGCAAGCGTGTGCGTCCGACCCTGCCATTTGGGAGCTGATGCCGACCAAACGCCATTTGCCAGAAGTGTTTGAGCCGTTTTTTGAACAAGCAGTGAAAGATAAAGCCTATGCCATTATTGATAAGCGAACTGGCAATATCATTGGCACAACCCGTTTTTATGATGACAATGCCAAAGATGGCATCATCGGCATTGGCTTTACCTTTATTACGCCCAAATACTGGGGCAAAGGGGTAAATGATGAGATTAAAAACACCTTATTAAACCACGCCTTTAAATACAGAAATACCGTTCATTTTCAAATACATCAAGGTAATGAACGCTCCAAAAAAGCGGTAGAAAAATTGGGAGCAACTTACCAAAAAGACGTGGAAAATGATTTTGGCAAAATGTGGTATTATACCGCCACCAATCCCAACCCTATCAACCGCACCGCCCATTTTATCGTAGCTCATGACTTGGTAGAAGATTTTGCCAAAAATATCAATTTAGAAAATGTAGCAATTATCGCAACGGTTAAAGGCTCAGAATTAACCGCCCTAGAAGCCCAACACCCCCTTATCAGCGACCGCCAAGTGCCATTCATCACAGGCGAGCACGTTACTGCCGATAGCGGTACAGGGCTTGTACATACCGCCCCTGCTCACGGTGTGGACGACTACAATGTGGGGCGTGCCAACAACCTGCCCACCGAAAACCCTGTGGGTGGTAATGGCGTGTATTTGGACGAAGCAAAAGTCTTTGTGGGCGAGCATATCTACAAGGCACAGCCCAAAATCATCGAAGCCCTGCAAGCAAGCGGACACCTACTTGACCACAAAAAAATCACGCACAGCTATCCGCATTGCTGGCGACACAAAACGCCGATTATTTTCCGTGCCACGCCCCAATGGTTCATCTCTATGGAGGCCAAAGGACTGCGTGAACAAGCCCTAAAAGACATTCCAGACGTGGTGTGGACACCGTCATGGGGACAAAACCGCATTGAATCAATGATGAACGGTCGCCCTGATTGGTGTATTTCACGCCAACGCACTTGGGGCGTGCCGATTGCTTTCTTTATGCACAAAGACACAGGCGATTTGCACCCACGCACGTCCGAGCTGATTGAACAAGTTGCCAAAGTCATTGAACAAGGCGGAATTGAAGCGTGGTTTGATGCTCCGATTAGTGATTTTCTTGACGAGACCGACAGTCAAAACTACGTCAAATCCACCGACACCCTAGACGTGTGGTTTGACTCAGGCTCTACCAATTTTAGCGTACTTGCCAACCGTGATGAACTCACCAACCCTGCCGATTTGTACCTAGAAGGCTCTGACCAGCACCGTGGTTGGTTCCAGTCATCGCTACTTGTGAGCGAAAGCGTGTACGGTCGCCCCCCTTATAAACAAGTCCTAACGCATGGATTTACCGTGGACGCTAAGGGTTATAAACTCTCCAAATCCAAAGGCAATACCAAAGGCTTTGAGCCTGCCGAACTTGCCCAAAAATACGGCATTGACATTGTCCGCTTGTGGGTTGGCTCGTCCGATTATCGCTATGAAATGGCGGTGAGTAAAGAAGGCTTTGACCGTGTGAGCGATATGTATCGCCGTATCCGCAACACGGTGCGTTTTTTGCTTGCCAATACCGATGATTTTGACCCGAGCAAAGACTTGGTGCCAGCAGACAGCCTTATCAGCCTTGACAAATACATCATTCACAAGGCAAACCAAGTCCAAAGCGAGATTCGCACCGCTTATACCAACATGGACTTTCACCAAGTTTGTCAATTGGTTACCAACTTTTGTGGGCAGGATTTGGGCGGATTTTACCTTGACATCATCAAAGACCGCCAGTACACCACCAAGGCGGACGGACACCCCAGACGCTCGGCACAGACCGCCATTTACCACATCGCTCACGCCCTTTTGCGTTGGATTACACCGATTTTGTCATTTACCGCCCAAGAAGCGTGGCAAGTGCTAAAAGGCACGGACGGCTACATTTTTGCCCAAGAGTGGTATGAGTTGCCAAGCGTGGTGCTTGATGACATCACGGACACAGATTGGCAAGCGATTTTGGCAGTCAAAGAAGTGGCAAATAAAGCAATGGACAACGCCCGTACCGACAAGACAATCAACAGCAGTCTGTCGGCAAGCCTTGACATTGTCGCTGATGACAAGGCTTATGATTCGCTTGCCAAATTGGGTGATGAAGCACGTTTTGTCTTTATCACTAGCGACATCAGCCTTACCAAAGGCGATGAGCTTAGTGTCAAAGTCGCCCCTGCGACAGGCGAGAAATGCGTGCGTTGCTGGCACGTCCTGCCAAGCGTGGGAACGGTTGCCGAGCATGGCGACATCTGCCCAAGATGCGTAGAAAATGCGTTTGGGGCGGGGGAAGTGCGGAAGTTTGCTTAATTATTTTTGGGTCGTAGATACCA
>NZ_MXAN01000022.1 GCF_002027545.1 Moraxella lacunata
TACAGTTGCTACTGTCATTGGTGTATTTTGAAGTTAAATGATTATTCTTAAAAATTATCTTAAAAATATCTGAATTTAACCCATTCAATTTTTAAAACCCAACAACCATTATAAAGTTTTTGTTTTAAACAACAATTAAGCCCTAAGTATTTTTTATAAATTTTTATGGTAAAATGGTAACGTTTTGTAATTAAATCTCTTTCCAAACTAAAAATAAACCCTTATAAATACTAGGGTTAAAGTTTTTAAAAAACCCATAAAAATCTAGGTTGGAAAGAAGTCTATTAATAACGTCCTTCATTTATCCCTACCCCACACACCGATAGCACCAAATCGGTCAGTAGTTGCCACACATCTTTATCACTCACGCCCTTGATTGCCCTATCAATGTCATAGACGCTGGATAGCCACTGCCCACCCTGCCCGCACAGTCGCCGTGCCGTCTGCTCGTAGGTGTATGCCTTGCTCTGCCAAATACCCAACTCGCTTGGGACTTTGCCTGCCTGAATTTGTAAAATCAGCCGTACATCTTTGGCAACTGCCCACAGTACAATGCTTGGGGCGGTTTCGGTGCGTTTTAGGTGGTGCAAGATAGCAAGGCTTTTTTGAGCGTTGCCCGCAAGCATGGTATCCGACAGATGAAACACGGTAAAATCCGCCCCATCCACCAGCGACCACTCCAACTCGTCCACGCCAATCATCTGTCCGTGTGTGCATAAAAAGGACGTCCGCCACAGGGTCTGATATGCCGACAACAGATGATGTTCGGTATGCGATAGGAGCATTTGCCACGCATCAGGGCTTAGGATTAGCCCAAGCTCTTGGGCTTTGGCGGTCAAGATGTCGGTACGTACCGACTCATTATAGACATTGCCGTCAATGATAAGCCCTTGATTGTCAAAAAGCTTTATGGCTTTGGTGGATAGTGATTTTTTGTCTTGCTTTGGCAGGCACCAGATGAGATGATTATGACTATGTCCGCCTGCCACGTCATCGGCAAAGGCACTTAGGCGTGCGATTGCCTTAGTATCTGGCTTATGATTGCCTGTAACAATCAAGGCGGTACTGTCGCCAAACAGTGACAAGTCATTTAGCTCGGCGACCACGTCCAGCCATGATTTGGTGGACGTCAGCTCCATACGTTTGATGAACTGACTGTTCGCCGACCATTGGGGGCGACAGGCGTCAATGAGCCATTGGTGTAGCAGTGGCTCATCACTGTGCATAACCCACAGCCCCTGTGTGGGCGTGGTGTTGTCGTTTTTGAGATGATGAAAAAGCGGTAAAAATCGCTGTTGCACGGTCTGCTCGCTTAGCGTGCCATGGCTCGGTAACGCTCGGCAATGCGTTCGCCTAGCTGGTCATAGAGCCAGCCCCTACTCTCTTCGCCCTGCTGGTCAAGCGTTACCACACTCGCTTCATTATATTGATAGCTTTGCTCCACTTGCATGGGGGTGGTGATGGTTTTTCCGCCAACGGTGATTTCGACGTCCGCACTTAACACCAGACGAATCTCGGTCAAGATACCGACCAACTCATAGCGGCGAAACCGCAAATTATCCACACGGATTTGATTAGTGCTAAGTCCTGTGTTTAGGTGCATAAGCTCCAAATGCTTGGTCATGGCTCGTTTTAGATGCAAGTTTTCTTGACTATCGTCAAGGCTTAACTGCACGGTCTGATAAACAGGGGCAATCTGTAAGCTCTCGTCTGTCCCACGCAAGGCAAATCCACACCCCGATAGGGTTAGGGTAGATAATACGGCTAATGCTAATACTGGGGCGGTTAAAAATTTTGACATGGTTGTCCTTTATTATATTAAATCACTTCATATCAAATCACTTCACGAAATACTCCACCCAAAACCCACCCAATAAATCGCAGCTGCCAAAATCACCGCCGTAATCACACTTGCGATATTACTCACGACAGGCGGGGCAATGCTGGTTTGGGTGGTGTTTTCATCACGCACGGCATTCTCGCTTTCTGCTTTTAAATAGCCCAGTCGCAACACGGCATGAATGACAACAAATACGGCAATGACCGCCCAATGAATTTGCAAAAATCCCACGACCAAATTGGCTAAAACAGCAATGTTAGATAATAGGCTAAACAGTTTGGTTTTTGGCATAATGTAAAAGAGTTAATGAATGATTTTAAATAACATTGGTTTATTTTATCAACGTTGATTGGCGTGTTTACTGAATGCGTAGGGGCAATTTATTCGCCCTGTGATAATTTCACGCATTTATTTAATTAAATGGTTTAAATGGCATTGCTTATCAGTAAATTTGAATAATTTGTAGGGATAAATCACATTTGCCCTGTCAATGTCTTGGCTTTTGGACGAATTGCAATTCGCCCCTACAATGGCTAACTTTTAAAATTTACCTTGATTTAACAATGCCAAATTTATTAAACAACCACACTCACCAATTTATTTGGCACCACAATCACTTTTTTAGGCTCGCCTGTGATGAATTTGGCAACGCTTTCATGCGATAGAACCAGTTGTTTAATGGTGTCGTTGTCCGTGCCTGTCGGTACGTCAATCTCGCCACGCACTTTGCCGTTTACTTGCACCGCCATGACAATGCTGTCGCTCACCAGTGCCGATTTGTCAAGTGTGGGGAAAGCAAGCTTGCGACTGTCAAAACCAAACACTTCTAGCAAATGCTCGCCAACGTGCGGAGCGTATAGCGATAGGATTGTCAAAAGCGTGATAATCGCTTCATGACGCACCGCCAAATCGCCACTGTCCGCCACGTTAAATGCCCCAATGTCATTGGCAAGCTCCATAAGAGACGATACAGGCGTGTTCAAGGCTAAATGCTCGCCCAGTGCGGTGTCAATTCTAGCAATGGTCTCATGGGTCTTACGGCGTAGGGCTTTGGCGGATTTGGATAGGCTGTGGTTTGCCACGTCTAGGGCGGATTTATCCACATCAGCAATTGCACTCAAATGCTCATCGGCAAGTCGCCATACTTTTTTGACAAAATTATAAGGACCTTTTAGGGCAGAATCCGACCATTCTAGCGTTTGGTCAGCAGGGGCGGTAAACATGGTGTACAGTCGTACTGTATCCGCTCCGTATTCGCCCATAATGGTCTGTGGGTCTACGCCATTGTTTTTGGACTTAGACATTTTTTCAATTTTGCCAATGGTAACAGGCTCGCCGTCCGCTATCAGCACCGCTTCATTGCCACGCACTTCAACTTCATGGGGGAAATAGTAAGTCGTTGAGCCGTCTGCATTGCTCCGATAAAACGTCCCTGCCAGCACCATGCCCTGAGCGAGCAAGCACTCAAACGGCTCACTACCGCCAACCAAGCCTTCATCACGCATGACTTTATGGAAAAAGCGGGCGTACAATAGGTGCAAAATGGCGTGTTCAATACCGCCCACATATTGATTGACCGACAGCCATTTGTCCGCACCTTGTCTGCCGATCATTTGGGTGTCATCGTGTGGCGTGGTAAAGCGTTGGGCGTACCAGCTACTCTCCACAAAGGTGTCAAAGGTATCGGTCTCACGCTCGGCAGGTTGCCCGCATTTTGGGCAGGTGCAGTTGACAAACTCTGGGATTGATTTTAAGGGATTACCACGACCGTCAGGCACGACATCGGTAGGTAGCACCACAGGCAAATCGCTCTCAGGCACAGGCACCGTTCCGCAGTACTGACAGTTAATCATCGGAATCGGACAGCCCCAGTAGCGTTGGCGGGACACGCCCCAATCACGCAGGCGGTATTGAATGGTGGCGTTTGCCTTATCGCCCACGACTTCTAGGATTTTGGCGGTAGCGGTGTCTTTACCCATGCCGTCAAGTACGCCAGAGTTTACGCATACGCCATTTTTGTCGCCATACCAGTCTTGCCATGCGTCTGTACTGTATTCTTTGCCTTTAAATTCAATGACTTGTTTGATTGGTAAATCATACTTTTTGGCAAATTCAAAATCACGCTCATCATGAGCAGGCACGCCCATGACCGCCCCCGAGCCGTAGCTCATGAGAACGTAGTTGGCAACCCAAATCGCCACATCTTCGCCCGTTACAGGGTGTTTGGCAAATAGCCCTGTATCCATGCCCACTTTTTCGGCTTTGGCAAGCTCACTTTCGGCAACCGAGCCTTGTTTGCACAACCTGCAAAATTCAGCGATTTTTTCGTTTTGGCGAGACGCATATTGGGCAAGCGGATGCTCTGCCGATACCGCAAGATAGCTTACGCCCATGATTGTATCGGGGCGAGTAGTAAAGACGGTAAGTTTGTCCGCTTGTCCGTCTAGCTCATAGGTAAAATCCAGCTCCATGCCATGACTTTTGCCAATCCAGTTTTGTTGCATGGTTAGGACTTGTTTTGGCCATTTGTTTTCTAAGAGTTTTAAATCATCAAGCAGTTCGTCCGCATAGTCCGTGATTTTAAAATAATACATCGGAATATCACGTTTTTCGACCAACGCCCCCGAACGCCAGCCACGACCGTCCACAACTTGTTCATTGGCAAGGACGGTGTTATCCACAGGGTCCCAGTTTACGGTAGATAACTTTTTATATACCAAGCCTTTTTTGTAAAGCTGTAAAAATAGCCATTGCTCCCATTTATAGTACTCAGGATTGCAAGTGGCGAACTCACGAGACCAGTCAATGGAAAGACCTAGCGATTTTAGTTGCCCACGCATATGCTCGATATTGGACATCGTCCACGCATGGGGGGCAACCTCGTTGTCAATGGCGGCGTTTTCGGCAGGCAAGCCAAAAGCGTCCCAGCCCATCGGCTGCATGACATCATAACCCTTTTGGCGGTAGTAGCGAGATAATACGTCCGTAATGGCATAATTGCGAACATGCCCCATGTGTAGCTTACCGCTTGGATAGGGGAACATGGAGAGCATATAGCGGGTGGGTTTGCCGTGGTCATTATTATCTGTGTGGTAACGGTTATCGGCTTGCCATTTGGCTTGCTGGGCTTGTTCAATGGCTTTAAAGTTGTAATCGTTTAGGCTCATGATAGGCTAACTCAAAAATAAAAAATTTAACACGCTATTATAGCCGATTTTTGTTATAATTTGCCAATATTTTGTAAAGCGAGACACCCCCATGACGACCATTTATGGCATAAAAAACTGCAACACCATGAAAAAAGCGTTTGATTTTTTAAATCAAAACGGCATAACGTATGAATTTTTTGATTATAAAAAGTCGGTACTAAGCCAAGATGACTTTGCCAAGTTTGTGGCAACCTTTGGCGAAAAAGTCATCAACAAACAAGGCACAACCTACCGAAAGCTAGACGACACCGCCAAAACCGTGCTAACAGGTGGCGACATATCCGCCATGTATGAGATAGTCAAGGACAACCTTAGCGTACTAAAACGCCCGATAGTCGTGGGCGATGACGTGGCACTTATCGGCTTTGATGAGCATGAATGGGGTGGGGTGTTTGGGGTGTAGTGGTTTAAATTTGGTTTGTTAATCAATCACGCCTTTGGGTAGATTATAGAGGTAGATCACATTTGCCCTGTAATAAAGTGTTGATTTTTGGGCGAATGTAATTCGCCCCTATAATCTAAAAAATAACCACCCAACAATCATAAATTACCACTTTAAATTAAGATTGGGCGTTATGTATTTTTAGATAACACTTTATAGATAGCCGTCTATGCACAATAGGATTAATCATTTCTTTTAACGCATGAATACCATCAAAAAATCCTTGTTTGACATACGTTAATTCCCATACATCATTACTTATAAAATTAAATTTGATTGTATCATTCTCAATGGTTATACCAGTGAAAAAATCTGTATGATACGCCAATCCCAACCACAAACCATCCATAATCAATGAATTTTTAATGTCAATCAAATAAACACTCAACGTTTCTTCAAAGGGACAATCATGGGTTGCAAACAAAATAAACTTATCCACATCTACTTGTACAACATCTCTTAGGTGGCATTCATCAATAAATATACCAATGGGTTGGTCATTGACCAAGATTTGTGATTTAGATTCTTTATGATTATCACCGTCATTTATTAATTGAGCGGTAATGTGATACACAATTTTCATAACCCATAAATCTCTTACAGTCAATAAATGGTAGTTTTCCCAAGCCAATCTTGATAATCAGACGAATAAACTGCCTTTATGTATTTTAATTTTAAAACTATTTTAATTTTATAAAAAGTATTTTTAATAAAATCAGAAAAATTTAAAATCACTTTAACCCAACCTTATCATTTATCATCTCTCTCTTTATTTCCCACTTCCTTCGGCTTTACCGTCCCATTAGTTGCCTTTTTTCTAAACGGTCGATTATAAAACGGCTTAAACACCTTTTTATAAAATAGAGTAGCGACAATAAGCCCAAAAGCAAACGCCCACAGACTTGTCAGCCACAAGATAAATTCTAAGAAATACAGCCAACCTGTGCCAATACTTTGGACAAAGCGATGACCAAAATTCGCCCGCTCGTCTTTGGCGATGTATGCCTGTGTGTCGGGCATGACCGATTCAAAAATTTGCGGATTTTGATAAAAGGCAAGTGTTATCGTGCTAAACGCCACTTGCTCGGCAAGAGCCTTGCGGTCAAGCTCGGCAAGGGTTTGGCGGTATTTTGAATCTGTCATCTCGCCCACATGAGCCGATTTGTCCGCCAAATCATCTGTTTTGGTGGCGTTAAGCTCGCCCAGTTTGGCTTGGCGTTCGGCTTCTATTTGGGCGTGTAGGGCGTTACGCTGTAAGTCTAGGGCAACATCGGTGGCGTTAAATTCTTGACCGTCCAAAAACACCACTTGTCCTTGTACCCCCTTCAAAAACTCGCCCGCATTTGCCTTGGGGATACGCACCGTCATCATGCCATGACGCACAAAATGGGTCAGCACCTTTAACTGCTCACCCCCAATCGGATAGCGGTGCGTGTCGGTGATGTTGTTATAAATCTTGGACGTTTGGATATATCCGCCCGTTTGTAGGGTTAGGCTCTCCAATTGGTCTTTGGTGGCAACCACGTCTTTGACGGCAAAATTTACATCCGCCTTGATGATAAAGGCTTTGTTTGCCAAATGAACCTGCTCGCCTTGGGTGGTGGTTTGGCTGTCAAGGGTAGGATTATCAGGGTTTGGGCTATTGGGGTTTGAGTTGTCAAGATTTGAATCGCTTACGTCCGCATTGGTAACGTCTGCCATATCCACACTTGCCACATCAGAGCTTGCCGATTGATGAGACATCTCGCCGCCATGGGGCTGTGGGGAGCAGGCGGACAATAAAGCGATAAAGACGATAAGGGCAAGGGATTTTTGCATGGGGATTTCCAAACGGGTTTGGGTTAATATAAATGATTATTCTTTTTAAAGCAAGTTTTACGCATAAAAAAGACGGTGCTAGACCGCCTTTAAAATTTAACCATTAGTTTCTCGCAAAATCTGCGTACCCACGCCTTCTTCGGTAAAGATTTCAAGCAAACAAGCGTGTGGTACTCGCCCGTCCACAATGGTTGCACTTCTAAGCCCTGCCCTGACAGCATCCAACGCCCCTGCAATCTTGGGTATCATGCCCCCACCTATCGTACCATCAGCGATGAGATTGTCCACGTCTGTGGGTGATAGGCTCGTCAGCACGTTGCCGTCTTTGTCTAGCACGCCTTTGATGTTAGTGAGCAGAAGCAGGCGTTCGGCATTTAAAAACTCTGCCACACGGCTCGCCACTAGGTCGGCATTGATGTTATAGGTCTCACCATTTTCATCCACACCTAGTGGGGCGATGACAGGGATAAAGTCGCTATGGATAAGCATATTGATGACATCTGTATTGACGTGGGCGACTTCTCCGACAAAACCCAAATCAATGGCATTACCGTCCTTATCGGTCATGGTAAGTTTGGTCGCTCTGATGAGATTGGCATCTTTGCCTGTCAAGCCAATCGCCTGTCCGCCGTGTTTGTTGATAAGATTAACGATAGATTTATTCACGCTACCACCCAGCACCATCTCCACCACGTCCATCGTGGCTTTGTCGGTAACTCTCATGCCGTCTATGCGGTCAGACTCACGCCCAAGTTCATTCATGAGATTATCCACCTGTGGGCCCCCGCCATGCACCACCACAGGGTGAATGCCAACGGTTTTTAAAAGGACAATATCACGGGCAAAGGAGCTTTCTAATACAGGGTTGGTCATGGCATTACCGCCATATTTGACGACGATGAGCTTATCTTTATAACGTTGGATATAAGGCAAAGCAGTTGTGATGACTTCTGATGTGTGTTTGGCTTCGTCTAGGGTTAGGGATTTGTGTTGCATAAATTTTTCCTTTAAAATTTAAAATGGGTTAAAATTTTGACAATTATTTAAAATCAATCACTTAACCCCAGAGCTACCAAACCCACCTGCCCCACGTTCGCTGTCATCGCTAAACTCATCGACAATCTCAAAGCTTGGACGTACCACAGGCACCACCATGTATTGAGCCATGCGTTCGGCAGGATTTAGGGTAAAATCGGTGTCGCTTCTGTTCCACACCGACACCATCAGCTCGCCTTGATAGTCAGCATCAATCAAGCCCACTAGGTTGCCAAGCACAATGCCATGCTTATGCCCAAGCCCTGAACGTGGCAAAATAATCCCTGCAAAATTAGGGTCTTTGATGTATATTGCAAGCCCCGTGCCGATGAGTTTGGTTTCGCCTGCATGGATAACCACAGGTTCATCAATACATGCCCTTAGGTCTATGCCTGCCGAGCCGTCTGTGGCACGAGTAGGCAAAGGAAAATTAGGGTCGGAGCCGATTTTTGGGTTTAGGAGTTTGACTTGGACGGATTGCATAAGATTACCTTTTTAAATAACTCAATTTCATCAATGATTGGCTAATTTTAAGCAACTGCCCCCAAAAAAGCAATGCCAAAGCCCAAAAAGCATTTTATTTTGCTAAATTTTAAAAATTTCATAAAAAACACTTGACGTATCAAAATTTCCCTGTATAATACGCACCACATTTAGTGATAAGGGTCGTTAGCTCAGTTGGTAGAGCAGTTGACTTTTAATCAATTGGTCGCAGGTTCGAATCCTGCACGACCCACCATTATCCTAGATGACCGAATAAGCCTTGTGCTTAACGGGTCGTTAGCTCAGTTGGTAGAGCAGTTGACTTTTAATCAATTGGTCGCAGGTTCGAATCCTGCACGACCCACCATTCCCCAATAGCTCAGTCGGTAGAGCATCGGACTGTTAATCCGTGTGTCCCTGGTTCGAGCCCAGGTTGGGGAGCCATATTTAAAAACCCTTTTCTGTTTTGGAAAAGGGTTTTTTATTGCTTGAATGTCATTTACTGGCTTGATTTTTTATTTTTTGAAAGCATATAAGCCTTGTTTATCATTTTTCATTCAAAAGGAAAACCCATTTGAGCCTAACTCGCACTCTCAATTTTGAGCTGACCCCCTTTGAGCTTCGCACCCTACTTGGCGAATACAACACA
Source organism: Moraxella lacunata (assembly GCF_002027545.1). GTDB lineage: Bacteria > Pseudomonadota > Gammaproteobacteria > Pseudomonadales > Moraxellaceae > Moraxella > Moraxella lacunata. Next base: position 9,477 of record NZ_MXAN01000022.1, read on the forward strand.
CACCTAAAATACCTACAAGACCGCCTTGATATTGCCATTATCAATCGTGGCAATGACTTTATGCTGACAGGCGATTTGACCCAAGTGGAGCGTGGCGAATATGTGCTGGGCGAGCTTTATGAGCTTGCCAAAAAATCAGACGACATCACCCCAGAAGACTTGCACCTACTAATACAAGCAAGCCTTGCCCGAAATCCACAAACTACCCAAACGCACACGCCTGTCAGCCTATCGACTCGCAAGGGCAAAATCACACCAAAAGGACACAACCAAGCCGAATATGTGCGTAACATCCTGCTATCCGACATCTCGTTTGGCGTAGGGCCTGCTGGTACGGGCAAGACCTACCTTGCCGTGGCGGTGGCGGTGGATATGTTAGAGCGTGGCGAGATTGAGCGGATTTTGCTTGTCCGCCCTGCCGTGGAAGCGGGCGAAAAATTAGGCTTTTTGCCAGGGGATTTGACCCAAAAAATTGACCCCTATTTACGTCCCCTGTATGATGCCTTATATGAAATGCTTGGCTTTGAAAAGGTGGGTAAGCTCCTAGAACGCCAAATCATCGAAGTTGCCCCGCTTGCCTATATGCGTGGGCGGACGCTCAATAACTCATTTGTGATACTGGATGAAGCCCAAAACACCACGCCTGAGCAGATGAAAATGTTTTTGACACGGCTAGGCTTTGGGAGTCGTGCGGTCATCACAGGCGACACGTCTCAGGTGGATTTGCCCCGTGGTCATAAGTCGGGACTGTCTCAGGCTCTCAAAATTTTGGCAAATATTGATGACATTCACATCACGCAGTTTAGCAGTAAAGATGTCGTGCGACATCATCTGGTGCAAAAAATCATTGATGCCTATGACGCTCATGACGTGGTGGAGAATCAGATTGAGAGCGAGCGAGCCAAAATCCGCAAAAAACAACGTCAAGAACAAGAGCTAAACCGCACGTTAAACGCCTTGTCCTTTTTAAATAGCATAAAAGACGACAAAAGCGGTCAAGGTGGCAAGGACGGCAATGATGAATGAGATAACGCTCAGTTTTGCCGATGATGTGGCAGGTCTCGCTGAGTTGCCAATTTATAATGAAATAAAAATTACAGAGATTTTTAATCATGCCTTAACGGTGATGAATGACAAAATCACGCACGGTTTGGCGTTGCCCTATTATCCATTTGATGAACTACCTGCTCAAAACTGGATAGATTTGCCAAAATCTTTGGATATTTATGTCTGTGGCACAGACGAGGGGCGTGAGCTCAACCTTGACGCTCGGGGCAAAGACTACGCCACCAACATTTTATCCTACCCAAGCGACATACCGAGCGATGTCTGTCAAATGATGAATAATATACCACTGGGCGAGCTGGTGATTTGTCATGAGGTCGTGGTGCGTGAAGCAGATGAGCAAGGCAAAACGGTGGACGAGCATTTGACGCACCTAATCGTACATGGTGTATTGCACTTACTCGGCTTTGATCATGAGCTTGGGCAGGAGAAGCAGGACGAGATGGAGGGCTTTGAGATTGAGATTTTGAGTGGGCTAGGTCTCAATAACCCTTATGAGTGATGTCATTTTAGGTATCATCAACTTCTTTACGTCCGCCCTAGCAGGGATTACAGGGCTTGGCGGTGGGACGATTTTGCTTGGGTTTATACCCATGTTTTTGCCTGCGTCCACCATTATCCCCATTCATGGCACCACCTAACTGGCAAGCAACGTTAGCCGTGTGTGGTTTGGTCGGCGTGATTTGGATTTTACTCATTTTCGTCCGTTTGTCATCGGAGCGGTGGTGGGTGTGGCGTTTTTTGGGATGGCAGTAAAATTTGTCAGATTAGACTTAATCCCCCTATTTATCGCCATTTATATCTTACTTACTCAGTGGTCAAGCACGGTCAATCGCCTATTAAAGAGCTTTGAGAGTTTTTATCTCATCGGCTTTTTACAAACAGGCATTGGGTTATTTGTCGGAGCCCCCGGCCCGTTGCACCTACCCCTACTCATGAAAAAATACGACAACAATGACGTGGTCGTCACGGTCGGCTCGCTCATGATGTCGTTGGTACACGTCCTAAAACTTGCGGTCTATGTCGCTTTGGGGTTTGCGTTTTTTGACTATTGGCAAGTGATTGTACTTATGGTAGTGTCCGCCTCCTTTGGCTCATGGGCAGGGGTCAAACTGCGTAACCGTTTGCCTATGGCATGGGTGAGAACTGTCTTACCGTGGCTACTTACTGTCATCGCCTTAAAAATCATCTATGATAATGCGGTGAAATTTGGGTGGATTGGGGTGGTGTTTTAAAACACGCCCATCTTTGAACACACTCATCAACCCAACCAACTCATCAATCACATCCATCCAAGACACTCGTCAACAAAACCTAGCACGACCCCCAAAATCATGCTAAAATAGGGCGATTTTATTTCACAACAACTTGGAAAACCACTATGGCTCATCAAGATGTCCCTGCACAGGACAAAACCCAAGACACCGCTTTTTTATCCGAAGCGGATGCTCAGCGTTTGCAATTTGAACAAAACGCCCTACACTACCACGAACACCCCCGCCCCGGCAAAATCTCTGTCACCCCCACCAAACAAATCGCCAACCAACGAGACCTAGCCCTTGCCTACTCCCCTGGTGTGGCAGTACCTTGCCTTGAAATCGAAAAAAACCCCAAACTTGCCGCCAAATACACCGCTCGCTCCAACCTAGTGGGTGTGATTACCAACGGTACTGCGGTACTTGGGCTTGGTAACATCGGTGCGTTGGCGTCCAAGCCTGTCATGGAAGGTAAAGGCGTACTGTTTAAGAAGTTCGCTGGCATTGACGTGTTTGACATTGAGATTAATGAAACCGACCCTGATAAGTTCATCGAGACGGTAGCAAGCCTAGAACCAACCTTTGGTGGGATTAACCTAGAAGACATCAAAGCCCCAGAATGCTTTAAAATCGAGCGTGAACTGCGTGAACGCATGAACATTCCTGTGTTCCATGATGACCAGCATGGCACCGCCATCATCTCAGCAGCCGCTCTGCTAAACGCTCTACAACTAAACGGCAAAAATATCGGCGAGATTACGCTTGTCTGCTCAGGGGCAGGGGCTGCCGCCATCTCTTGTCTTGACTTAGTAGTGGCATTGGGCGTACGTAAAGAGAACATCTATGTACTAGATTCAAAAGGCGTGATTACCACAAGCCGTGAAAACCTAGACGAATCCAAAGCCCGTTTTGCTCGTGATACCGACAAGACTACTTTGGCGGAAGTAATGGTGAACGCCGATGTCTTCCTAGGTCTATCGGGGCCGGGCGTGGTTACGCAGGATATGGTACGCTCAATGGCAAAAGACCCGATTATCTTTGCCCTTGCCAACCCCACCCCTGAGATTATGCCAGAGCTTGCTCATGCGGTGCGTTCGGACGTGATTATGGCAACGGGTCGCTCAGACTACCCCAACCAAGTCAATAACGCCCTATGTTTCCCTTATATTTTCCGTGGAGCATTGGACGTTGGGGCGACTGTGGTCAATGAAGAGATGAAACTGGCCTGCGTGCACGCCATCGCTGCCATGGCACATACTGAAGCCACGCCATCGATAGACAGTCAAAAGGACGAAACCGGCAAGAGCTTTGGACGTGAGTACCTAATCCCTGGTCCTTTGGAGCCAAATCTTATCTTAGAGATTGCCCCTGCCGTTGCCAAGGCTGCTATGGATACAGGCGTGGCAACCTTGCCGATTGCCGATTTTGATGCCTATCGGCAAAGACTGTCCGAGTTCGTCTATAACACCGCCCTTGCCATGAAGCCCATCTTCAACAAGGCAAAAACCAATCCCAAACGCATTGTCTATGCCGAAGGTGAAGACATCAACGTGTTGCGTGCGGTGCAAGTGGTGGTGGACGAGCAAATCGCCAAGCCCATCCTTATCGGTCGCCCTGCCGTCATCAACCAAGAAATCGACAATCTGGGCTTACGTCTGGCTGATGGTCAAAACATCACCATCATCGACCCCAACAACAACCCCCACTACGACAGATATGCCGAACATCACTACGTCACCAATCAGCGTAATGGTGTTAGCTTGGAGCTGGCTCGCCGTGATGTTCGCCGTAAAACCACACTTATCGGCTCACTCATGGTCGAGCTTGGCGATGCGGACGGCTTGATTTGTGGTACGTTTGGCTTCTATCACTTACACTTAAAATACCTAAATCAAGTCATCGGCAAAAAAGACGGCATTGCCAACTTCTACGCCATGAGTGCTGTACTCATGCAAAACCGCAACCTGTTCATCGCTGATACCTACATCAACGAAGACCCAACCGCCGAAGAGCTTGCCGAGATGACCATTTTGGCAGCCCAAGCGGTGCGTCGTTTTGGCATCACACCAAAAGTCGCCCTACTGTCGCATTCTAACTTTGGGGCATCAGACCGTGCTTCTGCTCTCAAAATGCGTCAAGTACACGACATCTTGACCGAGATGAACGTGGACTTTGAGTTTGATGGCGAAATGCACGGCGACATCGCCCTAGATGAGCGTATGCGTCAGCACAGCTATCCATTTAGCACGCTAAAAGGCTCGGCAAACCTACTTATCATGCCAACGCTTGACAGTGCCAACATCGCCTTTAACCTGCTAAAAACCGCCACAGGCTCGGCCGCCCTAGGGCCTATCCTGCTCGGTGCGGACAAGCCGGTGCATATCTTGACACCTTCTGCGACCGCTCGCCGTATCGTCAACATGACCGCCCTATCGGTATCGGACGCTCAGGACATGGCGAAATAAGCCTGCCAAAACCCAAAAAAGCACTCATCAGGGTGCTTTTTTTATTGGTTAATTTACGCTACAATGACCCAAATTTATCGGAAAAATTTACCATGCAAGTATATTTGATCGGTGGGGCGGTGCGTGATATGCTCCTATCTCGCCCTATCAAAGACAAAGATTTTATGGTGGTCGGGGCAACAACTGCCGACCTACTCGCCCAAGGCTTTGCCCAAGTTGGGGCGGATTTTCCTGTGTTTTTGCACCCGCACACCCATGCCGAGTACGCCCTTGCCCGCACCGAACGCAAAAACGGCAAGGGCTATCAAGGTTTTGCTGTACAGACGGACGGGGTGAGCCTACAAGACGACCTAGCACGCCGAGACTTAACGATAAACGCCCTTGCCATAGAAGTCGGTGGGCTGTTTGACGACACGCCACGCACAGGGCAGGTGGTGGACTTTTATGGCGGTCAAAATGACTTAAAAAACAAGCTCTTACGCCATGTGTCGCCTGCATTTAGCGAAGACCCGCTTCGTGTGTTGCGAGTGGCTCGGTTTTATGCCCGCTTTTATGAGCTGGGTTTTACGGTTGCCCCCGATACCGCCTGCCTTATGCAAGCCATTGCTGAGCGTGGCGAATTATCGCACCTAAGCCGTGAGCGGATTTGGACGGAATGCGTGAAGGCTTTTGATGAGCCGTGTGCGTTTGCGTTTTTTAAGTTGTTATTTGACTTAGATATTTTAAAACAAATTCTACCCGAACTAAACACCATTTGGCAAGATAACACCATTCGCCAAATCACATTTGATAAATTAAAAACCGCCCATGATAAGCCATTGCATATCAAATTTGCCATTTTAACTTATGGATTTTTGGATAATAAAAATGAATTATCAACATTGTGCGAGCGGTTATTAACGCCCAAAGTCATCACGCAATTTGCTCAATTATTTATCACGCATTTTAATGAATTAACCGATTATCAAAATATCCCTGCCGATAAATTATTAAATTTAATAGAAAGCACCAAAGCCCAAAAAGACAGCAAGCTATTATTTGATTTAATTGATACGGTAGAAATCATAAACGATAAAACAATCAATCGTGAATTTTTTAATCACGCCATTAGTCTTTATCAATCGGTAACGATTAACGATATTGATAAATCATTAAAAGGCAAACAAATTGGCGATGAGCTGGCACGGTTACGCCTTTTAAAATTAAACGAATTTTTAAAAAAGGAACTTCCATGAAAAAAGTCGCCCTCATCACAGGCGGAGCAAAACGCATTGGCAAGGCAATCGTCCAAGCCTTTCACAGTCATGGCTTTAACGTCATCATTCATTATCATCATAGCCAAACAGACGCTCAATATCTGGCAGATGAATTAAATGCCATTTGTGATAATAGTGCTAAAATCATTCAAGCAGATTTAAATATCATCAATGATAAAAATACACTAGCAGATTTTAAAAATCATGCCCTAGATTTATTTGGGCGGATTGATGTTTTGGTGCATAATGCGTCAAGTTTTTATCCCAGTGATATGAATGATGATTTTGATAAATGGCAACAAGATTGGGATGATTTATTTTTGACCAATGCCAAAACCCCGTTATTTTTAAGTCATGCTTTTAAAGATGAGCTTATCACAAATCATGGGGCGATTATTAGCCTACTTGATATTCACGCACGAGATAAACCCTTTGTCGGTTATCCCATTTATAACATGGCAAAATCGGCACATTTGGGCATGGTGCAGTCGCTTGCATTGGAGCTTGCCCCGAACGTGCGGGTCAATGGCGTCTCCCCCGGTGTGAATATTTTTCCAGAAGATAATAAAAACAACGAATTAAACGACCATACCAAAGACGAGCTAACAAATTCCGTCCCTTTACAAAAAATCGGTACGCCCAATGACATCGCCCAAGCGGTGCTATTTTTGGCAACTACTCCTTATATCACAGGGCAGATTTTAGCGGTGGACGGTGGGCGAAGCTTGACGTTAAGGGGTGGATAAAAAAGTGGCTAGCAAATGAAAAATCTAAAACAGCAAAAACCCACCATAAGGCGGGTTTTTGTGGGGTGTGATACAAACAGTACAACTTAGAATCTGTATTCTAGACCTGCACCGATGCCAAAGCCAGTATTTTTAGAGCTATCGTATAGGTTATTGTTGATGGTAACATTTTTACGTTCGCTGTTGACATAGCCAGTGTAGATGTGACCTGTGGTGGCTTTATTAAAGGCATATTTACCGCCAACACCGACACCCATTGACTTATTATCAAAACCAGCGACATTTTTAATCAAAGCCACTTGACCATAGGCTGTCCATGGGGTGGCGGTTTTCATTTCACCACTGACGATAAGGGTGTTTTCTTTTTTGCTGTTTCTTGTGTCAAATTTAGAAATTTGATATAAAGCACCCGCCGTTAATGTTGGCGAGACAGCATAGTTACCAGATAGGCGTAAGTGGTTGTTTTTGCCATAACCAATGTAAGAGGCACCCACATTCATAGGACCTGTGCTATAAGTAGCACCGATGCCATATTGGTCTTTATCAGCAATACCACCGACATCAGTATCTGAATCAAAAGCATACATGGCCAAGAACTGAGCACCGTTACGTTCAGGTGATACATAAGCAAAGGCGTTATTAGCACGTGGGGCACTAAACGTAGGACCGATATCGCCCACGTTAGAACCTTCCAACACGCTGGCAAAATCAACATTATCATCAATGGTGGTTAAGCGACCAGCCAATAATGTGCCGTATTGTTTATGAGCAAGACCTAGGTAAGTATCACGAGCATAGAACTGATCTTTTTTAACTTTTTTATCCCCAAAAATAGGTTCGTATTGTACTTGACCATTATTATCTAATACAACATTACCAGACTGATATTTAGGTCTGACACCGACCACTTGACTAACAGTATCATCGCCACTATCAATATTAATGCCGTATTCAAGCTGATAAACCACATCAATATCGGCGGTCAATGCTTCTGAGCCTCTTAGACCAATGCGTGAGCTGTTTGAATTAAGACCGCTTTCATTGGTGTCTTCTTTGGTCTGTACAATGCCTGACTTATAAGTTGTCTCAGCATTGCTGGCATCAACGGTCAAATACGCTTTACCGTAAACGGTGGGTGCTGCGTTAGCAGCAGATACGGACAGAGCAGCAACGGCTGACGCTAAAAGTAGTTTTTTCATGGGTTTCTCCACTGACATTTTTAGTGATGGGGCTGCTGTACGCTTGCACCCAGTGTGATAAACCATCAATCGCTTAACAGCTTATCACGGCTTTTTTAAGTTATTTCCAATATGGGTATTTCATCATAGTTTCATGACGTATTTATGACAATTTTTGCAATCTTTAATAAAACATCATTAAATCATACATCAAGTGCAACAAATAAATCAAAACAGCATAAATCCCATACCGTGTGTATAGAATACCAATTTTGTCATATTTTGCAACACCTTTTATCACAAAAATTCATATTTTTTTTGTATTTTTTTAAAATATATATATTTATCAATAACTTAAAATGTTTCTGTTTTCCAAAAATTTTGTAAACATTGAGAGTGATTTTTAATTATACTTATAAATTTAACCGACTTCTTTTGGATGACTGTATTTCGTCATCATTTTAGGCGTGAGATAAACATGAGATAAGTATAAAAATAAACAATTTATACGGCAAAATGACTGAGTAGACCGCCAAACAGATGATGCCAATAAATAATATCAATATTATCAAATCGCTGTTTTTTTGGGTAAAAATCCCCACATCATATTATCGCCAGCTTGATAAAATCATGATAAAATAGCCACTGCTTTTTGATTTATTACGATGCCATGACCGACATACTGTCCGAAGATGACCTGCACGCCATCGCAAGCCGTGCCAAAGCCAAAACCGACATTAGCCACATTCATGCGTTTTTGGGGGCAAAAACCAGCGATAAATGGCTTGCCGTCGCCAAAGATAATCTCCCCCTGCTCATGCAAGACCACGCCAACTGCGAGAAAAAGGCGGCAGGGACGGCGATGAATTTGATTTTTCGTTATGAGTTTCACAGAGATTTGCAAGAAAAACTTGCCCAGCTGGTGCGTGAAGAGATGCTTCACTATGAGCAAGTGCTAGAACTCATGAAAGAGCGTGGCATTGCATGGTCGCACCTGCCTGCAGGGCGATACGCCAAGGGACTATTAAAGCACAAACGCACGTGGGAGCCTGCGGGCATGATAGACGTGTTGATTATCGGGGCGTTCATCGAGGCTCGCTCATGTGAACGATTCTCAGCATTGGCGGATGTCATCAATGATGAAAAGCTATCAAAGTATTATAAATACCTGCTTAAATCCGAAAGTCGTCATTATGAAGACTACCTTGCCCTCGCCCAGTCGGTGTCAGATGAACCGATAGATGAGCGAGTGGCGTTTTTCCGAGCGGTGGAAGCCGAGCTGATAGACAGCCCTGATGGGGAGTTACGCTTTCATAGTGGCGTGCCTGACTTTGTTTAAAATTTATCCAAGCAAGCCATCATCGTATTTATCAATCATCGGATTTTAAATTTTAGCGTGTGTGGTGCTTGTAATTTGGGCAGGCAGACGCATATTATGGCTTTATTCTTTGGCTTTTGCCTTGGTTTTAACTTTAAGTGATTGATGACTTAAAGTTAAACGTATTTATTTTATCATCTTATATTTGGAAATATCATGACCACTCATCACAAACTCATCATTTTGGGTTCAGGACCAGCAGGCTACTCAGCGGGGGTGTACGCCGCCCGAGCCAACCTAAACCCCGTCATCATCACAGGACTACAAGTGGGCGGACAGCTCACCACCACCACCGAGATTGACAACTGGACAGGCGGAAAAGAAGGCTTAACAGGGGGTGAACTCATGGATAACATGAAAGAACATGCCGAGCGTTTTGGGACGCAGCTCATCTATGACCACATTCACACCGCCGACCTACAAAACCACCCCTTTACCCTAACAGGCGACAACGGCACTTATACCTGTGACGCTCTTATCATCGCCACAGGGGCGACCGCCCAATATCTAGGCTTGGAGAGTGAAACGACATTTATGGGACGTGGTGTGTCAGCGTGTGCCACCTGTGACGGCTTTTTTTATAAAAACCAAAAAGTAGTCGTCATCGGTGGGGGCAACACCGCCGTAGAAGAAGCCCTATATCTATCCAACATCGCAAGCCACGTTACCCTAATCCACCGCCGTGATAGTTTGCGTGCCGAGAAAATCATGCAAGACCAACTCTTTGAAAAAGTCAAAAACGGCAACATCACGATAGAGTGGAACAGCAGTGTCAAAGAAGTCGTGGGCGATGACATGGGCGTAACAGGCGTGGTTATCCAAAACACAGACGGCACAACCAAACAAATCGATGCCATGGGTATGTTTGTCGCTATCGGGCATAAGCCCAACACCGCCATTTTTGACGGTCAGCTTGCCATGAAAGACGGCTATATCGTGGTAAAAAGCGGACTGGACGGCAACGCCACCGCCACCAGTATGGAAGGTGTATTTGCTTGTGGGGATGTAGCAGACCACATCTACCGCCAAGCGATTACATCAGCAGGGACGGGCTGTATGGCAGCGTTGGATGCGGAGAAATACTTGGATGCAATGTGATTTTATCTAAGACAAACCGCTGATTTAGACAAAAAGCCCATTTAGAATTGTTTTCTAAATGGGCTTTTTGTCTGTTGATGGCAACCTTAACTTAAATGACAAAAAGACAAACCGCCTAGGCAATTTGTCTTTTTATGGTTAAAAACCTACATTAAATGCGTTTTATAAGGGCGAATGTGATTCGCCCCTACACGTCCAAATTTTAAAAGGATTTTAAAAATACCATTTTTGCTTATAAAACAGGTATTTATCTCATCGTAACAAACTCTTCGCTGCCTGTGGGATGAATGGCAATGGTGTTGTCAAAATCACGCTTGGTTACCCCCATTTTTATGGCAACTGCAAAGCCCTGAATCATCTCATCCACACCAAAGCCCACACCATGCAAGCCAACCACTTTTTCATCATCGCCCACACACACAAGTTTCATGCGACATGGTTCACGATGCGTGGTTACAGCAGAGTACATGGGTGTAAAGTTAGACTTGTAGACCTTGACATTGTCCGCCCCAAATTCGCGGATAGCAACTTTTTCACTGATGCCCACCGTACCAATGGGTGGATGGCTAAACACCACTGTGGCGATGTTTGAATAATCCAAATGCTCATCGGACTTATTGTTAAACAGTCGCTCGGAGAGTCTGCGACCTGCTGCCACCGCCACAGGAGTCAGCTCTATGCCACTTTCAATGATGTCACCCACCGCATAAATGCCGTCTACCGTGGTATTTTGGAATTTGTCCACGATGATTTGACCTTTGTTGTTGGTCGCCACACCTATCTCATCAAGACCAATGGCATCAGTTGCTGGCACTCGCCCTGTCGCCCAAATCAAGCACTCTACATTTAGGGTCTCACCATTGTCAAAATAAACGTTCAGACCGTCATTTTTCTCAATCTTAGTGGGATTTACGCCTGTGTGGAATGTAATGCCATCTTTGACCATGACATCGGTTAAGACCTCCACAATGTCTTCATCAAAATTTTTTAAAATACCACTACGTACACACAAATGTGTCTCCACGCCAAGTGCATTTAATACCCCTGCAATCTCAACACCAATATAGCCACCACCAACAATTGCCACCGATTTTGGCAACTCAGTCAAAGCAAAAATGCCATCTGAATCAATACCAAACTCCGCCCCCTCTATGTTTGGACGATATGGGCGACCGCCTGTGGCAATCAAAATATGGTCGGCGGTAATGATTTGGGTATCGCCATTGTCATGGCTGATTTCCACCGAATTTTTATCAAGAAATTTGGCAAAACCATTGATTAAGGTTACACCATTTTTCTTAAAGGTGTTTTTATAAGATTCATGAATGCGATTAATGTAGGCGGTGCGGTTTTTTACCAGTTTGGTAAAATCAAAGTCGTTTGCATCCAAATCAAAACCATAATCAGGGGCATAGTGATGAATGGTGTTTGCTATGTTCGCTGCGTACCACATCACTTTTTTTGGCACACAACCTGCGTTGACGCACGTTCCACCAACGTGCTTAGCTTCAATCACCGCAACTTTTTTACCATACATGGCAGCACGGTTGGCAGAACCGATACCGCCACTACCGCCACCGATGGTAATATAATCAAAATGTCTGGTCATAAGTTTTCTCCAAAAAAGGTTGAGTAATGTATCAATATAATGGGGACGATTTATGGGTTTTGGGAAAATGTTTGATAAAATTTTTTGATTGTTGATAGATGATTTTTTAATTGATTAAACTGATAAAATCCTGCTCGCCAATACTAACAGCGGTATGCGTGGCAATGCGACTGTCAAGCGATATAAAAACAGCGTGGTTGTATTTGGCAAGAGCTAGTAGATACGCATCGGTTAATTGCTTTGAGCCTTGAATGTGTTGCCAGTTGATAAGCTCATCTTGTAATAGGCTTATGTTGTCGGGGATGAAGATATGATGACTTTTGTCAATAAAAGTTGTTAGCTTCTCTTTAGTGTCTAAGATTTTAAAGCCATTTTCATAGCTAGGCAATAGACTTCTTTCCAAACCCTGATTTTTGTAGATTTTTAAAAACTTCAACCCCAATACTTACAAGGGTTTATTTTTAGTTTGGAAAGAGATTTAATGATAAAATCCGCATACAGCCATTTTGCGTAATCGGACAACTCGCCCAACGATTCCCTGCAATCAACCATTCGAATAACCAGCTTGTCGCAAGTGCGTGATGCTTATGTTTGTTATCCAACAAGGCAATCAATACATTAACATCAAGTAAGGCGATTTTAGATACCATGTTCTTCCCTTAGTTCATTGATGTATTTATCAGTAATTGTATGTGTGCCTGTGATAAATGGGCTTAGTCCAAGAAACTCATACATCTCATCAAGGTCTTTGCCTTGTTGCTCGGCAACCAACTTTTCTGCCATGGATGCAAGATAATCACTTGCCGACATATTTTGTTGCTTGGCAATTTGTACAAGTTGCGTCTCTACTTGTGGGGGGTAAGTCTAGGGTTATCATGGATGACTCCTTTTAAAAGATAAGCCATTGTAACACAATCAAAACCCAAAAAAAACCCCAATCCTAACCACGCTCATTTAGCACGCCCCGCCAACCGCTTGACGATATTCATCATCTGACCGACCACCACTTTATCCACGCGCCCGTCTCGCCCATAGCGGTGTTTGCGATACAAGCTCTTTAATTCATCAATATCTTCGGCATTATTTGGCGTTTTTAGACGGTCAAGCCAAGTCAGATAAGGCTCGCTCGCCCCCTTGCCCCATGCCTTATCCTGCTTGGCAAGCCCTGCCGAGAGCTTCACAAGTAGCACGTCCAGCCCATGATACTGTCGTCTGCGTCGGTACATCATCACACCCACAAATAAGACAGCAAGCACTCCCACGCCCCCGACCAATGTCCAAAACTGCTGAGCAAAACTTGTGATATTAAACCACTTAAAGAGCGAGTCTTTTTGCTCATCTTGGTCATAACCGACCACGTTTTTTTGCCAATAATAGCCCATCTGGTCAGAGTAGCGTCTCAATGTTTGTAGCATCTTAAACTGCTGATAGCTCCATTGCCCTGCCATCCCATCGCCAAACATGGACGCACCGCCAGAATCAGTCACGGCATTCATGCCCTGCTCCACACGGTCAGGCGAGACAAAGGCGGTCGGGTCAATACGCACCCAGCCCTGTCCATCAAACCACACTTCCGTCCATGCATGTGCGTCCATCTGACGCACTTCCCAGCTTTGCCCATCACGCCCAAGCTCACCGCCTTGATAGCCTGCCACCACCCGAGCAGGAATGCCTGCCGAACGCATTAAAAAGGTAAAACTGGATGCATAATGCTCACAAAACCCCGCCTTTGTCCCAAACAAAAACTCATCAATGCGGTCATCTCGCAACACAGGGGGCGAGAGCGTGTAACTAAATCCGCCCGTGGTGATGAAGTTTTGCACCGCTTGTACATAGCGGACAGGGTCGCCAGTCTGGGCGTAGAGCTCTCTGGCAAAGGCACGAGCCTGCTCATTACCGTCTTTTGGCAGACGCAGATTAATGTGTTTTTGGATATCAGTGAGTTCAATATCCACCTTGGGCTGACTAAAATAACTGGCACGATAGCGTTTTTGGGTGCTAATCGGGTAATAATGACGCAGGGTAAAATCGCCCGTCATGCCCATGCCACGCTCAGGGTGCAAACGTGGATAATCTAGAGCAAACAGCCAGTTTTGCTCGGTCGGCTCTAAGATGACCTGATAATGATGTTCCATGCCTTGATACGCACTCATCGCCCATGCTGGGGGCGTATCGCCATCTCGTGATGGCCAAAAATGGGGCGAAAACTCACTTTGTCGCCACGTCACCCCATCAAAATCACTAAACACCAATCCACGCCAATACATCTCATGGCGGTTTGGCATTTGTCCGTCAAATTCGGCACGAAACGCCAGTTCGGTCGATTGACTCAGATTAGAAAAATCCCCTGGTGACATACTGTCCGAAACGCCCGTCGTCGCTGATTTGCCCGCCATCGGCAGTGACCACATCGGGGGCAGACGGGGGAAGAACAAAAACAGCACCACAAGCAAGGGGATGGCAGGCAGGGTTATCATGCCTAACGCACGCAGTCGCCCCGAGCCATCGGCATTATCATCATCACTAATGGCGATAAAGCCCACCAATATCATCATGAGTGTCGGCAGTCCCACCATCGCCACACTCAAATCCTGTCGTATCAAAAAAGCCGACGCCAGTGTAAATAACGCAAGGTTTAACGCCACATAAGCGTCCCGCTTCTCATAGAGCTCCCACGCCTTTGCCACAAAGCACAGCACCAAAAAGCTGACCGCCACATCCACGCCAAACGCCTGCCCAAAGCTCACCCAAATCGCCACTGTACCACCCAAAAATAGTAGCACCTGTACCACTTGATAGATACGGCGTAGTCGCCCACCACTTAGGCGGTATAGGCGTGCCTTGATACTGGGTTTTTGCATGATGACACTGATGATGAGTGCGACCAGTAGCCACGCAGGAATGCCCATCGCATGGGGCAACACAAGCGACGCCATGGCAAGCAGTAGCCAGTGATAGGCAGGCAGGGCAAGGATTTTTTGCCAAAATTTTTGGGGGCTTGTGGTTAGGGTTTTTCTACCTTGACCAAAATCGTGAAAAGTGCTGTTCATGGTGTCTGTGTCGTGTGGTTTTGCTTGATAGATGATTTGGTAAAATTAGGCAGATACTAACCTTTTTGTTTACATCCAAGAAACTTTAAAATTACCACAAACGTAATGATGTTTGGGTGTAGGGGCGTGCTGTGCACGCCTATAAAAATTGGTGTGTTATCAAAGGACGTGCGGAGCCAGTCCCTACAAAGCCTGTGGTAAATATCAAGTTTGTTAGGTGTATCATCAATCCATCAAACCAAACCCTTGTTTATAAATAGAATAATTTAAAATACTTTTTAAATGATTTTAAAACGGTTTTAAAATGGATAATATAAACAGCCAAAAACCCATCAAGGCTCTTTGGCAAGTCTTAGCAAGCATTGACGGACAAACTCATCACCCACGCCTATCTTGCCTGCCCCACTCGGTAGCACAAGCATAAAGGGCATGCCCTGTGTGGCGATGGCTTGCACTGCATGGGTCAGCTCACTAAGACGCATCTCATGCGAGCCTGATGGCATGTCATCATAATCTAAGCACCACTCACGCCCAAGCGAGTCGCCAAAGTGCTTGGTAAGCATGCCTGCCCCCCGTGCCACGTGCGACCATGACACCCGTGCCAGACTCTCGCCTTCTTGGTATTCATCCAACATCTCAAAGTCGCTTTGCCCTGCCACACTAATGGCACTTCGCTCATCACTCTCGCTTGCCACCGCTCGCTTGTCATTTTGCCAATCAAAGGGGATAGGCTTAGGATGTACAAACATCGGACTTGCCAAATGCACATACGCCCACGCACGCATGACCCCGAGCGGATAACGACTGCTGATGACCAGACGGGGCAAGGTCATGACCCCCCGAGTGGGCGTATAGACGGGTAATCTGACCAGTACCGATTTGCCCAGCGTTGGCGTGATGATGGTGCGAGCATTCATAAAGTCTTCTCGTGCCTGACCTTTGAGCATTTTTTGGATAATCTCATGCTTATCATCAAACACCGCTTCTATCTGCCGCGATGCCTTACCACTTCTGGTGGACAGCTCCAAAGTCACATAACCTATCGACCCTGTCTCAGACAGGCTGGACTCAACAAACCGCACATCAATGCTCGCCACCTGCACAAAGGTATAAAACACGGTCACGAGCCAAATGCCGAACAGGTAAAAGCACAGCCCCAGTACCAAGTTATTACCATAATTGACCCCCGTCACAAAAGTGGCGATGAGTAGCAAGGCAAACAGCAGTCCTTGACGGCTAAAAAAGATATAGACATTATGCAGTCCGAGCGACACCACGTCTTTGCGTGGTGAGCGTCTGGCAAAGAACTCATTGAGCTTGTTCTTTATGGGATGAGTCAGTGGGTGGGTTAGGCGATGAGCAGATGATTTCATGGGCATACGGATAGATTGATTAGGTTGATGACAAATGACAAATCAGCCATCAATCAATCGCCACTTCGTCCAAAATACGTCTGGCAATGGTCATCTCGGTCAAACCACCCAAATGATGAAACGGCACAAACCGTTGTCCCAGTCTGTGGTCAGCCACCGCCGAGAACACCGCCTGCACGTCAACTATCGCCACATTGTCCTGTCCTGATACATAGGCATAGGCTTGGCAGGCACGCTTTAACGCCAACACGCCACGGGGGGATAAGCCGTGATATTCTTGGCTTGAACGGGTCTTGGCAACCAGTTTTTGTAGGTAGTCTAGCACCACAGGGGCGATGTAGATGTCTTTGACTTCTCGCTGAGCTTGTATCACTTCTTCACTAGTTAAAATCGAGGTAAGCTCGCCCATCATCGCTCGGCGGTCTCGCCCTTCTAGCAGTTCACGCTCGGCTTTGGGTGATGGATAGCCCAGCGAGACACACATCAAAAAGCGGTCAAGTTGTGATTCAGGCAGTGGATATACGCCCGATTGTTGGGCGGGGTTTTGAGTTGCGATGACAAAAAATGGCTTGGGCAGAGCGTATGTCTGTCCATCTTGGGTTACTTGCCCCTCCTCCATCGCCTCCAACAGTGCCGACTGCGTTTTGGGACTCGAACGGTTAATCTCATCGGCAAGCAGTAACTGAGTGAACACCGCTCCTTTTCTAAAACTAAAACTCTGCTCGCTTTGGTTGTATATCATCATCCCCAAAATATCAGCAGGAAGCATGTCATTGGTAAACTGCACACGGTTAAAATCCAACCCCAGCAAGATGGCAAGACTGTGTGCCAACGTGGTCTTGCCCATGCCAGGTAAGTCTTGTAATAGCAAATGCCCATCCGCTAAAATACAGGACACGGCAAGGGTCACGGCCTCTTCTTTGTCAAGGACGATTTGGTTTAGTTTATCAAGTAGGATTTGGATTTTGGGCTGGATGTGTGACATGAGACACTCGAATAAAAAATATTTTGATAAATACCAACAATTATACCAATTTTTTAAAAATTATTTGTATGACAAGCGTTATTGTAGTGAGATTTTACACAAAAAAAACACCCAATCATCTGTTGGGTGTTCGCTGTTATGGCAGTTACTCTTCAGCAGGGGGCGGGAAAGTAATCTCAGTATTGGCAGGTTGCAGATAGTCGCCTTGCAGATATCTTGCCCCCACCGACCATGCCATGGACATGGTGGACGCCTCTTCAATATATGGCATGAGCGTGCTTGCCCCTTTTTCGGTCGCTGTATTTATCAGCCCTTGCAGAGCGGTCAAGTTCGCCTCTCTGTCTAAGTCCTTGGTATAGCTACGAGCGAGACGTACCATGTTGGGCGACAGATAGTCCAGCACTTCGGCGGATTTGGCAGTTACGCCAAAACCATTCATACCCACAGGGCAGTCAATGTTGGCAAGGGCAATGAACTGACGTTTGGCGACCGCCATATAATCCACCAAATCCTGCTCACTAAACTGCAATGTCAGCACATCACTACCACCACCAATGGCTCGGGTCAGCTGAGTGACAATACCTGATAGATTGGTATCTGCCAATGACGCTGATGATAGACCCACCAACAGGCGTGCGGTTGGCTCGCTTTGGCGAGTGTTTGCCAAGTGCTTACTGGCATTAATAAGCATCCAACGGTCAATCTTTTCAAGCAGATTGTGCTTTTTGGCAATCGAAGCCAATTTATCATAGGTCATCTCTGTGCCGTCAGCCTGTGGCAAGGTAATGAATACCTCGAACAGACTGCTACTGTCAGTATCAATGTCATAAATCGGCTGATATCTAAGGATAAATTTATTTTGAGTTAAGGCAGTCTGGATGTACTCCGCCATCACCGCATCATCCTCACCTGCGATGGTACTGATGTCAAAGACCTTAATCTTAGCATCTTCATCGTCAGGGTTAATCTCATGGGCGGTATCCATGGCACGACTTAGTACTACACTTGACTCGGGGGCATTACCATCCATCATCACCACACCCACAGACAAACTGGCAGTAACGGTGCGACTGCCCACCTCAATGAGTAAGTTAGTGATACGCTCTAAGAGCTTTTGAGCCAGTGTTACCACCCCATCTTTATTAATCTCTTCTACCACCAAAGCGAAGCTTGTGTCACTAAAACGACTCACACCCGTCCCATGAAGCTGTTTGGCGGTCTCATCAAGTGCCCATGCTACCTGCTTGACTGCGGTATCCACTCCTGCCAAGCCTGTACTTGAATGAATCTTGCCCACACCATCCATGCGAATATACAACAAGGCGGCGGACTTAATGTCACCCCTTACCACCTCTTCACGCACGCTGTCTAATGATTCGGTAAAGGCAAGACGGTTTGGCAGACCTGTTAGAGCATCTTGACGCTCCGCTTCGGCAAGTTTTTTGGCAAGCTCAGCACTGTTATTCTCGTTCTGTTGGATAATCATCTGCGTGACAGGTTCGCCGTCCAAGGTCGCTGCCGCCAGTTGTAATTTTGAGGCAAAGGTTGAGCCATCGGTACGTTTACTCTCAAAAGCAAATTCCACCTGTGAGCGGTCGCCCTTGTCAAATTTGCGTAAGAACTGTTTAAAGCCTTTAACGTTATCGCCACCAGCAATCAAATCTACCACTGGCACACCAATAATCTCTTCCATGCTGTTATAGCCAAACATCTCCAAATAAGGGTCATTGGCAAAGATATGCACGCCTTGGTCAATGTATGCCACGGCAGACTTTGAGTTTTTAATCAGAATATTGGCACGTTGTTCAGCCTCTTTTAAGATGGCTTTTAGATGAGTAGTTTGACGTTTGGCACGCACATAATCCGTCTGCAAACAAATGGCAGAGACAATGAGTCTGTCATCCCCTTTTGCCAATGACTTTATCATGTCGCCATGCACCACCTCGGGGTTACCATGCTCATTTAGGCTCGCCTGTTCATTGCTTTGCACCAAATGAATGACTGGCAAATTAATCTGCTCTTCTTGTAAGATACCCACGACATCTGTAAAGTTCATGTCATAGGCACGATGGAAAACAAGCACATCCCATTCTTGGCGTAAGGATTTGACAAACTCCGCCTTTTCATCCCAAAAGCCCAAATTAACCTCATCAAAATATTCTGATAAGTGGCTGATAAGATGCTCGGCATAAAGTTGCTCTTCATCAATAAACAACAGGTTTAAGATATTTTTTTTCATAGACATATAGTATGTTAAAAAGCGATGCGGACAGGCTGGCGTTGGTTCACCCAAAAGTGTTTGCAATATTTGTACCAATTTGTAACGTTTTGAAATATTTTTACAAAACGTTACAAATTATGATAAAGGCTAATATCAAGGAAATTCAAAGAACTGCCATATTATAGCAAATATTTGGTTAATTAGCCATTTAAACGCACGATTTGGTATTGTTCAATCTCATCGGTGGTCAAAAGGTTGCGTTCTAACCTTAACTCCATCTCTTTGGTGTCAATACGCAGAACAACATAATCCCCCACTTTAAAATGATAACGGGGCATGATGAGCGTGCTTTGCTCATTGAGCCCATCGCCATCCACCAACAGTGCATGGACAAACTCTTGACTTCTGCCGTCTTGTTTACGCAAGCGAATGCCGACTGCCATCAGCACCCGACCCAAAAATCGTCCATCCACTGCCACCGAATTATCTGATTTTTCCACCCAATGTGCCATGCCCAGACGCCACGGATTTTTATTGGTAGAGACCGCCGATTTTAAGGCAAAAAGCCCATACAAATGAATGAGTGGACGAGATGGCAGAGCTTCTTCTTTTTCATCCACCCCCTCCTCACCAAAGCGAAAACGAGCCACTGCTTCATTTTTGTAGCTCACCTTAACAATCTCTTTGGGGGCGACCATGCCAATGGCGGATGCACTGATTTTAACATGAAAATCAGCAGGCAACCCCCGCTCTCGGATGACGTTGGACAGATTTTGACCGCCCGAGATTTCATTGAAAATAGATGCAAACCCAACGAGCAGCTCAGCTCTTCTCTCATGACCTCCGCCTTGTCTTTCATGCGATGCCCGCTGTTCAAAGGCAAGTAGCACCATCTTAGCAAATCGCATCTCAAACAACGACTGTGCCGTGCCATCTATGTATTCGCCTGATGACACCTGTTCCATGTGTCGTGTAAAGCCTTCTAAATCAAAAAACAAACAGCGATGCTCATCACTGTACGGATTGACCGATGCGTATGGCGTGATGACCTCAGGCGGTTCAGCACCTTGTAGATTGACAAATACCCGAAACTCAGGATTGGCATCAAAGGTTGTTTTAAAATATTTTACCCACAAAGGCAACACTTTAAAGGCATTTAAGATGTCCTGACGGCGGTAAGCAAAAAAGTTACCAAAACTTGCTCCGCACGCCTGCATGTATCTGTCATGAATGGATGTCTTGGGATAATTTTTGTCAAAATCTTGAATGCTTTCGTGGCAAACTCCCAGATTGAGCGTGGTCAGATACCAAGTATTCACCTCCCGCCAGATGACCTTGGGGGCTTTTTGGTAAGTTAAAGCATACTCCATCAAAAGCTTGACATACAGCACCATAAATTGGTGTACGGCATAAATAAAGATGTCACGCTCGGCAGTAAGCACACCCGACTTCTTGGCGGACATGATTTTGTTTAACCACTTCTTGCCACCGCCATGTGCCGAAACAACGGCATTCTGATGACGCACGGCGATGTTGCGATACACCAAAATCATCAAAAAGTACAAACTACGCACTTCATGAACTGACGACCGCTGTTCATCGGATAGACTTTGGTGCTCATAGACATAGTCAGCATGCATTTGCCCAACCACACGCTCAACGACCACCATCAGCTCATCCATGAGTGCCAGTTTTTGATCATCATGCATGTCACAGACCAGCACTTCACTAAGAGCTGTCCTAAGCTCGGTATATTGCTCATGCTTGGGTCTGATAGAAAGTGTGGTCGCCCATGTGCTAAGATTGGCACCTGTTTGGTCAAAGTAGGTCAATGTGACAGGTTTTTGTGCCAGTGGTGCGGTAATTAGGCGTTCAAATTTTTGCAGGGTAATCATATCGTGTCTCTTTGCACAAATTGGCTTGGTGGTCGCCCACGAATACAGCACGGACGCTGGCAATTTACCAAATAATCCACTCAAAACTTAGCATAAGTCAAATTTATGCAAGGTAAGATTTGGGTTAATAACATAAATTTTCATATTATAGCAAACTATTAACACCTGTCCACGACAATAATCCCCCAGAAACAGCATTTGGGGATATTTTTAACCCATTTTGGCTTATGACAAAAAATTCATACAAAAAAGCACAACCATCATTGGCTGTGCTTAGGGTAAGACAAAGCTACTCTTCTGACTCATCATCATCCCATTTGGCATAAGTCTTTGACGGGTCAATGCCTTGGG
Organism: Moraxella lacunata; assembly: GCF_002027545.1. Classification (GTDB taxonomy): domain Bacteria; phylum Pseudomonadota; class Gammaproteobacteria; order Pseudomonadales; family Moraxellaceae; genus Moraxella; species Moraxella lacunata. The sequence continues at coordinate 31,403 of NZ_MXAN01000022.1, forward strand.
ATTTTAGATAGGCAACTTGCTCTTCTAGGGTACGGCTTTTTTCGGCATCATGCATGGTGTCCGCCAATTCATCGAAACGCTCAGTCAGTTGTTCGGTGGTTTTTGACATGATATCATCCTTATTACAATTAAAAATAAATTATGATGAAAGATGGGGCAAACTTATCCCCATTGCATTAAATTTTAACCATATCTTGATTTAACGCCATATTTAACATTAAATCTCTTTCCAAACTAAAAATAAACCCTTATAAGTATTGGGGTTGAAGTTTTTAAAAATCCATAAAAATCAGGATTTGGAAAGAAGTCTATTAAAAATTT
>NZ_MXAN01000023.1 GCF_002027545.1 Moraxella lacunata
GATTTGGGGGTCGGTTCAACTTAAACCTACCCAACTATCAAGTTGTGCCATCACAAAAAGCGATTGCCGAAGCGATTGAAGCCAGACGTGCCAGCAGAGAGCGAGCCGTTACCGCAAGACAATCAGCAAGCAGAAGTAGCACAGCAAGACAAACCAGAAATGACACGCCAAGACGTGGCAGTCAAGTGACCGCCAAGCCCGCTCAAAAAGCACTACCAAGAGCTCAAATGACCTTGGTAACACCCACTCAACAAGGCAGTGCCACAGGCACCAACAGCAAACCTACATCTAACACAACAGCAGGTGGTGGTAACTTGGCAGGCACCCTTAAAAATACACGTCAGCAAACTGCCAATAACGCCAAACGTGTCAATAGCCTAAACGAAGAGCTCTCATCCGCTGCCAGAAAAGTTCAGTTGCAAAACCAAAGGCTTGCCGAACTTGAAAATCGTCTAAAAAATCTCAAAGAGAAACAATAATTAACAAGGGTAATACCCACCAAGCCTATTCAAGCAGGCTTGTCAAATTGGAGTTATTATGGAAACCATTATTATTGCCATTGGTGCTGTTGTTGTAATTGGTATTGTGGCATTTTTTGTATTAAAAAAACTACAAGCCCAAAAATCAGAACTACCTGCCAGCCCACAAGCCCACTTGCCCACTCAGCAAGCTCCTGTGGCACCTGCACCCACGCCCACCGCTACCGATGAACTTGCCACGGCTGATGCTCACATTCGCAACCAAAATTACCAAGAAGCAATAGCTGAGCTCAAACGCGTGTTGATGACCAATCCCCGCCACAACGGTGCCATGCTAAAACTACTGCAAACTTATGGTGTTACCAAACAGTTTGCCGCCTTTAATCAACTTCATCAAAAAATTCACGAGATTGCCGATGGCGAGACCATTCGTGAAGCTGATTTTTGCAAATCTCTACTAGAAGAAGAGATGACCGGTGCGACAGCTCAAACACCTGCACCAATGCCACAGCCAACACCTACCCAAACTGCGGCTGCGGCTACTCCTGTTGCTGCAACAGTCGCCACACAAAACCAGACATCCACTGCCTTTGATAGCGGTCTTGACTTTGAGTTTGAAACACCTGAGCCTGCCCCCATGGCACCAGCTCCTACTCCTGCTGTCTCTAATGATGATGCTCATGGGCTTGATTTTGATTTTGATACATTGCAAAATCCAGCACCATCAACCAAACCTGCTGTTACTGACAATGATTTTGACCTAAGTTTTGATGTTCCGCCCCAAGAGCCACAGTCTACCGCCAAGCCCGCCTTGGAAGAGCCTACCTTAGATTTTGATGATTTTTCTTTTGATGAACCATCAAGCACACCACCAGCCAGCGAGCCAACCCTTGATTTTGATACGCTAGATGATGATTTCAACCAAAACTTGGGTGGCGATTTAGACACCGGTTTGGATGGTGGATTAGCTGGCGACTTATCGGCTGACTTTGACACCAAGCCTACAAGCACAGTTGCTCAGACAGCTCCAGCCCCAAGCTCCGATGAGTTAGATGCGTTTGATTTTAACTTTGATGCTCCTGCTCCTGCTCCTACACCAACCCCAAGTGCCAGTTCCGACAGTTCTGACGACTTAGGTTTTGACTTTGATTTGACACCTGAACCAGTTGCAACCCCAGTTGCCACTGCACCTGCTGATGATTTGGCACTTGACGAGTTTGATTTTGATGCCAACTTGTCATCCACCCCTGCACAACCTACCACGCCATCTCCTGCCCCAGCACCCCAAGCTGACGTATCAGACTTTGGCGACTTTGACTTGTCATTTGATACTCAAACCGCCCCAACAACACCTACGCCACAAGCAAATGCTGATGACGGATTGGGTTTTGACGGTCTTGATGCTGACTTTGGCTTGGTTGGCGAGCCTGAACCTACCATCAAACCAGCGCCCACACCTGCCACCCCTAGTGCTGACTTTGCTGATTTTGACCTAGGTTTGGACAGTACGCCAACGCCCGAGCCTACCCCTGCCGATACTAATGATGGCTTGGATTTCGGTAGTTTTGACCTAGGTTTGGACACGCAAACAACCCAACCTGCACCATCAAAACCAGTTGCACCAGTACAAGATGCCACACTGGCATTTGATGCCAACGAGCTGGCGTTTGATACAACACCTGCACCTGCCACCGAGACGAGTGACCTTGATTTTGGCGGTTTTGATTTTGCTGAAACACCAGCAGCCACCGCTCCAACAGCTACCCCAAGAGCCACACCACCTGCTCAGCCAGTAGCCACCGAATCCCCTGTGGCAAAACAACCCGCCCAAACAGCAGGGGTGCCATCTGAGCTGAGCTTTGTTGATAATCTGGATAATACAGGGGTAACACTCAATCTTGCCAAACAATATCTTGACCTTGGCGAGTACGACAGTGCCAAACGCCTGCTTGATGAAGTCATACAAACAGGCAGTGCCACTCAGCAACAAAACGCTCGTGAATTACTGGCTCAATTAGCATAAATCACAAACCTAGCAACATAATTTAGCAACACAATAAAGGCATGTCTTACGATGTGCCTTTTTGCTTTTTTATAAAAACCATGCTATGATTTGCCCAATCATTTTACATCTATTTTATCATGCCTTATCAATCAGACGACATCCATCTCATTTATGCTGGCGGTACTTTTGGCAGTCATGGCACGCCTTTGTCCCCCTTGCCTGCCCATGAGTTTTTACCTGTTTTACAAAATTTATTAAACAGCCGATTGGACAGCAGGCAAGTCATTTTGGATAATGACTGCATTAAAGACAGTAGCACCTTAACTCCTGCTGATTTTGCCCATTTTTATGAACTCATCCACACCGCCCATCAGCAAGGTGCCAAACGATTTGTACTGATAACAGGCACGGATACCCTAAGTTTTTTGGCAAGTTTTTTATTTCATGCCTTTACCAACAGCGACTTATCTTTGGTCATCACAGGAAGCATGAATCCACTGCTTGTGGCAGATAACCCCACTTATCACATAGATGATACCAGCGATGCTTGGCACAATCTATCAGATGCCATCAATGTCAGCCAAACCCGTCAAGGTGTGTTTGTGCAGTTTTGCCATCAAACTTTTTGGGCGGACAACACTCAAAAAATAGATAGTCTCAATCCCAATGCCTTTTATGGTACACGCGTTAGCCATCCAAGTCTGACATTCCCCACAATCCGCCCCGAGCCTTTTGACATCATCAAACATCACGCCAATACCGCCAACATCAAAAGCATTTTTTTATTGCCTAATGACACAAACCACATCGTCCAAGAGTTAGCCAATATCAATGATAACACCACTGCTGTCATCCTTATCGCCTATGGGGTAGGCAACTTACCCAAGAGCGACGCCATTATCGCCGAGCTTGACCGCCTGCATGGGCAAAACATTCCTGTGGTATGCACCACCATGTGTCCTTTTCATGGAGTGAGCACCACTTATGCCGCAGGGTCTTGGCAATATGCTCATCATGTATGGTCAGGGGGTAAATTGAGCATTCCTGCCATCTATGGGCGACTGTTGTGGTTGGCGGTAAATAACGCCCTATCTTCTGATAACTGGTGATTGGTGATGAACATGACAATCCACGCCATCGGCATTGAGTTTATTGGCACGCATTATAAAGGCTGGCAACGTCAGCAAGAAGTGGACAGCATTCAAGCCCGCCTTGAATACGCCATCTCCAAAGTCGCTAACGAACCTGTAGAAGTCATCGCCGCAGGTCGCACTGATGCAGGGGTGCATGCAGGTAATATGGTCGCTCATTTTGCCACCACCGCTCATCGCACGCCCCACCAGTGGCTTCGTGGCGTGAACACCCTATTGCCCGACGACATCGCCTTAACGTGGGTCACGCCCATGCCTGATGACTTTCATGCACGCTTTGGTGCCATCGCTCGCCGTTATCGTTATGTCACCCTAAACCAACCCTATCGCCCTGCCATCTTACGCCATCAAGTCACTCATTTTTATGAGCCACTTGATGTCGATGTCATGGTGCAAGCCAGCCAACTTCTGCTTGGCACACATGATTTTAGCAGTTTTCGCTCATCCATGTGCCAATCCAACAAACCCGTCCGAGACGTTCATCATATCCATCTATTTAAACATGGGGCGTATCTTGTGTTAGACATTCAGGCGGACGGCTTTTTGCACCACATGGTGCGTAACATCATGGGCATGCTTTTTGCGGTTGGCACAGGCAGGCTCCACATTGATGCCTTGCCTGCACTTATCGATGCCAAAGACCGCTCACTACTGCCACCCACGGCAGATGCGGACGGGCTGTATTTTATCAACGCTTATTATCTTGATAAATTCCAACAACGACTGCCAAAACAGCCTTTGACCCCGTTATGGCTTGGTTTATTAGAGTAATCCATTGCTATTTTATGCAATTTCCACTATAATATCGCTTTTCATTTTTAACTTATTTGACTTATGGCAAAAAAAGACGACATCATCGAGTTTGAAGGCGAAGTCATTGACACGCTACCAAACACCCTATTTAAAGTCCGCCTTGACAACGGACACGAAATCATCGCTCACATCTCAGGCAAGATGCGTAAACACTACATCCGCATTCTAACAGGCGATAAAGTCAAGGTTGAGATGACCCCTTACGATTTATCCAAAGGTCGCATTACTTATCGTGGCAAATAAACCCACCACGCTTGTCTTACATGGCTTGCACCAAACCAGTTTGATTGTTTATCCGCTTGCCAGATACATTCGGCGAGCGGGTTTTGTCGTGCATACACCCACCTATCACAGCTTACGCCAAGACGTCTCGGCACACGCCAAACGTCTAAATGACTACCTACTCATTCATCACAACCCCGACAAACCCATCAATCTCGTGGCTCACAGCCTGGGCGGATTGGTGATTCGGCAGTTTTTGCATGACTATCCCACATGGCAAGTTCATCGCTGTGTCTCCCTTGGCACGCCCCATCAAGGCAGTGTCTGTGCCACTTATGTCAAACGCACGCTGTCGCCCCTAGTGGGACAGTCCTATATCGGGGCGTTGGACGGCACTTGTCCGAGCGTGCCTAATGACGTGGAATTTGGCGTGATTGCAGGGGATAAGTCCCAAGGCTTAGGCTTGCTGTTTTTAAATTATCACAACCGCCACTACCGCACCCGACATGCCCATGACGGCACGGTATTTGTCCATGAGACCGAGCTACCATCTGCCACCGACAGTCTGATTTTGCCTGTCACTCACACGGGCATGCTAACCAGCTCTGCTGTTGCCAACCAAGTGGTACATTTTTTGGAATACGGTAAATTTAGACGGGCTTAGCTATCTAGGGCATGCCTACCATTGATAACATTTTTATAAAATAAGATGAAAATTTGACAATTTCAATCAATTTTTGCATGAAAAAATGGCTATCCGACCACTTAATTTAAAAAGTTAAGTTAAAATCTTAAAATTTACCCAGTTAAGTGGTCGGATTGTGGCTCGAAGTCAAAATCCTTGCTGATATTTCAATATCAACGGCGGACTTTTCCTTGAAAAACGTGCGATTTTTCTCATTTTTCATTGCAAATACCAAAGGCAGGCACGCCCTAGCCACGCCTGCTTTTGGCTTTTTAATTTACCTTTGTCGGTTGCAATTTTAAAAGCTGAGCCACGCCACGCCCCACTGCCTGCCCTGTGGCAAAACATGCCGTCAAAAGATAACCGCCTGTTGGGGCGTCAAAATCCAACATCTCACCACAGACAAAGACAGCAGGATTGGATTTAAGTTGCAATCCATCAGTTAATGCCGACCGTTTGACACCGCCACCTGTACTAATGGCTTCATCCATCGGGCGAAAACCATCAAACGCCATCGGCAAGCATTTGACAAAACCTGCCATGCGTTCGTGATTTATCCAGTCCGCTTTATGGGTGCATTCACGAATTAGGGCGATTTTAATGTTATCCAAGCCAATTTTTCGTAAAATGTTATTCAAAGATTGCTTTTTATTTTTGGCAAATGTCTTGGCGACGTCGTCAGGCGATTTGTCAGGCAATAAATCCAAATACACCCTTATCCCGTCATGACACGCACGCATGGCTTTGTTGTATTTATAAATCAGCCCACTCTCCATGCCATAATGAGTGATGATAATGTCGCCTTGGGAGACAGGCTCGCCATCTGTCCACAGACCCACCCTTTTTAACGGCTTACCAAAAAATTTATCCATATAAGGCGACCACGACCGCACCACCCCAACATTACTGGCATACAGTGGGGTCAGCTCATCATTAGACAGCCACGCCTGCCATGTGCCTGTCGCTCCCAATCGCCGATACGAACCGCCACCACACGCCAGCACGATGACATCAAACGTCTGCTCAAACTCCGTCCCATCATGGGCGAATCGCACGGCATTACCATCCACGCCCAAGCACTCATGGCGATAAAAAATCTGCACACCCCTTGCCGTCAAGCGACGTAACCACGCCCTTAGAAATACCGACGCTTTCATTTGCACAGGAAAAATCCGCCCACTTGACCCGACATAGGTGTCAATACCCAGCCCAGCGAGCCAATCCACCACCCACGCATTATCACAGACTTGCAAAAAAGGTGTCAGCCAGTCGGGCGGAGTGTAACGCCCCACAAAAGCCGTCATCGGCTCGGCATGGCTGATATTTAGCCCTGTCTTGCCTGCCCATAGGATTTTGCGACCTGCACTTGGCATTTGCTCATAGACACAAATGTCCACATCATAAGCGGACAAATGCTCTGCGACCATGAGACCACTCGCCCCTGCCCCAATGACGGCAATCTTAGGCTTCATCGCTTGGCGACCATGATAAATGTAGGGGCAATGTCTCATCAAAACGGGTGTGATAACCGCTCGGCTTGGTAATGATAAGCTCTTGGCAAAGCTCGCCCCGTGCCAAATATTTAATCTCAAAATGCGTGCGTGCCGACGTCGGCTCTATCTGCCTTTTGGCATATGGCAGTTGCCACACATCAGTAAGCAGTCGCTCAGCTTCATCGATATAGTCGCCAATGTTACTTGCCAAAATAATCTGCCCACCATCTGCCATCTTGGACAGCAACAGCTCAAAAAATGGCATGTTTAAAAAACGCTGGTTTTTGTTTTTGGGTTCGGGATTGGGGTATAAGATAAAGCAGGTTTGGAGTTGTTTGGGATACACCGCAAAGGCTGTCCACGCAATGGCGTCAGCGTGAATGGCGGTGAGATTGGGCGGATTTGCCATGCCTGCTTGCTTATCAAACGCCCCAAACTTTATGGTAGTGCGTTCTATGGCATACAGGTGCTTATCAGGGTTTTGACTGGCAAATAACAAGGCATGTTTGCCTTTGCCTGCTCCGATTTCAAGGCAAATGGGTGTGTCAGCAATGGGGTAAAAATCCCTGGGCGGACGCAAACTGGCTAAATGAAACACTCGGGGGAAATGATGAGATAACGGATTGGATGGCATAGAAATGATGAATTTAAAAAATGATAGAAAATGACAGTTTTTATATATAATACTGTTTTAAAGACAAGATATTGATTTTACACAAGAATATATTTTATCCTGTTATGCTCTTTCTAAAGTAACCAACAGCGGAAATTCAGCTTCTTCGGCATACTCCTGTACGATGGCGATTTTCATCTCGCCAATCTCTTTGGGTAAGGTCGCCACAATCGCCTGCCCTGTCCGATGAATATCCATCATCAAAGAGACGGCTTTATCCATGCCATGAGCAAAGACTTCAACGAGCACAAACACCACAAAATCCATCGTGGTGAAGTTATCATTATGCATGACCACATGGAACAACGGCACTTCTGCTTGTTCTGGTGCTTGTTCTGGCTTGGTCACTACATCACTTTGACTGTCAATATCAGATTCATGTTGGCTCATACCACACCTTTGCTTTTATTTTTATTCGCCTGTGCCGACAGGACGCTCACTCACGCCATTATCTTCTTTTTGAGCAACGACTTCACCCACTTGCCAGTTGTAGAGCTGTTCAACACGTTCGCCACCTGCATTGATTTCTAGCTTGATTTGCTTAGGCACAAAATCCTTGGGCATGACAAACCGCCCACGAATCCGCTCCACATCTTTAATCTCATAGATGGCAGGTTTTAAAGGGATTTGCACCATGCTGGTGGCGTTTAGCAAGGTCATCTTGGGTGCCATGTTCATGGTCGAACCTGATGACGCTATCATCGCCACATCAAAACGGTACTCATAGGTGTTATCAGGCAACGCCAAAATCTCACTGCCCAATATTTCAAGGGGAATGCCACCATCTTTGGCAAGTTTTTTCTTAAACAGCTCATTGACCTGAGCCAGTTGCAGGTTTTTTGTGGTCAGTTCTTCATTTTGTTCACGCAACGTTTCTAGGTTTGACAAACTAATATCACGTTCTTTGACCGCTGAGTCAAGCTGTTGTTTTAGCTTGGCTTCATTGACCGTCATGCCTTGTAATGGGTCTTCACCACCATCTTGGGCTTGGGCAGTTTGCAAGGTCGCCCCTTTTCTAAGCCCCTGCTTGTGTCCAATTTTATAGCCAAAAACTGCCATGACCATCGCCACCAACGCCAAAGCGATGACAAACAGCACCAAAATCTGCTGTGCCGAACCACGCTGATGAGAAATGCCTTGCTGGCGGGACTTACGATTTAAAGAATTCATGACAAAATCAAACCACACAAAATGAACAGTAAGGAAACGTGTCTATTTACACGTAAAAGTAGGGCGTGCCTGCCTTTTGTATTTGCAATGAAAAATGAGAAAAATCGCCCGTTTTTCAAGGAAAAAGTGAAGTTTGATAGTTATTCTATCAAACAAGCTTTTGACGATGAAAAACAATCCGACCACTTAATCAGGTAAATTTTAAGATTTTCACTTAATTTTTTTAAATTAAGTGGTCGGATAGCCATTTTTCATGCAAAAACATTATTTTATTTCTAAAATTAAAGGTTCAACACGCCCTACATTATTATACCAAAAAATCAACAAACGTTACGCCCTAATTTTTACCAATTTATCCTTTAAAATACCAAAATCATTTATTTATAAAATTAATCATAAATTGTTATCAGCTACCCACAAATGTGCATTGACGTTTTTATCGGTTTGCGGTATTGTAAGCGACGGTAAATTTTGGTTGGTTTTTTAAATGCCATCATTTATTAACTTTATTTGTTATGCAATAAAATATTCTGATAAAGCAATCTAGGAGATTGTTTATGTTGTGGTTTTTCTTTTGTGTCGCCGTGTTGGTGGCAGGCTATTTTGTATATGGCAAGATGATTGAAAAAATCTTTGTCATCAATCCCAACAAAAACACCCCTGCCTACACCATGACAGACGGCGTGGACTACATCCCCATGTCCAAAAAACGCATTTGGCTCATCCAACTGCTTAACATCGCAGGCACAGGCCCAATTTTTGGTCCAATCTTGGGGGCGTTGTATGGTCCTGTGGCAATGCTATGGATTGTGTTTGGCTGTATCTTTGCAGGGGCGGTACACGACTACATGTGTGGTATGCTCTCGGTGCGAAATGGCGGGGCAAGTATGCCGTATCTGACGGGCAAATATCTGGGGCAACCTGTCAAGCATTTTATTAACTTACTTGCCGTTGTCCTGCTCGTGCTTGTTGGTGTGGTCTTTGTGGCAAGTCCTGCCCAACTTCTTAGCTCCATCACCATGGATACTTTTGGCACCGCTGCCACAGGGGCGATTAATGTCAATAATGCCGAGAGCGTTGCTGTTGCCACCGAAACGGTCAAAAATACCGTGTTTGGCATGGAAAAAAGCACCATCGTGGTGTTGTGGACAGCCCTGATTTTTATTTATTATATCATCGCCACATTACTACCCATTGACAAAATCATCGGTCGGGTTTATCCATTTTTTGGTGGATTATTGCTATTCATGTCGCTTGGCATGACTTATGGTTTGCTAAAAAGTGAATTTAGTAGTGGTGGCGGTTATTTCTTTAATAGCATGGGCGGTTTGACGGTTGAGAGTTTCTTTATGAACTTACAACCCAAAGGCGACTTGCCCATTTGGCCCTTGCTATTTTTGACCATTACCTGTGGTGCATTGTCAGGCTTTCACGCCACCCAGACCCCGCTCATGGCTCGCTGTGCCGAGAACGAGTCCGAAGGTCGCTTTATCTTTTATGGAGCAATGATTACCGAAGGGATTATTGCTCTCATCTGGTGTGCGGTTGGTATGTCATTCTATCCTGATTTGGTAAGCCTACAAGGTGCCATTGCTGACGGTTCGCCTTCCAAGGTCGTCTATGACAGCTCCATTGCCTATCTTGGCACCATCGGCGGCATCTTTGCAGTGCTTGGCGTGGTCATCCTACCCATCACATCAGGTGATACAGCGTTTCGTGCAGCACGGCTTATCATTGCCGAGTTTCTAACCATGGAACAACGCACGCTAATGAAACGCTTGTGGATTGCCATTCCACTATTTGTCATCGGCTTTATCGTCTCAAAAGTGGACTTTCAAATCCTATGGCGGTATTTTAGCTGGGCAAACCAAACGGTGGCGGTCGTCATGCTGTGGACGGCGGCAGGTTATCTGTACCGTTATCGTAAGTTCCACTGGGTTTGCACATTGCCTGCCATCTTTATGAGTGCGGCGTGTTATACGTTTTTGGCGTACAACAAAATCGGCTTTGGGCTTGATTATACGCTGTCGGTGTGGATTGGCATTGGGCTTACGGCACTGACCACAGGGGCGTTCTTTATGTTTGTCAAACGTGAAAGCGTGGCAGGCGACCCCGATGCGGTGGTGGTAGAAGAAAAAATCACTTCCACAGCGATAAAGATTTGATTTAACACATAAAAACCACGTCCTAGGGCGTGGTTTTTATTTTAACAAAAATTAAATACAATAGATTTCTTGCGATACTAGGCTTTCCGTTCACCCTGAGCCTGTCGAAGGGTAACGAAAACCGTTATGGGCAGGCATAGCTCACCACGAACGGTTTTCTTTAATTCGGGGTTTCGCAAGAAGTCTAATTTGTACTACAAAGGCAGGTACGCCTTAATTTAACACTCTTTGCTCTGTCACCACCTTTAACCGCTCGCCTTCAAATAACTCCATCTCAGGGGCGAGTGTCACCATAAATCTATCAAAATACAACAGCTGTTTGGTTAATAACGCGAAATCCCTAGGAAAATGCACGCCATAACGCTTGCCAATCTCCACAAGTTCTAGCATGAGCAGATTAAGGTTATCCGTCTCTTGGGGCGAGCCATGCACCTTGTCCATCATCGCTTTTAGGTCGTCTGCCAATTGCCCTACTTTGATTTTGTCATGGCTGTGGGTCATGCCAATATCAACCATCGCCTGTGCCATGCCATGATAATCGTTAAGCTGTAAAGACTGCACCAGTGAGAAACACGCCTGCAAACTGCTCGGTTTAATCTGCCCCATCAGCCCAAAATCCAAAAAGGCAATCCGTCCATCGGTTAGATACATGAGATTGCCCGCGTGCAAATCGGCATGGAACTCACCCGTCATCATCAGCGACAAAAACCACGTATCTAGCACGTCCGCCATCACTTTTTGGGGCGTGGTGCGGTTGCTTTGAGCGATGTCGCTAAGCAAGCTCTCATCAACAAGCGACTTACCAACCAGTAAATCCATGACCAACACACGCTTGGTTGATAGGTTGTGATGGACTTTGGGGGCGGTGATGTGCTGACTGTCTGTTTTATCTAAAAATTCACGAAACTTATCAATATGGCAAGCTTCCGCCAAAAAATCAGTCTCAGCAGTCATGCGAGTGCGAATCTCATCGATAATGGGGGCGAGATTGGCAGTTTTCATCATTGGCAAGACCCGCTCCATCGCCCAAAACGCCCCATGTAACACCCCTAAGTCGGTCTGCATAATCGCCCCAACATCAGGCTTTTGGATTTTTAGGGCGACCTGCCGTCCATCTTTTAGGGTTGCCTTATGCACCTGTGCGATACTCGCTGACGCCAGTGGCACAGGGTCAATGGACGCAAAAATATCATCAAGCCCACGCCCATCATCGGTCAGCTCCTCGGTCAGCACTGCTTGCATTTTGGCAAATGGCACAGGCGGTGTGGCATCCAAACAGTCAGCAAAAGCAAGCACATACTCACGGGGAAACAGTGATGGGGTGCTGGCGATGAACTGTCCAAGCTTGATATAAGTCACGCCCATCTGCATAAAGGCATCTTTTAATAGATAAGCGTCCATCTGCTCGCCCTTGGCAACACGCAAGGCAGATAGCCCTGCCACGCTGGCACTTTTATGTAGGCGACCTAGGACATTCGCCCCTGTATTTAGGGATTTTTTGGCAAATTGCAATGGTGATGTTTTCATGGTTTTATCGTCTAAGAGTGGTACGGCTAGGCGTGGCACAGTGGGCAGTGTTTATTGGTGGCAAATCGCATTTTTTGTAAAGTCATGGTTCTGCCCTGCCATAATAACAGCTCGTGAGCGATGGGGTTATGCCCCCGTCCGAGATAATCTAGAGCAATCTGTGCCGACATCGAGCCGATGATACTCACGGTACTAGACAAGACCCCTGATGTGGCACAGTTTTGGGTGATACTACTGTTACTGTCTTTGTCCTGCCCAAACAAACACTCATAACAGCCCGTCTGTTTATCAAACAACGCAATCTGCCCCACTTCGCCAATGGCGGAGTTGGATAACAAGGGCAAACCGAGCGTTCGGCAGGTTTGGTTAATCAAATAACGACTGGTAAAATTATCCGTGCAATCAATCACCAAATCCGCACCACTATCCCCAATTATCGCTGTAATGTTATCTTCATTTAGCTGCACGTCCTGATGGGTAATGTTAATAAACTCATTATGCATCGCCAATGCACGGCTTGCCACCGCTACCTTGAGCTGACCGATGTCCAACTCTCTAAACAACGTTTGGCGTTGCAAATTACTACGGCTCACCACATCAAAATCAATCAAATGCATACTCCCTACGCCTGCCCGTGCCAAAATCTGCGAGACAGGACAGCCCAGACCGCCCACGCCCACAATCAGCACACGGCTATTTTTTAGGCGTAGCTGTGCATCCATGTCCCAGTCATTTAGCAAAATCTGACGAGCATACCGCATAAGTTCATTGTCACTAAGCTCGTTGGCAGTTATTTTTTTATCATTATCACTCATCACAAACCCCCATCGTGATTCTGTCATTGCCACCATAGTCTTTGACGGTGCGAACGTCTTTAAAACCTGCTTTGGCAAAAAGTTCCTGCACGCTCGCCCCTTGGTCGTAACCATGTTCTAAGGCTAATACGCCACTAGGCATGAGATACGCCGCACTACCCTTAATGATTTTTTCAATATCGGATAAGCCGTGATTGTCCGCCACCAATGCCGTGATAGGCTCCGCCACCAACTGTGCCAAATGCTCATCGGTGCGTGCGATATAGGGCGGATTGGAGACGATGACGTCAAAGCTCTGTGCGGGGATATTTTCATACCAATTTGATTGGATGAATTGGCAATTTAACACTTGCAAATCTTGTGCATTTCGCCGAGCAACGTCTAAGGCATGATGGAAATAATCCACCGCCAGCACCGCACTAGACGGCAACGCCTTTGCTATGCTCAGAGCAATGCACCCCGAGCCTGTCCCCAAATCCAATATCCGAGCCTGCCCCAAATCCTTATCGGTCGCCACATCAAGCACCGCCTGCACCAGCATCTCTGTATCGGGGCGTGGGATAAGCGTGTGTTCATTAACCACAAACTCATGCCCAAAAAAGCCTTGCCTGCCGATGACATACGCAAGCGGTACGCCCGAGCATAGCTTTGCCATACCACCTTCAAGCCTATCATATTCATCAGCGGTCAGCAGATAATCATCATGGGTGATTAAAAAGGCTTTGTCTTTGTTTAGCACAAATAACAGCAACGACTCAAACCAATGATAAGGCAGATGTGCGTGCGATAGCTTGCGAAATTGGGCTTTTAAGGCATTGATGGTGTGCATGTCATTCTTTGTCAAGTACAGACTCGTCCAGCGAGATGTGTTTATTTACCAAATGAATCAAATATAAAATCGGCAGTCCAATCACAAATGTAATGGCAAAAAACGTGGGATAATCGGTCGCATCCACAATCGCCCCCGAATAACCGCCCAAGATTTTTGGCGATAGGGTCATGAGTGATGAAAACAGGGCATACTGCACCGCCGTGAAGCGAATGGATGTCAGTGCCGACAAAAAGGCGATGAATACCGCACTTGCCAAGCCTGCCGCTAGGTTATCGGTAATCACCGCAAAATACATGACCAGAATGGTTGGTATATTGGCAAGGATGATAAATAACAGGTTCGTGGCACACGCCAGTATCGCCCCCACCATCATCGCTCGCATGACCCCCATCTGCTGAGCCACCCAGCCCCCAACAAAGCCACCGCCAATACTGGCAATCACGCCCACCACTTTGACCGCATTGGCGATTTGAATTTTAGTAAAGCCCAAATCTTGATAAAATAGGTTGGAGATGTTCCCTGCCACGATGTCCGAGATACGATACAAGCCAATGAGTGCCAACAGTAGCATCGCCTTTTTGCCATAACGGGCAAAAAAATCGGTAATAGGGGCAACCCATGTCGCCTGTGCCACTTCTTGTTTGACCACGCCTGCCTGCACCAAGCCATAACCAACCACCCCCATGGCGATTGCACTGCTGATAAACTGCACACAGCCCAACAAAAAAGCAATATCCACACTCTCTGACTCTGGCAATACCCCACCCATCGTCCGATACATCATGATAAAAGCCACCACCGAGAGTGCGAACACCACGCACAGTCTTGCGTAGTCCGTGGTTTGAGTAACCACAGGTTTGACCTGACGAATAGGCTCACGAATCAGTAGTGTGGTCGCCACACTACTGAGCATGACACACGCCATAATAAGATAGGTTTTTTGCCATGCCACATACTGATACATACCTTCTTTGGAGCCAAACAGCTCCGCCAAATACAACGCCCCTGCCCCCGAGATAATCATGCCAATGCGATAGCCTGCCACATAACTTGCCGACAGTGCCGTTTGCATCTCACTGGGGGCAGACTCGATACGATAGGCATCTATCACGATGTCTTGGGTCGCCGCCGAAAAGCCGAGCAACACCGCCCCCACCGCCATCACGGACGGGGCAACCTGAGCGGGGTCAGTCATCGCCATCATAATAATGGCAGTAATGATAAACACCTGACATAGTAGTAGCCACGAACGGCGATGACCGAGCATTTTACCAAGCACAGGCAAGGGCAAAGCATCCACCAATGGCGACCAAATAAACTTAAACGAATAACCCAACGCCGCCCAGCTAAACATCGTCACCGTACTGCGGTCAATGCCTGCCTCTCTTAGCCACAAGCCCAAACTAGAAAAAATCAGCAAAATAGGCACGCCTGCGGCAAAACCCAAAAATAGCATGGATAAAGCTTGACGATTAAAATAAGCCGTCTTAAATGCCGAAAAATCAAATTGTTGTATCATTGTATTATATGAGTGCAAAAATCATTTGCCATTTTAGACTATTTTTGGTTATTTTACAAAAAGTTATTGTGATATTTTTAAAATCAGACATGTCCATGCTCACATGTCCACCCCACACATCAAGTCAAATACACCCACCGATAGAAACTATGCCATCTAAATTGCAATATCCACATAAGATACGTTTGGTGAACAAATCAACCATTTAACCTTTTAAAGTTACCGCCAGTCTTAACATATTGCCATTTTATTATAATTATGACAAAATAAAAATCCCTTTTAGCACATCAATCCATCATGAAACTTTTTAGCGTTGCCATTAGACAAGAAGATGATACTTTTTATGCTCAAGTACCTGATTTACCAGAAATTCACGTAATTGGCGACAGCATCGCCGATACGATTGATAAAGTACGTTCTACCTTGATTGGGCATTTACAAAAACTGGCAGATGATGGCAGTGATCTGCCCCAACCTGAGAACATCACCAATCATCTAACCAACCCCAAATTTGCAGGGCAAACATGGGCAATGATTAGCTTAAATTCCATGCTCTTTAACAGCAAGCAAAAATCCTTTAACCTGCACTTGCCCCGTGCCTTACTTACCCAAATCCAAACACAAATCGGCTATGACGAACACGACATTGAAGCCTTTATTTTAAAAGCCATAGAGCATGAACTTGCCAATGCTTAGCGGATAATCACCATCTTTGCATCACAAATGCCGATATTCCCAATCGGCATTTGTTTTTTCTTTTTGGGTATTTTCTTTTTTGGTGGTGGCTTTTATAATGACAGCACTTTATAAATCAGATTAAGGGGCGTATCATGGCGATAGATGTGGTCATCAACCAAAAGCATTTACAAATTCAGCTCAAACAGCTAGAAACCGTCTGGCATACGGTCGTCAATGGCTATAACCTATCCCAAGCCGCCGAACTGCTCCACACCAGTCAGTCCAGCCTATCCAAACAAATCGCTACCCTAGAAAATCAGCTCAAAGCGGACGTGTTTACCCGTCAAGGCAAACGCCTGACAGGGCTTACCCCCATTGGTAAATCGCTACTGCCCCACATCGAAGCGATTTTTGCCGAGATACGCACCATCGAAAACCTAAGCCTTGATTTTAATAACGCCCAAGAAGGCACGCTGACCGTTGCCACCACCCACACCCAAGCCCGCTATGTCTTACCCACCATTGTCAAGGAGTTTTTGCAAAAATTCCCTAAGATCAATCTGGTGCTACAACAAGCCGACCCCGAGACCATCGCCCAAATGGTCATTCGTGGTCAAGCCGACATTGGCATTGCCACCGAGAGCCTGCTCAACAATGCCGTGCTACGCTGTCATCGCTATTATGACTGGTCGCACGTGGTCATCGCCCCCAAAGACCATGAGCTGGCAGAGCTGGCAGACGTGATGGATGGCGTGGATTTGCCTGAGCTGGCAAGTTTTCCCATCATTACTTATCATGGCGGTTTTACAGGGCGAAGTGCCATTGATAGGACGTTTGAGCAGGCAGGGTTACAACCCAAAATCGTGCTTGCCGCCCTAGACTCAGACGTGATTAGCACCTATGTATCGGCAGGTCTGGGTGTGGGCATCATTGCCGAGATGGCGTACGAGCCTGCCAACTACCCCGACCTTGTTGCCATTCCTATCAGTCATTTTGGGCGGTTTACCAGTTGGATTGCGGTGCGTGATGACAGCGACATTCGCAAATTTGGCGGTGAGTTTATTAAGCTGTGTCAAAGTCAGTTTGATAAACGCTAACACGCCCCGATTTTTAATATCTCCAAAAAACTCTCCCAACAAAAAACGCACCGACATGGGGTGCGTTTTTAATTTTAAATATTTAAACAATGTGAAAATTGTTAAAATTATTTTTTGCTTTTTTTGGCAGTTTTTTCGGCGGGGTTTACCGCATCTTTTAGACCTTTACCTGCTTTAAAGCCTGGTACTTTGCTGGCAGCGATTTGTAGTGACTCGCCAGTCTTAGGGTTGCGACCGGTACGGGCAGCACGCTCTTTGACGCTAAAAGTACCAAAACCGACCAATACCACATCATCGCCACGCTCTAAGGCACCTTGTACGCTAGACGTGAAAGCGTTAATGGCTTTGGTGGCTTGCTCTTTGGTAAGACCTGCTTCGCTGGCAACAGCATCTACTAATTCTGATTTATTCATGATTTGTCCTCATGGTGTTGATGATAAGAATGTGAAATGAATTTACATTTTGCCAAGTCTCGCAATACCGATGAAGTTGGCAAAAGCAAATTCTAAGCCCACAACACACGCTTGGGCTTATTTTGAGTGCATTGTATAAGGGTATTGCCCATTTTACAAGGGGTATGGCAAAATATTTTTATCTTTTTTACAAAAATACCCCATCAAAGGCGGGATATTTACGATAAAAGCCTACTTTTATCCTTTTTTGCCAAAAAATCACGCATTAGTTACATTAAGGTGGTTTACTTTTTTTGGATATCATCTTATCATTAGCATTATTTTGTGAATTGATAATATCTGTATGACCGACCAGCCGACCCATAGCACCAAGCCCAACGACCCACAGCCGACCTATCGCACCAATGATGACAACGGTGGTGTGTCTCGTGGACTGTTAAATGTTCTATTGGTGTTTTTAGAATCAGCCATCACTTTGATACTCCGTTTTGACCCCACACTGCGACAGCTTGCCTACCCGCTTGCCGAGCGTGGTACGGTGGTCTGCATTCGCACCTACCTGCCCCATGTGCAGTTTTATGCCACGTTTGGCTATCGTGGTGTACTGCTCGATGACCGCCTACCCAATGACAAGACCACGCCTGACATGACGGTCAATGCATACAGCTTTCAGCTGATGAATGCCATCACCACGCACAAAAGTAGTAGTGTTGAGTCACTACAAATTCGTGGTGACCATGAGGACGTGCATGACTTTAAGGCGTTTTTGGTGCAGTTGGGCGTGGGCGGTGTCATTCAAAACCTGCTTGGCAAAGTCAAAGGCAAACCTGCCCCCACCCCCGAACAAAAAGCCGAAAAACAAGAAAACTACAAAGCCAAAATCGCCGAGCAGTCCGCTCGCATTGATGAGTTAACGGTGCATAACCACAAGCTAAATACCGCTCTCATCGAACTACAAGGCAAACAAAAAAGCACCTTTATCGCTCTTGTTGTGGTGGGGGTCATCGCACTGATTGCCATCATCATGAACTTTGTTTGATTGTTTTTTACTCATAAAAAGGCGAATCTTCCGCCTTTTTGTTCATTTTATGGGTTATTTATTTTATTGGCTTGATTTTTGCCCTAACGCCAAACATTCAATTCCTACCCCCTTAGTCGGATTGCAAACCACGTCTGTCATGCTATGATAGCCATGCTATGACAACTATCAATTTTTGGCTTGATTTGGACTATATTTAATAGTTCATTCAAAAGATAAATTTATGATGAATTTTATCAATGGCAAAAATCAATTACTTTGATAAAAAATAATCTTGACTGGATTACTAGGAATTATTATAATAGTCACATATTATTTACCCACGCCTAGCTTAGTTGCCATCAACGTTAGGCTAGGCAATTTGGAAACCATATTCTGCGATTGACAACACGTGGACGCTATGCGGTGACCGCCCTACTTGATTTGGCGGTACAAGAAAGTCGCCATCAAGGGGCGGTGTCCTTGTCTGACATTGCAAAGCGTCAATCTATCTCTATCTCTTATCTTGAACAACTTTTCTCAAAGCTACGCAAAAAAGGCTTGGTCAGCAGTACTCGTGGGGCGTCTGGCGGTTATCATCTTGCCAAACCCTTAGACGAGATTGACATCATGAGTATCATCACCGCCGTTGATGAGTCCATTAACGCCATGCAGTGTGGCGGTAAAGGCGACTGCCGAGACGGTGAGATGTGCCTAACGCACGACCTATGGCACAACTTATCAAACCACATCGAAGCCTATCTGAGCAATGTTACCCTAGCCCAACTCTTAGAATCTAAGCATACAGGGTACATCGCTGACCGCCAACAACAAAAATGATTGGCGAGAAAAACGACAAAACCAACTCAATCAATACAATTAACTTAGGGGTCAATCCAGCATGAGCCAGTCATCACTTATTTATTTAGATTATGCCGCCACCACGCCAGTCGCCCAAGAAGTCGCCGACAAAATGGTCAACTACATGACTTTTGACGGGATTTTTGGTAATCCTGCCAGTCGCTCACACGGCTTTGGTTGGCAAGCCGAAGAAGCGGTAGAAAATGCCCGCTTGCAGATTGCCGAGACAGTCGGTGCTGACCCCCGTGAGATTGTGTTTACCAGTGGGGCAACTGAGTCGGATAACCTTGCCCTAAAAGGCGTGGCTCATTTTTATCATGGTAAGGGCAAACACATCATCACATCAAAGATTGAACACAAAGCAATCCTAGACACCTGCCGTCAATTAGAAGAAGAAGGTTTTGAAGTTACCTATCTTATCCCCCAAGAAGCCACAGGCATTATCACGCCTGAGCAGGTAGAAGAAGCCATTCGCCCCGATACGATTTTAGTCAGTCTCATGGCGGTAAATAATGAACTGGGCACGGTAACAGATATTGCCAGTATTGGTGAGATTACCCGTGCTAAGGGCGTACTGTTCCATGTAGACGCCGCCCAAGCCGTTGGCAAAATCAAAATCAACCTAGAAGAGCTAAAAGTCGATTTGATGAGCTTTTCTGCCCACAAAATCTACGGTCCAAAAGGCATTGGTGCGTTGTATGTTCGCCGTAAGCCCCGTGTGCGTATCAAAGCCGAACAGCATGGCGGTGGGCATGAACGTGGTATGCGTTCTGGTACACTTGCCACGCATCAGATTGTTGGTATGGGCGAAGCGTTTGCCTTGTCCGTTCAACGTTTTGATGAAGACCACGCCCATATTACTCGCCTGCGTGATAAGCTGTGGAATGGCTTACAGGGCATTGAAGAGATTTATCTTAACGGCAGTTTTGAACAAGGCGTCCCAAACATCCTAAACGTCAGCTTTAACTTTATCGAAGGCGAGAGCCTGATGATGAGCCTAAAAGATTTGGCGGTGTCGTCTGGTTCGGCGTGTACGTCGGCAACCTTAGAGCCGTCTTATGTCCTGCGTGCAATCGGTCGCCCCGATGAGTTGGCTCACTCGTCCATTCGTTTTAGTATCGGTCGCTATACCACCGATGAGGACATTGACCATGTTCTTGCCCAAATCACCGATGCGGTAAATAAACTGCGTGAGCTGTCGCCCCTTTGGGATATGTTTAAAGAAGGGGTTGATTTTAGTAAGGTTGAATGGCAAGAGCATTGATTTTTACCAAAAGAATTAAACCATGAACCATAAGCACTTAATCACAGCAATTATCATGTCATTTGCCCATATTGCATTGGCAAATACTGACATTGCAGGCGTTTATTCACATCATGGTGAAGGCGTAATCCACAAACATTATCTATTTGAGAATGGTGATTATTGTCAAGAGCTTGGTTCTTATGGTTTTATAGGAGTATGGGCAGGTCATTGGCACCTGCAAAATCAAGCTGATGATAAGGTATTAAATACCACACAAAAAAGTTTCTTTAATACCTTATTTCCTGCTTGGTTTGATAAAGAAAAGACAGTAACATCGCCACAGATTGTTATTGATACTTCTAATTTTACCAAAATGACTTATTATGGTATTGAAGGCGTGCAGGCGGTATTGGGTTTTAGTGAAAATGAGCATTTAAACCATGCCAAATTGATATATCCAACATTGATTATACCAGCACACCCTTAAAGAGCCAAGAATATCGCCTTAATATTCCAACTTCTGCCAATTATGTATTTATTGGGCAAAAAGAAGAATATAACAAAGACTATCACATGGTGCGATATTCGCTTGATAAAATTAAAAAAGGCAAGCATGATTTGTATGTCGGTTTAGACCCAAGTCATCATTTTTTATTAACATCACCACCGCATACGCTAATATTAAAAGATGATAAAATCATCCATACAACGAAATTTAATACAACAGAATATTATAAAAGCCAATTTGACAATGACACACGCTATTATTTTAAAGGTGTGGAGCTTGATAAAAAGAGTATTGAGCGGTTAGATGATTATCATCAAAATCCAGATTTGTATGAAATGCTTTTTCACGATAATGAAGACCCATATAGCCTTGCCATGCGTGAATTATATGAAAAGAACAAAAGTGCTGATGAGTTACTCAAAGACGGCTCTATCACGGTATTAAAAAACGAAAAAGAATACATTATTCATACTTGTTTAAATCCTATTTACCACCATGATAAAGATAATGGCACATATTTTGAAAAAATGATACAGCCGATGTATTTTGATAAAAATACACAGTTATTAACACCAACCAATTTTATTTGGCAAGGTAATATAGACAAAGATACTTGGTATCAAACAAAATAGCAATGATTGCCAACCTTTAACCCAATTTAAATCAGCCAAATATTGCCAAGCAATATTAGCAACTCGGAGACCATTATGGCATACTCAGACAAGGTCATTGACCATTACGAAAACCCCCGCAACGTGGGCAACCTAGACAAAAACGCCAAAAACGTTGGCACAGGCATGGTCGGAGCTCCCGCCTGTGGCGATGTCATGCGTTTGCAAATCCAAGTGGGCGATGACGGCATTATCGAAGATGCCAAATTCAAAACCTATGGCTGTGGCTCGGCGATTGCGTCAAGCTCGCTTGTTACCGAATGGCTAAAAGGCAAAACCATTGACGAAGCCCGTGCCATTAAAAACCTAGACATCGCCCAAGAGCTTGCCCTGCCCCCTGTTAAGGTGCATTGCTCTGTGTTGGCAGAAGATGCGATTAAGGCGGCGATTGAAGATTATCAAGCAAAATCAGCAACTGCTTAATTTTCCAATAAATTCAATAACATAGGAAAGACTTATGATTACTCTAACAGACCGAGCGATAACGCACGTCAAAGACTTTTTGGCAAATCGTAGAAGCGGTGTGGGCATTCGTGTGGGTGTACGAACGGCAGGGTGTTCAGGTCTTGCCTATGTGCTTGAATTTGTGGACGAGCCAAACGACACCGATGAACGATTTGACAATGACGGCGTGAGCGTGTTCGTGGACCCAAAAAGCCTTGTCTATCTGGACGGCTTACAAATGGATTACGTTACCGAAGGGCTAAATTCTGGCTTTAAATTCACAAACCCCAACCAAACAGGCGAATGCGGTTGTGGCGAATCCTTTACGGTGTAACGTATGGTTTTATTAACCAATAATTTTTTTGAATTATTTGGGCTACCTGTGGCGTTTGGCATTGACAAATCCGCCCTAAAAGCGACCTTTTTGAACCTGCAAAAACAGCACCACCCCGACAATGCCGACAATATCGCCCAAGCCGAGCAAAACACCGCCTTGATTAACCACGCTTTTGACACCCTAAATCGTGATGACAGCCGTGCTATTTATCTGCTTGAATTATCAGGCGTGGCGTTTCATTCGGACAAAACCATTGCCGATGAGCTATTTTTAATGCAAATGATGAGCTATCGCATGGAGCTAGAAGATGCCATTTTTGACAATGACAAACATACAATCAGTCAAATTGCCAACAATATCAATACCTTAATGAATCAAACGGCAGACAACTTTGATAGTGTTTATCAAGCAAAAGACTGGCAAACCGCCCAAATCATCGCCCAAAAATTACGCTTTTTGGGTAAATTGCACGATGACATGACGGACGCTTTATCCAAATCATCAAGCCAAGATGACGGGCAAGATGATGATTTATATGTGTGATTTTTAATTGTTTGCCCCATTCTCAACTTTATATAAATGATTGATTTATCAAGGGCGAATTGCAATTCGCCCCTACAACTTGGAAATAGTTATTGAATAATCAATAAGTTATAATTTTAAGTTGAGAGCGAAGCATTATTTTTAAAAATTTAAAAGATTTAAACAACCCATAAAACGCCAAAAATTTTAACACCCAATTTATCCCAAATGAGTAAAACCATGTTAAAATTTTAGCCAACTTGTAAAACCATAAAATACCATAATACCATGTCTCTACTTCAAATCAGCGAACCCAACCAATCCGCCAAACCCCACCAGCACCGCTACGCCTTAGGCATAGACTTGGGGACGACTCATTCGCTTGTGGGTGTGGTACGCTCAGGACGGGCGGACGTGTTGCCCTTTGGCGATAGCCCCCTATTGCCGAGTGTGGTATATTATGGCGACAAGGCAGACACCCCCATTGTCGGCAAGCACGCCTTGACTTACAACGACCCCAAAAATACCATTATCTCCGCCAAACGCTTTATGGGGCGGTCTTTGGCAGACATTAAATTTAGCCACCCTTATGAATTGGTTGGGGGCGACAACGCCATGCCAGCGTTCGTTACCGCACAAGGTGACAAATCGCCCGTTGAAACGTCCGCCCATATCCTAGCCAAGCTCTACAACCACGCCAAGGCAAGCCTACCGCCTGATAGCATACAAGGGGCGGTGATTACCGTGCCTGCCTATTTTGACGAAGCCCAACGCCAAGCCACCAAAGACGCAGGGGCAAGCATCGGGCTTAACGTATTACGCCTATTAAATGAGCCGACCGCCGCCGCCATTGCCTATGGGCTTGACAAATCCGCCAAGACAGGCACTTATCTGATTTACGACCTAGGCGGGGGGACGTTTGATGTGTCGGTGTTGTCCCTAAAAGACGGGGTGTTTGAAGTCTTAGCCACGGGCGGAAATTCGGCTTTGGGCGGAGATGACATTGACCGTTTGATTGCCAATTTCTTTATCAAATCGGCAGGACATGACCCCAAAAACGTGGACAACGCCCAAAAAAGCACCCTTGCCAACCTTGCCAAAAGCTACAAGCAAAAACTCTCCGAGCGTCAAGCGGTGTCGGTAGACGTTGAGATTGACGGTGTGCCATTTAGCACGCTACTAAACCGAGACACGCTCGCCCAAATCTGTGAGCCTGTGATTCGTAGAACTTTGCAACTATGCGAACAAGTGCTAACTGATGCACGCCTTGACAAAACCGCCATTGATGAAGTGGTGCTGGTCGGCGGCTCTACTCGTATGCCAATTGTGCAAAATGCGGTACAGGCGTTTTTTGATAAAAAACCCTTATGCTCTATCAATCCTGACGAAGTCGTGGCACTTGGGGCGACACGGCTTGCTCATCAGCTCATCAACAAACAAGACGATAACCTACTCCTACTGGACGTAACGCCCCTATCGCTTGGGCTTGAAACCATGGGCGGACTGACCGAAGTTATCATTCCACGCAACACCCCCATTCCTGTGGCACGCAGACAGACCTTTACCACGCACACGGACGCTCAGACGGGTATGGTAATTCATGTGGTGCAAGGCGAGCGTGAGACCGTGGCGGATTGTCGCACTTTGGCGAATTTTACGCTAACAGGCATTCCACCCATGAAAGCAGGGCTTGCCCGTGTGGAAGTTACCTTTGCCATTGACGCTAACGGACAGCTGACCGTATCGGCAATGGAGACGACCACCAAAGTCGCCAGTAAAATTGATGTCGTGCCAAGCTATGGGCTGACCGAAGAGCAACAAGAAGAACTTTTAAAAGCAGGTTTCATCCACGCCAAAGCTGACAAAGAAAAGCGTATGCTCATCGAGACCAAAGTAGAAGCCGAGCGTGAGATTTTGGCATTGCAATCGGCATTGGCAGAATTTGGCGACTTACTTGATGACAACGACAAAGCCAAATTAAGCGAAAAAATAACCGCCGTCAAATCCGCCATTGACACCGCCCAAACTGCCGATGATAAGACAATGCTGAATAAGGCGGTGAGCGAATTAAAACCTTTGTCGGATAATTTTGCGTCCGTCATCATGAACCAAAATGTCAAACAGGCATTGGCAGGGACAAAGGCAAGCGATTGGAAATGATTGCATTTCTATCAAGCAGGGGCAATTGCAATTGCTCAACCCAGTCCCTAATTGTTAAAAAATCAACCCTTAAAAATCCGTAGGTTGGACAGTTGTCCAAAACCCATTAAAAATAAAAGTGAGTATCATGGTAACAATCACCGTACTTCCCCACCACGAAATCTGCCCAGACGGGGCGACTGTTGAGCTAAACTCAGGCGAAAACCTGCTTGAAGGCTTGCATGAACACGGCATTAACATTGAACACGCTTGCGACTGCTCCAAGGCGTGTACCACTTGCCATGTGGTTGTCCGTGAAGGTTTTGACAGCCTAGAAGAAATGGACGACATAGAAGCTGACCTGCTTGACCGTGCGTGGGGCTTAGAGCCAAACTCTCGCCTATCGTGCCAATGCGTGGTTGCTGACGAAAACTTAACTGTCTATATCCCCAAACACACGCTAAACCACGCCAAAGAAGGTCATCATTGATTAAATTTACAAATAACAACCGCTTTTATACAGATAAAGGCGGTTTTTTTATGTGCTTTTATGTATAATTCCAAACATAATTTACTTATCCATATCTATCATTTTGACATATCCCACCAAAAATCACGCATTTATCATAAAAAATTTCCAAAAAATCCAAGAGTTGGTATAATAAACCTTTTTATGCAGTAGGCATTATTATGGCGACTTTATATTAAATCTCTTTCCAAACTAAAAATAAACCCTTGTAAGTATTAGGGTTGAAGTTTTTAAAAATCTACAAAAATCAGGGTTTGGAAAGAAGTCTATTATATCAGCACCAAAAATCTACTCAAACTTGACAACGGCAAAGAGTCCACCATTTCTTGCCAAGCCATCAATCAATACACCAAAAATATCAAACAAATCAAAGACAGAAGAGCATGGAAAACCGAAGGTGCTGGGGCAATGTTTATGGGTACAGCACAAGCAGAACAGGATGATTTTGACGCAATTTACCCCACCGCCATTGCTTTTATGGACGACAACACCTATGTCTATAGTGCCAGATTGCAAGAAGGTACAGCGATTCAGTCCAAACCAATCGGTAGCGACACGGCAAGCGAGGGGCTGATTTTACGCAAGAGCGATTTTCAGGTATTTGATTTGTGCTATGATTCAACAAATAAGCGAATTATCGCCTCGGCAAGCGACACCTCTTACGCCAGTCCTTATGGTGAGCGACATTTGTGCGTATTATCGCTTGACAGTGCTCGCACGCAGTTTGTTACCGAAGGCGAATGCCAAGACAAAAACCCAAGCGTAGACCCCAATAACAGCACTGTGATTTATTATGATTCTTGTGGACTTGCGTACACCCAAGATAACGTTGTGTTTAGTCCCCGTCAAGTCAATCGCTTAGACCTCGCCACGGGTGAACTTGAGACGGTACTGGCAGACGATAAATTTGACTATTTTGCACCCATTATGGACACCCAAGGCAACCTTTATGCCATCAGACGACCCTACCGTGAGCATGATAGCACCGACCCTGTGGGTACTGCCAAAGACCTGCTCACAGCACCTTTTAAAATCCTAAAAGCCATCGTGGGCTGGCTGGACTTTTTTACCAAACGCTATTCAGGCGAATCTTTAAAAACGTCAGGTGCTAACCCCGCTCGCACCAAACCCAAGAGCGAAGAAGAGCTGTTTATTGAGGGAAATCTTGTCAAAGCGGATAAAAATTTGCTAAAAAATCAAGCGGACGGCGAGAAGTTTGCAGGCTTTATTCCCAAAAGTTGGGAGCTGATAAAATGCCTGCCCACAGGTGAGATACAAATCATCAAAAAAGGCGTTATGGCGTATTGTCTTGCAGATGATGATGTTGTCATCTCCAACGGCAAATCAATCGTCAAAATCACTAACGGTCAAGAAGAGCTGATTGCTCATGCTCCCAAAGTTGCCAAACTGATGTGGGTGTAAATTTGCAAAACAAAGGAAAACTTATGGCGATTCAATCCCCTAATTTTAAAGACAAACCCCTAACTTTCATCTTTACAAATTTCCAATGGCTTTTGACGTTGGTTATCCTATCGGGCGTGTTTGGCTCGGTGGTGGGTGTTGGGGCGTGGGTTGGGGTTTGGGCGGTGGTTTTATTAACTCCCATCCTTTTGCTTTTTTACAAACCTTATCAATGAAAAAAGACTTGGAAATACCAAGTCTTTTTAAGCAATTTAACCTATTTTGTGGCAGGTAATCGCTCTGGTGCCACATCAAACCATTTTTCATGAATTTTGGCATAAGTGCCATCGGCGACAATGTTGGCAAGTCCTGCATTGATTTTTTCCATCAACTCGTTTTCAGACTTTGGTGTGATGATAACCATGTCGTAATGCTCAAAAGCCTCACCCTCACCGACGATTTTAAAGTCAACCTCAGGGAACTGCTTGGCATAGTAACGTAGCACACCTTCATCTGCCAATACCGCCTCAGCATTGCCTGTCGCCAATTCTTTAAAAGCTAAGAATGCGGATGGCTTTCCAATAATACTAGGATTACCTTGACCAATCTCTTCTTCCAATTGCGGAATGTAGGGGCTATCAGCCAATGTTGCAACTTTCTTGCCATTTAAATCTTTTAAGTTTTTGATACTGTTGTTTTCTGCGGAAACAGCAAGTGCATCTCGTCCCCATGCGTAGGTATTAGAAAGTAAGTATTTTGCTTCTCGCTCATCGTTTCTTGAAAAACCTGACATGACAATATGGCTTTGGGCATTATCCAAGCCTTTGACAAGCACTTCCCAATCCTGAGGAATGACATCCACGCCAAAGCCTTGATTTTCAGCGATGGCTTTGATGATGTCCACGTCAAAACCTTGGGCGTTACCATTTTCATCCTTAAAATCATAAGGAGGATAGTTAGCATCGATACCGACCACATAAATTTGAGCGTTGGGTGCAGTGGCACTCGCACTGGCTTGCTCACCCGTGGTCGGGGCTGTGCGGTAGGTGTTGGCTCGCTCTTAGGCTCACTGGCGGTTTCGGGGGCTTTATCGCTACATGCCATTAATGCCGACAACATCAATGGTAAAATGGCATACTTTGCCTTGGTGCTAAATTTTTTCATCAAGGTGTCCTATAATTAAACAAATGAATTATCCAATCATTTATTGGGTTTTATGATAATACCATATTCACATGTTTCAAGATAGCCTTGTGGCGACTTTTATTAAATCTCTTTCCAAACTAAAAATAAACCCTTATAAGTATTGGGGTTGAAGTTTTTAAAAATCCATAAAAATCAGGGTTTGGAAAGAAGTCTATTACATTTTATTACAAATAATTTGTTTTAAAAATAATGATTATTGATAAATTTTTATTTGATTTGTTTTTGGTATCCAGAAAATTAACAATAACTGCGTGATTTGATACAAAATACCATGATTTTCACGTTTTTTTTTGATATAATTTGACAAATTTAATCATTTTGGAGCTATCATGGCACTTGTATCCTTACGCCAACTTCTTGACCATGCAGGCGAACACGCTTACGGTTTGCCCGCCTTTAACGTAAACAACCTAGAACAAATGCGTGCCATTATGATGGCAGCAGACGAGACCGACTCGCCTGTCATCGTACAAGCATCGGCAGGAGCCAGAAAATACGCAGGAGCTCCCTTTTTACGTCATTTGATTTTGTCCGCCATTGAAGAGTGGCCACACATTCCTGTCGTCATGCACCAAGATCATGGCACAAGCCCTGCTGTCTGCCAACGCTCCATTCAGCTTGGATTTAGCTCTGTCATGATGGACGGCTCATTGAAAGAAGACGGCAAAACTCCTGCCGATTATGATTATAACGTGGGCGTAACCCGTGAAGTCGTCAAAATGGCTCATGCGTGTGGCGTGTCAGTCGAAGGCGAAATCGGCTGTTTGGGTAGCTTAGAGACTGGTATGGCAGGCGAAGAAGACGGCGTGGGTGCAGAAGGCGTGCTTGACCATAGCCAACTTTTGACATCAGTTGAAGAAGCTCGTCAATTTGTCGCCGATACCAACGTGGACGCTCTTGCCATTGCGGTGGGGACTTCACACGGTGCGTACAAATTCACCCGTCCGCCTACTGGCGATATTTTGGCGATTGACCGCATCAAAGAGATTCACGAAGCCCTGCCAAACACTCACCTTGTCATGCACGGCTCATCAAGCGTTCCCCAAGAGTGGCTAAAAATCATCAACGAAAATGGCGGTAACATTGGCGAGACTTATGGTGTGCCAGTGGAGCAACTTGTCGAAGCCATTAAGCACGGTGTTCGTAAAATCAACATTGACACCGATTTGCGTTTGGCAAGCACAGGGGCGATTCGTAAATTTATGAATGACAATCCTGCTGAATTTGACCCACGCAAATACTTACAAGCAAGCATGAATGCCATGAAAGACATCTGTGTGGCTCGCTATGAAGCCTTTGGTTCGGCAGGTCATGCCAGCAAAATTCGCCCAATCTCATTAGAGAAAATGGTGGAATATTATAAATAATCGATATAAATCGTACATAAGGACGAAGAGATTCGTCCTTATTTGTATTTTAAAGGAAAAACAATGATTGGTATGATTACAGGGCAAGTCGCCCATCTATCCGCCCCTGTCGCTTGTGTCATGACATCAGGCGGAATTGGCTATGAGATAGAAATGCCCATTGGTGGGTTTTGTACGCTGTCTGTCGGCATGAACGTTACGCTTTATACGCAACTGGTCGTGCGTGAAGACGCTCATCTGCTGTTTGGTTTTACTGACAAGTCTGAGCGAGAAATTTTTAAAAAACTCATCAAAATCAATGGCGTGGGGGCAAAAATGGCACTTGCCATACTCTCAACCTTACCGCCTAGCGAACTACACCAAGCGGTAGAATATGGCGATGAACCCGCCTTAACTCGCGTGGCAGGCATTGGCAAAAAAACCGCCCAACGGCTTATCATTGAATTAAAAGGCAAATTAGACGGCACATCGGACGATTTATTTACCCCAACCACCACCCAAGATGAGCCAACACACACCGCCAACCCCATGCACGCCATATATGAAACCGAAAGTGCATTGGTGAGCTTAGGCTATAAAGAAAAGGAAGCCCAATCCGCCATTAAGACCGCCAAACAGTCGCTGTCCGATGATGAGCTGACCACATCAAACCTATTAAAGGCAAGTTTAAAAATTTTGTCGGGATTTTAGTCGCCCACAAAAAACACCGTTATCACAACGGTGTTTATCAGTCATTCTGCAAAAATCCGCTCTATCTCTTTTTCAATATCTTGTTGCATTTTTTCATTATCGAGATTGGGGTTGTCAATCAGCATTTGCACAACCAACTTTTGTAGCTCGTCCATGTATTCAGGTGTCATTATGTTGGTTTTTTGAACAACGCTTTTGCCAATGGGCGTGCTTAGAAATTCATTATAAGCATCAATCTCTTCTTGGGTGTAGTATTTTTTGGCGACATCAATAAAGATTTGGTTTATTTTTTGGCGACTTTGCGGTGTTATCACTTGACCTATAACTTGATTCACATATTTTTCAAATACCATGCCTACTTGTTTGGCTTGCTCAGGAGTTACGCCTTCCTTTTGAGCGATTTGGGCTTCAAAAAGCTGTCTCTGTGCGTTCAAACTGCCTTGCATACCAAGATCAAAGGCTTTGTCCATCTCTGATAATTGCATGAATTTTATCAACGATTCATCAGATGGCACTTGGGCGGTGGCATTCATGGTAAAGGTTAGAGATATGCCAAGTAGCATGGCGGTGAGTGATTTTTTCATGAGTTTCATGGGTTTTCATGAGTTTCATGGGATTGTCCTTAGCTAAAAAATCTTATTTTAAATCAATCTCATTTATTTTTCAAGCCCTAAATCACCCGCACCCCACTCACCACCATCACGCCCCACTCGTTCATCATAAAATCCACGTCCACCGCCCCATATCGCATGGCACACACCACGCCGATTTCAGACTGGCGGTAGGCAGGGCGTGGGTCTTGGGCGATAAGCTCACCGATGAGTGCTTTATCATCAGTGGTTAATAAACCCGACTTTATCAACACATCAAATTCATCATGTGCCTTATCATTAAAGACAACATTCCGCCCAGTCGGTTTATCAAACCCTGTCGCCCCATTCACACCGTCCACATAAGGCAGATAAGGCTTGATGTCTAGTATAGGCGTGCCGTCCACCATGTCCGCCCCTGTAATGTGCAAAATCACTTGATTATCAACCACTTCCACTCTATCAAGCCCCACCACCGACAGCCCCACCCCAGACGGGCGGTACATACTGCGTGTGGCAAATACCCCGATTTTGTCATTACCGCCCAAGCGTGGCGGACGCACCTGCGGACGAAAATTGGCTTGCTCTTTGTTGTGATGAAATTGCCACAAAATCCACAAATGGCTATACCGCTCAATGCCCACAAAAGCATCAGGTGTGCCATAGGGGACGACAAAGCGAATATGACTTTTGACAGCGACAAGGTTGGGCTGACGTGGCACGCCAAACTTTTGGGATAGGGGCGAGTTATGATAACCGATAATCGGCAAAACGTGTGTGTTCATGGTATTTTTGGGTGGTTTATGCTAAAATGACAAATGGATATGCCAATTTTTAAGTAAAATTTGGCATAAAAAATCGCTATTATACACAAAATTTGCTATTATATCAGATTTGATAATCATTCTTAATCACTGGAAAACGTCATGTCAAAATTCATCAACGAAACCGTAACCTACGTCCATCACTGGACAGACCGCCTATTTACCATTAAGACCACTCGTAGCGACAGCTTGCGTTTTAGAAGTGGCGAATTTGCCATGATTGGCATTGAAGTGGATGGCAAACCGCTTGTCCGTGCCTACTCTATCGCCAGCCCCGCTTGGGCAGAAGAGTTAGAATTTTTCTCTATCAAAGTCCAAGACGGCCCTTTGACTTCACGCCTGCAACACATCAAAGTGGGCGACACCCTGCTCGTCTCCAAAAAACCCACTGGCACGCTCGTACTTGATGACTTACTACCCGCTAAGCATTTGTACCTACTTGCCACAGGCACAGGACTTGCTCCGTTTTTATCGCTCGTGCGTGAACCTGAAATGTACGAACGCTTTGAAAAAATCATTTTGGTACATGGCATGCGTCATACCGAAGATTTGGCGTATAAAGACTTTTTTGAAAACGAACTGCCCAATGATGAGATTTTTGGCGAATGGGTGCGTGAAAAGCTCATCTACTACCCCACCGTAACCCGTGATGAGTTCAAAAACCAAGGGCGTGTTACCGACATCATCAAATCAGGTAAACTCTTTGCCGACATCGGTCTACCCCCCATGAACAAAGACGATGACCGTGCGATGATTTGCGGTAGCATGGCGATGAATGCCGATATGTCTGCTATCTTAGATGACTTTGGTTTGACTGTATCGCCACGCATGGGCGTACCTGCTGATTATGTGGTCGAACGGGCGTTTGTGGGTTAATAACCCATTGATGACAAAACGCACTATTTTTATGGTGCGTTTTTTGTTTTTACATTTTGACAAAATCCATTTTTCACACTTTTTCCATAATTATCCATTTAAATCATGCTGTGATAAAATTTTAAACACACAAAATCATGATGAAAAAACGCTTTGCCCTACCCTTATTTGCCATTATCATTTTATCCGCTTTTGGATTTAACTTTTATCAAAACTCGCCTGCCAATCCCACGGCACACGCCACCACCTTATCACCCAGACAGCTTGAACTTGTCAATCAACCACCCCTAAGGGCAGGCACACAGATTGACAAACTCATCGTTTATAAATCAAAACGAGAAATGCACGCTTTATATCAAGGCAGTTTGGTAAAAATTTATCCCATATCGCTTGGCAAAAACCCGATAGGACATAAAGAATTTGAAGGCGACATGAAAACGCCCGAGGGGATTTACACCATAAACGACCGTAACGCCAACAGCAGTTACCATAAAAACTTAGGAATCTCCTACCCCAACGAAGCCGACATCGCCCACGCCAAAGCTCACGGTAAATCGGCAGGCGGGGCGATAAAAATCCACGGAATCAAGAACGGGCTTGGCGACATCATCGGAGCAAATCATCTGCTCAAAGACTGGACGCATGGTTGTATCGCCGTAACAGACCGCCAGATAGACCAGCTGTTTGTGGCGGTCGTAGAGAATGCGGTGATTGAGATTTTGCCTTAATGCTTAGGCTAAATACTTGGGCTTATAGCCACCTACAACCAATCGGGGCTTGGGCGACCCGTATATGCCAAAATATCCGCCTTACCACAGCGGTAATAGGCACGATAAGCACTAACAGTATCATCGCCTTGATATTCATCGGGCATGACCTGCGGGGGTGCGATAAAGGGCGTGTCGGTAGAGATGGGGCAGTTTATCAAAATATGGCGGAGCTTTTGGTCAGTCAGATGAACCTTGCCATAGCGGTGCGTGTACTCGTCGCACAGAGCGATAAACAGCCGATAAAGCCAATCATAATGCGACTTTGAGCCACGCACCCACATCGCACATGGGTGATTTTGGTGAGTACATTTGTACAGCACCGCCCGCTCATCATCGCTAAGGACGTTGTCACACAGATGATGAGCGGTACACAGTAACTGAGCGTATTCCAATATCATCTTGACCACGTGCTTATTACCATGAAAACTGGCACAGCGTACAGGGTTAGGGTCAAGGTAGAAAATATTCAAAACAACCTACTTGCTGTCAATGACCGCACGGATTTTACTTGCCAGCTCTGTCAGCTCGTCTTGGTCTGCCATAACACTCTCATGCTTGCCTAGCTCATGGACGTGGGTTGGAATTAGGTGCATGTGATAGTGGAACACGCTTTGTCCTGCACCCGCGTGGTTAAGTTGCATTTGGACAATACCGTCCACACCTAGGGCAGTGCGTTGGGCGGTGATGACTTTTTGGGCGGTTTTGAACACCGCACAGGCATATTCGCACGGCAAATCGGACAGTTCCACCGCTTCACACTTTGGAATGACCAGCACATGACCTGTTGCCTGTGGCATGACATCCATAAAGGCAAGGGTTTTGTCATCTTCATAGACTTTATGGCAAGGGATTTCGCCACGCAAAATTTTGGCGAAAATGTTGGTGTTATCATAAGTCATGGACTGCTCCTTTTTACAAAAATGAATGCCTACATTCTAACACAAACCACATTAAAAATGCCCTGATTTTCAAATTTTTAATAAAGACACATCCTAAAAAAGATGATATTTTTTATATTTCGGTGTACAATGGTTAAAAATCTTAGGAAAAGCACATGACCATTCAAACAGACCCTATTTTTAGCAACCATTACAAAGTCTATATCAACCACACAGACGCTGGCGGTATCGTCTACCACGCCAATCATTTAACATTTTTTGAAAATTGCCGTCGAGATTGGCTAACGTCGCTTGGTTTTGATGGTTATTTTTTTGAGATGGACGGGACGGCAGATGGCACAGACGGACAGCAAGGCAAAGTGCATTTTGTGGTCAGCCGTGCTGATTTGACTTATAAATTACCACTTTTGGTTGATGACAATCTTGTCGTTACCATCGCTGATGTGGTCAAAAAGTCTGCAAGCCTTATCATCACTCAGCATATCTACCGAAATGATGATGATTTCAAAAATGGCAAAATCGCAACCACAGGTGTAATTACCCTTGCTTGCGTAATGAATGGCGAACACGGCATTCGCCCCTGTCGTCTGCCCATGGCATTTCGCTGATAATTTGTCAAACAGCCAAATCCTAACAAAAAATTTGGCTTAATCATAAAAAAACAGGAAATATCTTTGAACCGCACCCCAA